>JBMOME010000188.1:0-9612 GCA_049323095.1 Thermodesulfobacteriota bacterium
TCTTGAAGGGGGCTCCGGGGGAAACTTCTTTACACAAAGAAGTTTCCCTCGTCCTTTACTTCTTTAAGGGCGCATTGGCATCGCGGCAAAAAAAGGTTTTCCTTGGCCGCGGTTAAGGCTATTCTCGTATCTTGTCGGTGTCTCGTGTTACCCAGGATTGGGCCATTCTGTTGACATGCATGTACAACAACCGTAGGTGCCGATAAGAACAGCGTCGTAGATCGTTGATCCGCGTCCTCAAACGGGCCCGATCAGCAGGAGTCAATCATGCAACCCCCTTCTCTCCGCTACATTTGCATACACGGCCATTTCTATCAGCCGCCCCGAGAGAACCCGTGGTTGGAAGAGATCGAAGTCCAGGATTCTGCCCATCCGTGGCATGACTGGAACCAACGGATCGCCGAAGAGTGCTACACGCCGAATACACACGCCAGGATATTGGACGAGCAGGGCTGGTTGGTCGATATCGTCAACACGTATGAGCACATTAGCTTCGACTTTGGGCCAACGCTCCTCCCTTGGCTTGAAGAGCATAACCCGGAAACGTACGAAGCCATAATCGAAGCGGACGCAACCAGTCGCAGGACCCGATCGGGTCACGGCAATGCGCTGGCTCAGGCTTTTCACCACACCATACTTCCGTTAGCCTCCACAAGGGATAAGGCGACCGAAATTCTCTGGGGAATCAGAGACTTCGAGTATAGGTTCGGACGAGATCCGGAAGGCATGTGGCTACCCGAAACCGCGGTCGATAGTGAAATCCTGGAAATTCTGGTCCAAAACGGTATTCGCTTCACCATACTTGCCCCTCGCCAAGCCCGGAGGTTCCGGGAATCGGCTCGCGGTCAGTGGATAACCGTGGACGGAGCCGCGATCGACCCCACGAGGCCCTATATCTGCAACCTATCGCAAGGCCGAAGCATCGTTCTGTTCTTCTATGACGGTCCCATTTCCCAGGCGATTGCGTTCGAGCGCCTGCTCAATAGCGGCGAAGAGTTCAAAAACCGCTTGCTCACGGCCTTTTCGGATACTCGGGCCTGGAACCAGCTTGTCCATATCGCCACGGACGGCGAGTCTTACGGCCACCATCATCGATTCGGCGAGATGGCTTTGGCATTTGCGATATCGCGGCTCAGTGAGGAGCCGGGCGTGCAATTGACCAACTATGGAGAATACCTTGAGAAGTGCCCACCCACGGCTGAAGTGGAAATCCTTGAGCGCTCGGCATGGAGCTGCGCCCACGGTGTGGGCCGATGGAGCGAGGACTGCGGATGCAATGTGGGCCACAAGCCCGGCTGGGACCAGAAATGGCGGGTTTCACTGAAGCGGGCTATGGACCTGCTGCGAGATCGAGTTGACCCGATCTATGCCCGATTGGCACAGGATTTTCTCAAAGATCCGTGGCAAGCCCGCGACGACTACGTTTCCGTGCTGCTCCACAAGCGCAAGAACGTCAATAGGTTCCTTCAGCGCCATCAGAGCCGGCGGCTAGAAGACAGCGAAAAGGTAACGGCACTCAAACTGCTGGAATTGCAACGCAACCGCATGATGATCTATACGAGTTGCGGCTGGTTCTTTGACGACATCCTGGGCATCGAAACCCTCCAAATCCTCAAGTACGCGGCCCGTGTCCTGCAACTTGCTGAATCCTTCGATCCGAACCTGAAGGACGATCTCCTTAACGAGCTTTCCAACGCCCGGAGCAATCAGCGGCCGTTTCTGAGCGGAGACGAGATCTTTGCGCAGAAAGTCTGGCCGCAGAAAGTTGAATTGCCCAAGGTTGCTGCGCACGCGACGATCTTATCCGCGTTCGAGGATCTCCGAGAAAAGAGCGACTTATACTGCTACCGTGTTCACATTCAGGACTCGACCAGGGAAAAGGCGGGCGAACGCTTGTTCTTGATCAGCCGTATGTCCCTTATGGACAGCGTAACATTAGAAAGCCGCTCGTTCGCTTCAACCCTGCTCTATCTTGGAGGCGCTGACCTGAGATGCTCGGTGAAGGATCTGGCAGGAGTAGACAATTACGCGGCCTTGAAGGACGGGTTAGTACACTCTTTCCAGCGGCAGTCATCCACTGAACTGATCCGAACCTTGGACGCCGACTTCCCTGGAGCATATTTTGCGCTCCCCGATCTTTTCGTCGAAGAACGATCCCGGATCATCCATCGGGTCACACGCACGATGTACGAGGAGCAGGCAGGACTCTTTGAGGACTTCTACGAAAAGAATAAAGAATTCATTGCGTTGATTATGGAGACGGGAATAGAAATTCCGGATACCTTCCTCGCGGCGGCTCGGTTCGTCTTGAATCGGCGCTTACATCATGAACTGGCAAAGCTGTCCAAAGGCGTGTTTCCGGATGGGCTCCAGCAAATCCTGGAAGAAGCTCGCTCTTGGCGCATTTCTCTTGACACCGCGTCCGCGGAAAAGCTGATCAGGTCTCGAGTTATCAACCTGCTCTCAAAACTGGGCAAGTCGCCCTGGCTTGGCGCGACGCCTGAACATGTGCTCCGTTTTCTCGATTTGTGTCGAGATCTGGAGATCTCTGTCCAACTGGGTGAAGCCCAGATCGTCTTCTTCAGAATTGCCAAGCTCGTGCAAAACAATGGCCAAGGACTCCCCGAGGCATTTCCCGAACTCGCACGCCGACTGAAGGTCCGGATAAACCACGCAGAGCACCACTGAACGAGTCAACACGCCAGATTATTGCCAACTGTAAGAAGAGGACGGCCTTCCCGTTATCGCGTTTCCCAAAAGTAATGGCCTAGATACCACACGTCACCCCGGCGAAAGCCGGGGTCCAGTCCCGCGCGGAACGCAGGATTGGAAAGACTGGATTCCGGCTTCCGCCGGAATGACGGTATTAGGCCGCTTCGAATCGGACAGAACTTTTGGCGACGGGTATACGAAACGCCTCCTTCGGGGGCGCTGGCCTGCAAGCTCACCTCAAGGACGCCACATGGGATAGGATCCGCGAACTCTCCTGCCAACGTGGTGACCCTACTTCGCGAGGCTGATCGGTTCGTGCGTCACGATGGGGAAATCGGGACTGAGCCGGTCGAACAGCCCCAGCAGCTCCTTGACCTTTTCTTTGTCTCCCGTGGCGTTGACTTCGCCCGTCGATTCTAAGAGCTCCAGCGGAACCATGCCGGAAAGGAGCTTCGGGAGCTCTATCCTGGAGAGCGCAAGCGTCAGGTCACCCTTCGGGCTGGATCCCTTCTCGTGGCTCAGTGCTGTGTTAGGCTGACAAGCTCGGTGGGAAAAACGCTTGACGGAGTCACCGAGGGTGAGGTACGGTCAGACACAGCACAAAATGGGCCTTTTCATCAACGTGACCACGGTTTTGCCTGCGTGCGGTCGCGTGGGACGCCCCAGGGAAATCTTTTCGAGGTCAGTAGGCCGACCCGGCTTCCCCTCAAAAGTCCCAAGACAGTCAAGACGGCAAGACCGCCGCATAATTCCGGCGGATCGGTGGTGAGGTAAGTTCGGGAACACCACACATCAATATTTCGGCTAAGAGTTACAAGGAGGACAGTATGAGAGACGTGTCTCGTAGAGGCTTTCTGGGAACCAGCGCTGCGGCCTTGGCTACGTCTTTAGTAGTGACGCCGGCCATGACAACACAGGCGGAAGCCTATGAGTACACGCCACCGAATCAAATGCCGTGTTCGAAGGAGCGCGAGGAACTGAACCGCATCCTAACCCAAGCACCCAAGCCGCGCGTGGTCAAAGTCAGTGACCGGGTATTCTGTGCTGTTGATTACGCTCTGGCCAATATGATCATGGTGGAAACAGCGGACAGTGTGGTCATCATCGACACCACCGAGAGCCTGACCGTGGCTCAGACTGTAATGGCGGAGTTCCGGAAGATCAGCCCAAAGCCTGTCAAGGCGGTCATCTACACTCATAACCACGCTGACCACTTTCGCGGGACTAAGGCTTGCTTTCAAGAAGGACTCAAGGTAATCGCCCATGAGGATTTCATGAAGGAAGTTAAGCTCCAGCAATCCCGCGGCCGGAGCGCGATCGTTCGCGGAATAGCCATGTTTGGCCTTTCCTTCCCAGTCCAGGAGCGGTTTCCGTGGCCGGGCACGTCTCCCGAAGTCACGGCCGGTCGCCTGATGTGGGAAGATGTCAAGAAAGAAGACTTGATTTTCCCTAACCAAACCTTCAAGGACAAGTATTCGTTCCATGAGGGTGGTTTGACCTTCAACTTGATTCACGCACCTGGAGAAACTCCGGACCAGTTGATCGTACATGTCCCGGAGCTGAAGTTCGTTTGCTGTGCGGACAATTACTATCCATGTTTCCCGAATCTCTATACCATTCGCGGAACGTCGAACCGACCGGTAATGGATTGGGCTAATAGCCAGGACAAAGCAATGGCCCTCGCCCCGGAGTTCCTCGTGCCCTGCCATGGCAGCCATATCGAGGGTAAGTCAAAGATAAGGGAGGTCCTTGGCAACTATCGCGATGCGATCAAGTATGTATACAACTATACACTTGAAGCAGTGGCCCAGTATAAGCCGGTTCACGAAGCGGCCGCGCAAGTGGCTTTACCTCCGAAACTAGCAGATCTGCCTTACCTTAAGCAGTACTACGGTGGCTTGCCTTATTGCGTGCGATCCATTTACGATAGCATTGTCGGTTGGTTCGATGGCGATCCCGTTAACTTGTCGCCATTGTCGAAAAAGGAGTTGGGACACGAGATTCTTCAGCTGGCCGGTTCAGCCGAAAAGGTGCTGGCTCAAGCCGAAAAAGCCCAGAAGGCTGGTAGACATCAGGCGACCCTGGAACTCTGCGATATGGTTCTCACCAACGATCCCGACAACAAGGCCGCGCATCAAATGAAGGCTGTCTCGTTCTTCGCCCTCAGCCAAAACACTATCAACATGCCCACTGTTAACTATTACCGTACAGCCGCTGCAATGGAAAAAAAGAAGGGTTAGAGTCGGCCAAGCCCTATCTTCATCTGTTTCCGGAACTCTCCCGAAGGACTGACGCGAAGCAAGAAAGCGGGGACGGTTTTGGCTATACGGCTGGAATTATCGAAGGCGATATTGCCACCTTTCCATTGATGCATGGCGATAGTGCGGCCGGACTAACGATTGCCGTCCCGGAGTTGTTGCCGAATCACCTTCTTGTCCATCTTGCCCACACTGGTCTTGGGTATCTCTTCTACAAAGTAGATCCGATCGGGCAAGGCCCATTTCGAAATCGTGCCTTCCGCGACGAACTGTTCCAGAAAGCGCTTCAGATCTTCAGACGAGGTCGAATCCTTACATTCGTCTTTCAGCACCACCAGCGCGACCGGCCGCTCACCCCACTTTTCGTCCGGCACTCCCACTACCGCCGACTCGGACACCGCTTCATGGCGACTGAGCAGGCTTTCCAGAGTGAGGGACGATATCCATTCTCCGCCGGTCTTGATTGCGTCTTTCAGCCGATCGGTGATGAGCACGTAACCCTGTTCGTCCATTACTGCGACATCGCCGGTATGGAGCCATCCGTCGCGCCACAATTCTTCGGAACGTTCCGGAGCTTGGAAGTAGCCCTGAGTGCACCAAGGCGTGCGCACGACGATTTCTCCGGGAGACTTGCCGTCCCTGGGCACCTGCTTTCCATGGTCGTCGATGATCCGCAAATCCACCAGTGGAAGAGGAAAACCTGTCTTGGTGCGATAATCCAGCTCTCCTTCCCGGTCCAAGTTCATTATGAACGGCTTCAGAATTCCCAATGTGAGAATCGGGCATGTCTCGGATAACCCATAGCTGTGGAACACGTCGATCCCCAAGTCCAGCAGCCGCTTGGCCAATCCTCTAGGGAGGGCCATGCCGCCGGTATGGACCTTCCAGCCGCGCAGATCAACCTCAGCTGCTGTCGGATCATTGATCAGCATGTGAAGGATCGTCGGAACGCAGTGGGAAAAGGTCACCTTTTCTTTTCGGATCAGCTCCAGGATGCGAGATGGGATGTATCGCCCCGGATAGACCTGCTTGGCGCCGAGCAACGTTGCGACGAAAGGAAATCCCCAGGCATGGACGTGGAACATGGGCGTGATCGGCATGTACACATCGGCGGATTGGAACCGCGGCCGGGTCGTGTAACCGGATACCGCAACTGCGACTCCCAGCGTGTGCAGGACCAATTGGCGGTGGCTGAAATAAACCCCTTTGGGCTCGCCCGTGGTTCCGGTCGTATAGAAAGTCGTGGCCTGAGCATCCTCATCAAAGTCAGGAAACGTAAAAGAAGGGTCCGCAGAGGTGAGCAGCTCCTCGTATTCCATCGAAATTGGGAGCGACGTCTGGGGCTTCTCAGGTCCGTCTTTGACGAGAATGAAGAGCTTGACCGTTTTGAGTTGTGGAGCAATGGTCTCCAGGACTGGAAGAAAATCCTCGTGGACCAGAACAGCATCGTCCTGCGCGTGATTCATCGTAAAGAGGATCTGTTCAGGCGAGAGCCGAATATTCACCGTATGCAGAATTGCTCCCATCATGGGCACCGCGAAGAAACATTCAAGGTACCGGTGCGAATCCCAGTCCAAAACCGCAACCGTATCTCCCGGCCCGACTCCTAGAGCCGACAAACCACCGGCAAGTCTGTGGATGCGCTCATAGAAGTCACGGTACGTGTGACGGACCTTGTCCTGGTACACGATCTCCTGATTTGGCGCATACAAAAAGGTCGTGTTGAGCAGTTGCTTGACGAGGAGTGGATACCCGTAAGCAGAGGCTGTCTTGCTGATAATTCGAACTTGCTTTTCCATGAGACCAGTCTTCTGATCCGTTGGCTTGAATTGGAGCCCAGCAGAACGCGGGGCAGGTGATATCCGCAGATTACGCAGATTGACGCCGATGTTCGGTGCCCGCTGCGGGCAGGGCAATCAAGCCCGCGAGCCTTAGAACACCGCGAGCGAGCGTCCACCAAAAACACCTAATGTTTCAAATGGTTCCAGTATGCGGTCGGTAATATGATCAACGTATACTGGTCTAACACGTACTTCCTGAAGTTACCAAAGAAAAAGTGGCCAGCCGGCTTCTGACCTCGCGAACAGCAGAGTCTCGAAGTCGCCTCTACCACCCCCAATCGAACGCGTACTGGGCCAGACCCAATCTTGATGGTCCATAACGGAACCTATCGAAGAAGCCTCCGTAGGGGCGCAATTCATTGCGCCCGATAAGCGGGCGTGATGAATCACGCCCCTACGATTGATCGCATGGGATATGAATTCGGAAAGATTTCACGGAATCTCGCGGCCGAGGACCATATTCAGTGCACCTCCGTATGATCGAACGGGCCTCGAGCGCTTTCAATAAACATGAAGTTGAGGTGAGGAATGTCCCTACGTAACGACAAAATTTTTCGCATCTTTCCTACTCTCCTTGCCAGAGGCATCTACCGGACCTATCGTTAGTTCAGCAAGAAAGCGCTTGGCGACCAAAGTTTCGGGCCTTTCGCGGAGTTTGGGCCGGAAGCTTGGTTGCCACCAAGAAACTTATACGGAAATCACGGGAAGGGGAGCGCTGAAAGAAAGGGGTAATACTATGGAGCTCGAATCATATTGCCAAAACATGGGCGAAGAGCTCGCAGGCTGGAAAGCAAAGCTGGACGGCGTGGTGAGCAGGTTGGACCATGTCTCTACCGGGGATAAATCAAGGGTTGTTGCGCACGTTAATGAACTGCACATGATCCTCGAAGAGCTTGGAGACCGGATTCACAAACTCAGCGCGGAGTGTCCGACGCAGTGGGAGCCAGGCAAAACTGAGTTGATGGGAGAGTTCAGGCCGTCAACCGGAAGATGGGAAGAAGTTTGGCCCAGCGTTTCTCCGGGTGACATTGGCGGCTAAGTGCGGCTCTTCAGGTAAACTGGGACAGCCAATAAGCTGTGCCGAATCACGAAAGCCCAGGGCTTCGGGGAGCACTCCGGGGCTGGCCTCGGAACGTGGGGGTAACAGCGCGTCCTTGCGCCGGCCCTTTACAAACCCGCAACCGGCTAAGAATAAGCCGCGGTCGCAAAGATTATAATTGACCGCGGTGCCTGCCGACAGGTATCTTTAGAACGTTAAGCAAATCGATTTCCCAGGATCTTGACATAGACAACGCTCCCGCGGCGGGATCCGCCAAGGGGCTTACCAACCATCCAACGACCGATTATCGGGTCAAAGACCCAGACCATTTCACGAACATTGCGTAATTTCGGAGTCATCCAGGCTTAGCTGCAAAGAGTCTGGAGGCGCCGTGCTGTCAAAGATTGGGTTGATAACCACTATGAAAAGGGGGTGGCCATGATTGTGCTTCAAGTCAACGGAAAGAAGTATAACGTGGATGTGCCGGGGGACACGCCATTACTTTGGGTGTTGCGCGACCATCTGAAGCTTACCGGCACAAAGTACGCCTGTGGCACAGGGGAATGCGGAAGCTGTACGGTTCACGTAGACGGCGAAGCCCGCAGATCTTGCGTGACCCAAGTGGATGAAGTGAAGGGCAAAAAGATCACCACCATAGAGGGATTGCCCGAGAATCACCCGGTAAAACAGGCCTGGATAAAGGAGCAGGTGCCGCAGTGCGGTTACTGCCAGCCCGGAGTGATCATGCAAGTGGCGGCTTTGATGTCAAAAGACAAGAAGTCCGATGCCGCCTCAATCGTTGCTGCCATGGATGACGTCATCTGCCGGTGCGGTGCGTATCCGCGAATCAAGCGAGGCATTCAAGCGGCCCTTGAGATCGCGAAGAAGGAGGGCAAGAGAGCATGAAACCCATAGCCCGTCGTGATTTCCTAAAAGGATCGTTGGCCGTTGCCGGCTTGACCATTGCGGCTTCCGTCAGCCCCTTAGGGTTCAACATCGTCAATGCGTCTGAAAAGGGAAAGGGCGTTGCCGCAGGTTTCGAGCCCAATGTGTGGATTCAGATAACCCCTGACGACCTGGTTACGGTTATCATACCGAATTCCGAAATGGGCCAAGGCGTCAGAACTACCCTACCCATGATCGTAGCGGATGAACTCGAGGCAAACTGGAATCGAGTCCGCGTGAAGCAGGCTCAAGGCGCTCCGCAATACAAGAACCCTCTTTTGGACAACCAGATTACCGTGGCCAGCGCCAGCGTAAGAGGCTTTTTCGAGCCTCTGCGAGCCGCGGGCGCCGCGGGTCGAATGATGCTCGTCACCGCCGCAGCCCAAACTTGGAAAGTGCCTGAAGCAGAGTGCGAAGCGTCCAACGGCGCGGTTGAACACAAAAAGAGCGGCCGGAAACTGACCTATGGAAAGCTCTGCCAGAAGGCAGCTCAGCTCCCTCTGCCGAAAGACCCGGTGCTGAAGAAGGAAGCCCAGTTCAGATACATCGGCAAGTCCATGCCCCGTGTGGACATTCCTGAAAAGGTCTCCGGTAAGGCCATATTCGGTCTTGATGTGCAAGTGCCGGATATGTTGTATGCGTCAATTGCCCGCCCGCCTGCGTATGGGGCAAAGCCGACCTCATTCGATCAAAAGGCTGCAGAGGCGGTTAAGGGCGTACGCAAGGTAGTCCCCACACCTGAGAACATCATTGTGTGCGCGGATAATCCGGACGCGGCTTGGAAGGGTCGAAAGGCCCTGAAGGTCCAGTGGGGCCC
>JBMOME010000189.1:0-9610 GCA_049323095.1 Thermodesulfobacteriota bacterium
ACAGGAGCCTGGCTTCTCATCAGTGACGAGCACCTCCTCCAAAGGCTGGCACATTCGCCGAGAAAGCGAAAACTAGCCATGACACAACGGTTTGAACTGTGACCCTCAACTTATTTTAACGCCTATGATCTCCCCTCCAAACCACCCCATACGCAAACCCAAACCGCGTTGCCTAATGACGAGGCCTTCCATCCGGGAGTTTTGACTACAACTGGTTGCAAAACCACTACGGGACAAGAAGATGTTGTGTGATATTGTAGGGGCGGTTCGTGAACCGCCCAGAATAAGGGCGCTTCTCGAAGCGCCCCTACGGCATCACATCGGGACAAGAGGTTTTGCAACCGGCTGTAGAAGCGGAGGGACCTCTACTTCTTCAGGAGAAGATCGTGCTCCTTGAGCAGTTGCTGGCAGACTTCGGTCTGCTCCGCGATATACTTCTTCGACTGCTCGCTATTCAAGCCCATTGGCACAAATCCTGCCGCGACGATCTTGGAACGATATCCTTCCGTATTGACCGTATCCAGCAAAGCCTTTTCCAGCCTGGCGGTGATTTCCGTGGGCGTGTCCTTAGGTACGGCTAAACCCCGGTCGATGCGGGGAAGGAATTTCAGCCCTTCTTCCTGAAACGTCGGCACGTTTGGAAGCTGCTCCATACGTTTCTCCGCACCGATTGCAAGGACTTTGATCTGAGACTGATGCGTCACCAGATCTGAGGAGTTTCCGAAGATCGCTTCCACGTGACCTCCGAGGAGGTTGGTTATCTGAGGGGCCGCGCCGGTGAAGGTCACCAGAGTGAGCTTGGTTCCGGTCATCTTCATGAACTGAAGAGCGGCCATGTGATGGCCTGAGAACTTACCGGACATGCCAATGGTCACCTTGCCCGGGTTTGCTTTGGCGAATTCTATGAATTCTTTGACGTTTTTGATCGTGGATCCCTTCTTGACGGCCAGGCCTATAGGGGTTGATTCGAAGATGCAGACAGGTTTGAGGTCCTGGGTCTTGAAAGTCACATCGGTCTGGCAAAGAGGCTGAAGGATAATATGCGGAATATTGATTCCGCAAACGGTGTAGCCGTCAGGTTTGGCCTGCGCAAACTTGGTCCATGCAAGGCCTCCACCTGCGCCAGGCATGTACGTAATCACGATGGGGACCCCCAGGTCTTTCTCCAGATACGGTTGTTGGAGGCGAGCCTCTACGTCCGACTGACCCCCGGGATTAAACGGAATGATATAGCTGATGGGCCCGGTAGGGAATTTTTCCGCGCTGAATGCCGCTCCTGCGAGGGCAAGGAGAGCGACGACGATGAAGAGCAGTCTCAATCTTTTCATCTTCTTTTCCTTTCTTGGTTATACTTCCTCACCTTCAACTTTTTCTTGCAGTTCTTTGCGCTTACCGCCGATCCAAGGGATCAGGGGAGAGACGAGTAGGAACAGGGACAGAGCAATAAACGCCGCGGAAATGGGATGTTCAAGGAAAATCCAAGGACTGCCCTGGGAGATCACCAGGGACAGCCGGAGGTTCTGCTCCATCATGGGGCCGATGACCACAGCCAACACCAGCGGCGCCATCTCCAGGCGAAATTTCCTGCCGATGTAACCCAGCACACCGAACATGATCATCAGGCCCACTTCCACGAAACTGTAGTTCAAGCTGTAAACGCCCACGACGCAAAAGACGAGGATGAGCGGGAAGAGAACAGGGTAGGGGACGCGTAACAACTTCACCCAGAGGCCGATCAAAGGCAGGTTGAGTATGACGAGCATCATGTTGCCCACATACATGCTGATGACCGTTCCCCAAAAGATCTGGGGATGTTGGGAAATGAGCAGAGGACCAGGCTGGATGCCGTGAATCATGAATGCGCCCAACAAGATCGCAATCACGGAGTTCGCGGGAATGCCCAGTGTGAAAAGCGGAATGAACGCTCCTCCTGTTGCGGAATTGTTTGCAGCTTCGGGGCCTGCAACGCCCTCGATGACGCCGGTTCCGAATTTCTCCGGGTGCTTGGACAGTTTCTTCTCCAGCGCATATGAGCTGAACGCCGAAATAACCGGCGCAGGCCCTGGGAGAACGCCCATGAAGAATCCCAGGAAACTCCCGCGAATGATCGGCAAAAAGGAATCCTTCCAATCCCGCAGGGATGGGAGAAGATCACGCACCTTGGAAGTGACAATCTCCTGTTTGATCGCTTGTTCGACGTTTGAGATGACTTCGGCTACCCCGAACAGTCCCATGATCACGGGTATCAGTCCCACACCATCGCTGAGTTCCACCATCCCGAAGGTCAGGCGCTGCGTTCCGGAAATTGAATCCATCCCGATGGTGCTGATCAGCAGCCCGAACACAGCCATCATGAGCGCTTTGAGAATAGAACCCGAGGCCAGGTAGATCAGGATGAGGATGCCCATGAGCATCAAGCTGAAGTATTCAGGAGGGCCGAATGCCAGAGCAAACTTCGCCAGCGGTGGCGCGACCAACATGAGTCCCAGAACGGAGATGGTTCCGGCAATGAAGGACCCGAACGCGGCGATTCCCAACGCAGGCCCGGCCCGGCCTTTGAGGGCCAACTGGTACCCGTCTAAGGTGGTAACTACCGAGGCTGCTTCTCCCGGAATGTTGACAAGAATGGATGTGGTGGAACCCCCGTACATGGCGCCATAGTAGATGCCTGCCAACATGATGATCGCGCCCACGGGAGAGAGGTGAAAGGTGTTGGGCAGGAGCAACGCAATCGCTGCGGTTGGCCCAAGTCCGGGAAGCACGCCCACCAGAGTTCCCAGGAGCACGCCAAGGAAGCAGAGAAGCAGGTTCACAGGTGTGAAGACCACCTGCGCTCCCAAGGCCATATGGTTGAGTAGATCCATAGCGAACCTAGAACCCGAAATATCCGTGTGGGAGCTGGGTTTTCAAAAGGTTAATGAAGAGAAGGCGCGCGCCCAGTGCGCTGAGCCCTGCCACAATCACGGTCCGCGTCCAGGTTTGCGGGAAGATAAACTTCACCAGGAAGCCGACAAAGACAAATGTCGCCAGCGTGAAGCCCAGAGGATTCATGATCTCCACGTACACGACCATCGCAATGAATGTTGCCACGACTCGTTTCCAGGAATCGGCCTGCGGAAGGAATTTCGGAAGTACCGGCCCTGCTCGTCGCACGCTACCGACGAAAAGACCCACAGCCATCAAGCACAACGTGACTCCCGCCCAGAAGGGCAGGAATCCAGGGCCGGGCTCGTTCCAGGTTCCAATCTCAACTCGACGAGCGTACAGAGCAAAGAACAGGCCCACACCAAAGAAGAAAAGTGCTGCAATGCGGTCGTACCAGCTTTGTGTCTTTGGCATATGGTATCGCGCTCCGTGCAAGTAAACAGCAGAAACCAGACCGTTCTCATGGTTCAAGCCAACAAAACTATGTCACAAATACGGTCAAGTGTTTGGGTGCCACTGACCTGGTTTCCAGGTCAGTGCACTTCTGGGATATAACTTCGGCACTGACCTGAGCAAGCTCAGGTCAGTGGCACCCGACCACGTTTAGATCGCGAGGGGCATGAGGGGCATCGTTATGCGCTGACGTACAGCTTGGTCAAAACGAATTCCCGATGGCCTAATGCTTCGGCCGCAGTCAGTCGGCCATTGGCCGTGCGAGCAACCATCTCCAGGAGCTTATCGCCGGCTTGATCGAGGGTCATTTCACCTCTGAGTATAGCGGATACGTCCAGGTCGATATGCTCGCTCATGGTACGACAGGTCAGCGGATTAGCCGACAGTTTGATTACCGGCAATATCGGATTGCCGATGATGTTTCCCTGGCCTGTGGGGAACAAGTGGACCACCGCGCCTGAAGCAGCCCATAACGTGACCGCCTCTGCAGCCGCGGAAGATGTATCCATGTACCACAGGCCTTTACCCTTGGGCGCCTCGGCCGGCTTGAGCACTCCCACGTATCGAGACTTCTTACCGATCTTTTGGAGATTTCCATAGGCCTTTTCCTCGATCGTGGTCAATCCTCCTCGGATATTGCCTTTCGTGGGCTGAGACCCGGAGAGATCGTCGGTTTTGAACTTCACGATGATGTCGTTGTACGCATTCCAGACTCGCATGAACTCTTCACCGATTTCCGGAGTAGCTGCGCGTTCCTTGCACACCAATTCCGCTCCTGTGATTTCCGAGGTTTCTCCAAAACAGGTGGTCGCGCCTATTTCCACCAGCTTATCTATGGCGTTTCCCACGGTAGGATTGGATGCCAGGCCGGACGTGGTATCGGATTCGCCACACTTAACCGATACGTACAGTTCGTCCATGGTGCATTCGGTCCTGGGGAGCTCCGTTGCCCACTGCACATATTCCAGAGCCTGACGAGAAGCAGCAGCGATCGCATTGATGTCCCCGCTGCGCTCGATGGAGAAGCCCTTCACCGGCTTTCCGGTTTCCGCGATGCCGCTGACGATCCGTTCGGTCCATTCGGGCTCGATGCCGATCACCACCACCGCAGCTACATTGGGGTTTGCGCCCGTGCCGATAATGGTGCGAAAGAACAGCTCCAAGTCTTCGCCGAATTGCAAACGCCCGTAGGCGTGAGGAAGGGCCATCGTCCCCTTGATGTTGTTGGCAACCGCCTCACACGCGGCATTGGACAAATCATCCAAAGGCAATATGACAACGTGATTTCGAACACCGACCCTTCGGTTTTCACGCCGATAACCGGTAAATTTGGGTATATTCATTGCTACCACCTCTTTGTCTTCAGATTGTGAATGTGCACGTGGGCCCCGGCCGCGGTGTCCGCTACAATTCGCCCGATGTCATGCCCGTACTTAATGACTGTGTCCCCGACCTTGAAATCGACGAGAGCGATCTTGTGGCCAAGAGGAATATCATTCAATGCCTTCATGTCCATCTGCGCCTGGGTGTCCATAAACAACCCCTTCGCGGTCTCGCCCGCCTTGATGTCAACCGTGGCCACCCCCACATTGTCTGACTTTTCGTGAACCAAAAACTGTATCATGGTCTCTCCTTTCCGAATGCTATGCTGGGAAGAGCTCCCGGCCGGTCATCGGGAGCTCGAACTATGTCGGTTCCACGATGAAAAATGTAGTGTTGGCATTGGGAATGACCGCGACTCGCGGTGTTCCCTCAAAATCGTCGATCCATTGCTGAAGCTGCGCCTGCGGCTCGGCAGAGCGCAGGAGGCACCGATCGAGAATCTCCTTCTCCAACTCCGATGCGATAGCCACATCGAAACTGTCCAGCGTGCGGCCGAACAGATAGGCCTTGTGCGCGCCCATCTTGAATCCGAGGCGTCGGAAGTCTTCAAGGACCTCTTGCGGTGTCCGGAATCGGCCCACGTAATCGTAGTACACGTCGTCACCCACTCCTTGCGGACATGCGGCAAGCAGCAGTATCTTGCCGCCCGGCTTAAGGGCCTGGGAGGCTAAGTTCAGCCCTTTCTGCGCTTGATAGAGACAGATGTCTTTGGGGTGCCCGCCGCAAGACGCCACCACCACATCGAATTTCTGGGATATCTTCACGCCGTAGACCGAACGGCAGACATCGGCTCCCTCTGAGAGGACGGCTTCGGGATCGCCTGCCAGAACGCTCACCGGCCGTTTGTCGGGATCCAGTACCACATCAGTGGCCAGATGGATTCCGATCATGCGGCCTGCTTCGTTCATGTCCTCTCGAACCGGATTGCCCGTCAGTTTGCCGACTTGAGCGCTGGGATCAAACATGAGCCCGTGGTTATGTTCAATAGTTTCTGCTGCGGCAAGTCCGATAACCACGCCCTTGGAGCCTCCGGTGAATCCCACGAATTGGTGTGGGTCGATCTGCCCGATAACGATTCGCAGATCTGCTTCGGAAAACTCAGCATTAACGCGAAGCGGCGTGCCTCGGCTGGTGGGACCGAAATCAACCATCCGCGCCCTGCTGGCGTCGTGAGCCACCACCTTGCATCGCAATCCTATTTCAGCGGGGATAACACGCCAGAGCGCCTGGTCCTCCAAGGGCGGATGTAAGCCGCCTCCCACCACGACGGTCACTGCGGAAGAATCCAGACCCGGAGCCGATCTCTGTAGCGCTCTCAGGAGCACAGACAAGATCGCACTGAGTGGGGCAGGCCGAGTCTCGTCAGGAACCGCGATAGCAACCGTCTTTGGCGCGATCTCTCGAACCATCCGGTCGAATGAAGGACGGTCAAGAGGCTCAGCCAGAGAGCGCTCCAGCGCTGCCGCCACATTTTCCACCGGCGGCATTGTGGCCGGCTGAAGGATTTCCACGTCCGCTTTCTCGGGAATCCGCAGCCGGCATTCTCCCTGACCGTATTTGAGGACCACATCCATCGTCATTAGCCAACTGCCATAGCCAAGGAACTACAACGATTCATAGGAGTTCCCGGTTTCGGCGAGCGCTGAGGGACTTCGCCGAGAAGACCGGGCCCGCTCAGAGGTATCCCCTCCAGCGCGTTCTGGCTGGTGGCGCAGCCCTGAAGAGGCTAGTCAGGAGCCGTGAATCGACGGCTCCTCACAACGACAGAATTAGAGCAAGCAGGTGCCGAGGCCACATGCTTACAATACGTTGATCATTTCTGAGATTTCTTCAGAAATGTATCCAGCTCATTATTAAACCACTCCGGATCCTCGTAGAACAGCACGTGTCCTCCCTTTTCAGAAGCCGCAAGAGTTCCTTTGGGCACCTGAGACGCGATGAATTTCCCCATTGCAATGCCCTTCTTGAAGATGTTTGAGTCTGCGGCAAATACGATTGTCGGGACGGTGATGGTCTTGAGCACGTCAGTATAGTCACGCATCAGATAGTCGCTGTAGATGGCCGTGGCAACCGAAACAGGAGTCTTGAGATGCTCGGTCAGCATCCATTCCAGGTCTTCCTTGGAAGCCTGTGCGTTTTTGAACATATTGTTTATGAATCCGGTCGCGACTTCTCGTCTTTTTTCGTTGAGACCGATGAACAAACCATTCATCCTGTCATAATTGTAATTCTTGAGTCCTTGCGCGTTCCATTCCGCAGGCGAGAACGGGAACGGAGTCATGTCCACGAGCCCCAGTGCCTTTACCTTGTCCGAGCCAAATTGCTTCCAGTATTCCAGGACTACCGGCCCGCCGAGAGACCAGCCCACAAGAGCGACATCTTTGAGCTTCAGCGCGTCAATGACAGAGCGAACATCCTTAGCATATTGAGAAATCAGATGTCCGGACAGGATCTTACTGCTGTTGCCATGCCCACGCAGATCCATGATCACTACTTGATGGTCTTTTGCCAGCTTTTCAACCTGCTTTTGCCAGAATTTGCCGGTCATGGTCCAGCCGTGCACAAAGAGTATGGCAGGCCCCTGTCCTTTGGTTTCGTAATAGATAATCGCGCCGTCAGGGGTGTCTACTGTTCCTGCCACGGCCAGCAAGGCAGCGCCGAGAACAAACCAGCACGCTAAAAGCAGAGCCCTCATTCTCATGGTACACCTCCCTACTTGTTCGTACCCCACGGTAAATGCCTTGAGAAACAGGCAAAGATCGTGCCCGATGAGGCGTTCATTGTAACATACCGGAATAACTTACGATGGGCATTCTTTCCGTGGCCGTGGAAGCCGTGTCTCAGCCGAATAGTGGGCAGAAACGCCGAAAAGTGGTCTTGCCTTTCTCCTCCTCTTTGCTATGCTTATGCGTAACACTGCAAGAAGGGCCTAACCAGGCTACCGAATACCGCGTCCCGCAAACCCCACGTGTGCCCAATTATGGGCGCAGGGGCTTGGACGCGAATACCTGTGCAACCCACGGACGAGGCCGCTATGCATTGGGATCTCGAAACAAGGTACCGCATCCTGCTCTCCATTAATAATGCGATCATTACGCAAACCTCTCGAGCGAAACTCTTCCAAGCGCTAGCCACCGAGCTCCGGAGGCACTTTCGGTACGACCGCCTGAGTATCAATTTGTACGATTCCGGGACCGAGTCTCTCAGTTACTTTGCAGCAGCGGACGGGATCGCGCCCGAGGGAATTTCGGTTAAAGGCAGCCGACCCTTGGCAAAAGGGTCCATCGCGCAAATGGTCATAACGTCGAAGCGACCGGTTATCATCGAAGATCTCAATCGGTACGAAGACCTGCCTTCGGTGCTCTCCATGCTGGATTCGGGGCTCACCGCGACCATGGCTTTTCCGCTCATGGTGCGTAACCGCCTACTCGGAACCATTCATTTCTCCTTCGGGAAGAAGCCTGAGGATATCCAGGATCTCGTGGAAGTCCTCACCGACGTTTCGAATCAGGTGGCCATAGCGGTTGACAATATGCTCAACTACGTGGAACTGGCAAAACTCAACGAGAATCTGGAGCGCCAGAAACGATATCTCATGGTCAATGCCGACGATGCGTATCATCAGGATCACTTCTTCTATGCGTCGCCTGCAATGGCCGAGATCATGAACCAGATCGAATTGGTCGCGGACACGGACGCATCAGTGCTTGTTGCGGGCGAGACCGGCACGGGAAAAGATTATCTCGCGCGCACTATTCACAACTTGAGTTCCCGTCGCGATCATCTTTTTGTCAAGATCAACTGCCCGGCCTTGACCTCGTCCCTGATCGAGAGCGAGCTTTTCGGGCACGGAAAGGGCGCGTTCACAGGGGCTCATGCACTGCGAATCGGCCGATTCGAGATGGCTGACGGAGGAACGGTTTTTCTCGACGAAGTGGGCGATCTCCCGGCGAATTTGCAGGCAAAATTGCTGCAAGTGATTCAAGATCGTGAGTTCGAGCGCGTGGGCGAGAGCAGGCCGATCAAAGTTAATATCCGCGTTATTTCCGCTACGAACCACGATCTTGAAAAGGCCATGCGAGAGGGGTCATTCCGCCGGGACCTCTATTATCGCTTGAACATGGTCACCATTCATACTCCACGATTGAAAGATCGGCCCGAAGATGTCTCCTTGCTTGTGGAACGCCTGACAGAGCTCCAAGCCAAGCAGATGAATCGGCCGGCTCCGGAGTATACGGACCTGGCCCTTGAAAGGCTCATTCATTACCACTGGCCGGGGAACGTTCGAGAGCTGAAGAATTTGGTTATTCGACTGGTGATCTTACGGCCCGGCATGAGAATAACCGAAGCAGACATCGACAAGATCTTGAACACTTTTCAGCCGGAGCACGAGACTTCCCTCAGCACCCTGGCAGCCGCGGAACGCGGTCACATCGAGCGAGCACTGATCAAATGCCGAGGCGTTCTGGGAGGCCCATGCGGCGCCGCGAAGGTCCTGGGGCTGCCCCGCTCAACCCTGCAATATCGTTTGAAGAAATTCGGGCTCAACGCCGGCGATTATACCGGTTGACATAATTCTTGGCCTCTTGAAGCCCCCGCGCTCGCAGATGATCGGTAGGGGCCGGCGTCCCCCGGATCGAGTCCGGGGCAGGCTCTGCCGGTCCGAGCTGGTTGATATTTTTAAGAAAAATGTGCCGGCACGGAGGCCGGCACCTACCAATGCCTATAGCGATTGCCAAAATTTTTGTCCGATTGCGTGACGATTCTTCTCGCGATCTGATCGAGTATCTGATTTATCCTGGGCATGGCTCGCCGACGGAACATGCCCGATGCTGAGAACTGCACCCTG
>JBMOME010000190.1:0-9573 GCA_049323095.1 Thermodesulfobacteriota bacterium
GCCCCACTGGGGCGCGGGTCCTCGCGATCCTCCGTAGCCCGCTTCATCGAGGAACTCATCTTCCACAAGCAAATAGCCTAGGCCGATCTCCGAATCCGTGGGCCGGCCGCCCTTGTTGACCGTGTTAACGACCTTACCGTCCTTGACAATCAGGTGTTTGAGCTGGCGCGCGTCCTTGATCTGGTCCACAGGGATGTCGTCATCCCACTCGAGGATGTCAACGGAATCGTCCTTGTACACCACCACCGTTGCCATGCCTGGAACCATCTTGTTCAGAACCGTGCCGCGGAAAATAGCGCCCGCGTTTTCCGCATGTTTCTGTTTCCACAAAGCATTGGTGATCGCGAGCAAGTCCGGGATGTTTTCCGGCTCAACCTTTGAGGAAGCCTGCGTGGCTTTGGGTTCCGAAGAACCTATGTAGAGCCTCATGGAGACCTGCCTCATGTCGAACAGGAGCATATGAGCGATGGCTGTAGGAAATTGCAGGCTCGGCCGATAGCTGGTGCGAAACACCGCGGGCAATCCATTTGCCGACCTGGGCATCTCGTCCGCGCTCCAGAGGCCTTCACCCGGAAGCTGAGGTTGGGCGTAAAGCGGCGGTATACGCGCCAGGGACAGTTCTCTCAGAGGTTCTTTTTGGTAAGAGGTTCGTGAGTCCAGTGAAGCCACCCTGTTAGGCGAGCCAGCGTCAGAAGTTACAGCGGAATCGGATGGCGCCATATCGCGGGTGAGGGAAGTGCGGGTTGTCAGCTCTTGATCCGAGGGCTGAGTAGCCTCCCGAGAATCTTCATCGAGCGCAGCACTAGTCTCGCTTGTTCCCTGAACACTGCCTCCCCACAGGAGAGGCTCCCACAGGGATATCGTATCATCGGCGTCTATCGCGGCGATGGCCGCAGTTAGGAACCATCCGGACCCGCATACGATCAGGAACGCAATAAGAGCGACAGTGCAGCGCCTGGCTGTGGAACTCAGGGTGGCGGTACTCGAAATCGGAAGGATTCTGGTACGTGACCCAAGCGTTCTTGGGAGGTCGCGAAAGATACTAAACATGATTAACAAGACCCTCTCACACTCAATTCATTGATTGCCGTGCTCGGCCGCTCGTGGACAACTCGTTGTCAAAGCGCGAGTGACCGCGAAACCCGACTTCCTGATGCCCAATTCGCCTCGACGGCCCCGGGGGCCATACTCCAAAAGTAGCGTTCGGAGGTGCTCCCAGCTTCACAAGTCAGCCGCTTGACGGCTGTTGACAAGGCTTCCGGCTTGGGCTATGCATACCCGAATTCAGGAGAGGATGCCCGGTCTTCACGTCTTCCTCCCGGATGCCGGGGCCTTTCGGGCGCAGGCGCGGGGAAGAGTACATCCCCTGCTTCCCCTGTGGTTTTTCCTTCTAGCAATTCTGCCCCTTAACGTCAAGATCGCCTCTCATTCTACCGTGCAAGCCTCTTTCCAGAAGGAGCCTGTTCCGTGATCTATTTTGCCGATCTCCATATCCACTCAAAGTACTCCAGAGCGACATCACGGGACTGCAACCTGATCGAGCTGTCACGATGGGCCGCGCTCAAGGGCATCTTGGTACTCGCTACCGGCGATTTCACCCATCCGCAATGGCGCTCGGAGATAAAAGAAATGCTCCAGGAAGCCGACGACGGCCTGCTTCGCCTGAAAGAGTCCTATATTCCGGAGATGGACGTTCTCCCAGACGGATTCGGCCCGGCTGACGTGCGCTTCATGCTGAACGTAGAAATTAGTTCCATATACAAGAAGAACGGCGCGACCAGAAAGGTTCACAATCTCATATTTATGCCGGACTTAGCTTCAATGGACCGATTCTCGGAGAAACTTGACAGGATCGGGAATATTAGGTCCGATGGCCGACCCATTCTCGGCTTGGATAGCCGTGACCTTCTTGAGATAGCCCTGGAGGCCTCATCCGATACCTTTCTAGTTCCTGCGCACGTGTGGACCCCCTGGTTTTCCATATTAGGATCCAAGTCCGGCTTTGATTCCATTGAAGAATGCTTTGAAGATCTCACTCCGCACGTATTCGCGCTGGAAACAGGACTATCTTCGGATCCGGAGATGAACCACCGGGTGACCTCCCTGGATCGGTTTACCCTCATTTCCAATTCCGACACACACTCGCCTCAGAACATGGCGCGCGAAGCCAATATCTTCGAAGGTACTCCGGGGTATTTCGCGGTCAGGAACGCACTCAAAGCCGGCGCACAGGATATTTCACTGAAGGAGGATGCGGAAACTCCGCTCGACTCGACTGACGGGAGCATGTTCGCGGGCTCGCAGCCTGAGGCTGCAACGAGAAAGCGCGGTCGTGGGTTCATTGGAACTATCGAATTTTTCCCGGAAGAGGGCAAGTACCACCTTGATGGGCACCGTAAGTGCTCCACGAGACTTGAACCGGAACAAACCGCGGAGCACGGAGGCCGCTGTCCAGTCTGCGGCCAGCCGGTAACTGTGGGGGTAATGAACCGCGTCATGGAGCTTGCGGATCGCCCTTTGGGAGAGAAACCACCAAAGGCAGCACCATTCTGGCGTTTGCTCCCCCTGCGAGAAATCGTTGCCCAGGCACTCGGCGTGGGGCCTCAGTCGTTGAAGGTGAGAGCTTTGTACGACGACCTGCTCGTTCGTCTCGGACCGGAACTCAACATCCTGTGGGCGATTCCTCTGGATGAGATTTCTGGGCAAGCACCTGAGATCGTGGTGGAAGGGATCTCCCGCGCTCGGCAGGGGAGGGTGTCCATCCTGGCAGGATATGACGGCGAGTACGGCACGGTTGAGCTCTTTACTCAAAGCGAACGCGACGAACTCCTCGGGCAACAGAGTCTTGTACCGGTGCAGAGAACTCGCGCGAGGAAGTCACGTGGTTCAGGGGGCTCCCCATCCACGGGCAAGAAGCCCGGGAAATCGGTCCGGCGCTCGAAAGTACCTAAACGGCAGCATGAGCTCAACCAAGAGCAAGCCGAGGCTGTGCACGTTTACGACCGTCCCGTCCTGGTACAAGCAGGGCCTGGCACCGGCAAGACAAGGACCCTTACGGAACGCATCGCAACCCTGATCCGTGAAGAAAAAGCCCAAGCCTCGGAAATTACCGCGGTAACGTTTACTCGCAAGGCCGCTAGGGAAATGGGTGAGCGACTTGCTGGGCTTGTTCCGGAAGACGCGTTGCGCGGCCGCTGGGTAGGCACGTTTCATCAGCTTGGGTCGCGGATCTTGGACTTGTTCCGGAACCGCGGCCATGCAACTGTGCGAGAGCGAGTCCTGGAAGAGGACGAAGCAATAGCGCTCTTTAGAAAGGCAATCAAGGAGGCGCGGATCGGCTGCCCGCCTGCCCGGGTGACTTCTCTGTACCAGGAGGTCAGCCTGCTAAAGCAGCAGCTCGTTACTCCTGATGCCTACACCGAGCGGGACGATCTGGCACGCGCGTACCGGGCATACGAAGACTCCTTGGCCCGCGAACGCGCGTTCGATCTTGACGATCTGGTCAGCCAGCCGGTGCACCTGCTGCGAGAAAACCCGCTCGATGCGGCGTCAATCAGGGAGAGCATCGCAGCGCATCTCCTGGTGGACGAGTTTCAAGACGTGAACAAGGCACAATACGAGCTGGTCAGGCTCTTATCCAAGCCGTCCGGAGATGGTCTCTTTGTCATCGGAGATCCCAATCAGGCTATTTACGGATTTCGTGGCGCGGATTGGCGCTATTTTCAACAATTTCAAGTTGATTACCCCTCGGCTCGAGTCTTGCGCCTCTCGCGGAATTATCGTTCCCAAGGGAACATCCTCACCGCTGCAGCCGACGTAATGAATCAAGAAGATCCCTCGGAAATCCTGAGTCCCGAAATACCTGCGGACAAGTTCGTGAGTGTTGCAGAGCTACCGAATTCTGCTACTGAGGGCACATTCATCACCCGTGCAATAGACAGCATGATGGGTGGCTCGTCATTCTTTTCTCTGGATTCCGGGCGGGTGGCTGGAGACGACGACAGGCTTGATTTCGCGGATTTTGCCGTCCTTTATCGCCTCAACGCAGTGGGGGATCTTATTGAAGAGGCTTTTCGCACGTCAGGGATTCCCTACCAGCGCGCGTGTAGGCAAAACCCCAGAGATGAGTCCGAACTCATCGATCCGCGGGCTAGGGCGGTGACTCTCATGACCATACACGCGGCCAAGGGCTTGGAATTCCCGGTAGTCTTTGTTGCGGGTTGTGAAGAAGGCGTGATTCCGTATTTACGCGAGCGAGGGCCTGATAATCCGCCGGATGACATCGATGAGGAGCGCAGGTTGATGTACGTCGCGATGACGCGGGCCTCACGAGAGCTGATCCTGACCCGCGCGGCCACGCGAACGCTTTTCGGTCAGACCACTAAGGACGTTCCTTCACGATTCTTGGAGTGCATCGACACCTCTGTCTGTCGGCACCTGAAGCCGTTGGCCGACCGACCGCGAAACAAAGGGAAGGCCCCTTCCCAATGCGATCTTTTCGCGGATTAGCGTTGCACCGTATTATGATGTTCCTCGCAGGCTCAAAGGAGTGACGCATGGGCATACTTGAGGAGGCGGCTGCGCTCGCTAAGGAAAGGTTGGGTCAACAGGCGGAAAGCCTCACGGTAGATCGTCTTGTTGTCGGCCTGTTCTTCACCGGCGTTAAATTGTCGAATGGAGCCGCGGGAGTGTGTTTCACGCCGATCAAGGAGATCCCGGAGGCGGTCTGCTGTCCCACGTCTGTTGCCAGGACATTCGATCCCGTGCGCGTTCGTGGAACGAAAGTGCATGGTCTCTTGAGCGCGCTGAATTCCACGGAACCAATCAAGACTGCTGTTGCGATTGCGACTCTCAACGCGTTGAGCGCAACATGCTGGAGCCAAGGATTGAACGGCGGACTAGCAATGAAGGAGCGAATAGACGCTCTCGAAGCAGTAAGGATGCCGCCTGACACGTCCGTCGCGGTGGTTGGAGCGTTCATACCCACTCTGAGGGCACTCAAGAAACGCGGGGGCCAATGGTGGGTCGTTGAACAAGACCCGCGCACACTCCGAGAAGATGAAATGGCTCATTACGTTCCTGCAGAACAGTCTGACGCAGTCATTCGACAAGCTGATGTCCTCATAATCACGGGTGTAACGCTGATTAACCACACGCTGGAGCCTATCCTTTGCTCGGCAAAAGCCGGAGCCGAGATTGCTGTGATGGGTCCCACCGCGGGTCTGCTCCCTGAGCCTCTGTTTCAACGAGGAGTCAGAGTCGTGGGGGGCGTGTGGGTCCAAAAGCCGGATGAACTCCTGGATGTACTTGCATCCGGCGGATCCGGATATCACCTATTCGACGACCTTGCAGTACGGATTGTGTTCGAGCGCGAGGCATGAGCCTTTTACCGAGGAGATGAGGCGAGCCACGCAAGAAGTTCCTTGACGGAACGACTATATTCAGATATAGCTATATATAGAATGTAGCGGGGGATTTCCCGCCAATGCGGCCTCGACGAGTCGAGGCGCGTCGAGGACACAAGGAGGAGCAGTGGAAATCTGGATCCTGGTTCTTATTATTGTAGGGTGGTTTGTCGTGAATCGATGGGTGCTCCCGCGTATGGGAGTTTCCACTTGAATGAGCGCGTCATGCGCTCCCGGTCCGGGGAACGTGACGAAGAATGGGGAAGAGGGAAAGAGCGAAAGATCGGGGCAGAGGTGAAAGAGAAATGGCATTGCCGGAAACCGACGCGGGCAGTCTTACTTCTGAAGAGATGGACAAGCTTTTTGCAGAAATAAAGAAGAAGGACTTCACGGAAAGAGCCGGTATTTTCAAGGCCCTGGGACATCCCATCCGCCTAAAGATCGTGTACGGCCTAGTAAAGGTGGGAGGCTGCAACGTGAAGAATATGCAGGCTTGCCTCGGATTGAACCAGGCCACTGTGTCTCAACACCTTATCCATCTGAAGAGCCGAGGGGTGATCCAATCGACGCGGCAGGGTCTGGAAATGATCTATTCGGTGACCAATCCGGTGGCCCAGTGCATTATCGAGACCATCGAAGAGCAGGAGAAGGAAGAAGAAGAGAAGGCAGAAGCCGTGGGCTGACGCCGCGCAGTTCGCGGCTTCCTCGCGGACTTCACCCCGCGTCTCCATTGCCGGGTTTCGTAGCAATGCCATCTTGGCGTCAAGATTCCCCAAAACCTAGTCTGGCAATCCCGTCCCATTCATGTATACTTCCTATGCGCGCCCGCCCGCGATGAGGGGCGCCCCGCCGCACATTCCCACATAACCGGAAGGAATGAATCATGGCTGACCTGGTCAGATTTGGGGTATCCATTCCGGATGACCTACTGGAGAAGTTTGATTCTCTGATCATTGGACAGGGGTACACTAATCGATCTGAGGCGATCAGAGATCTGATTAGGGATAGACTCGTCGAAAACCAGTGGACTGCCTCGGATCACGAGGTGGTAGGCACGGTCACGGTGGTGTACGACCACGAACGGAGCGAACTGGCGCAGAAGCTGACGGAGATACAACATAGGAAGCATCAACTGATCATTTCGGCAGTTCATGTCCATCTGGACGCGCATAACTGCTTGGAAGTGTTGATCATGCGGGGAAGCTCGGATGAGGTGAGGAAAGTCGGTGAGCTGCTGATTTCAACCCGTGGAGTGAAACACGGGAAGATCACCATGACCACCACCGGTTCGGAAATTGAGTGATTCCACACACCTACCAATCAGATCACATATAGACTCTGGAATAGGGAATAGGGCGAGCATCCCTGCTCGATGGGGGAGGAACGAGGAGTTGGAGGTCAACCCTGAGCCAGGAGTAGTCCGGGTTCAGTTCACGTAACTTGCCGTCAGCAGGTGGCAACGAGTGCTCGTTGTGCTTGTATGTCACCACGAAAATGCCCACCCCGTACTCGGGCGTCTTGTCCAGCAGATAAGTCGAGACGAACTGCTTCTCACGCATTCCAACGGACCTGGCCACCTTGCGGAGATCCTTTGGCGCAATGGGGATAAGAACGTACTTCTGGATGCCGCTTTCAGACAAGCGGTACATAGTTCGAGCCTCAGCCGAAGCCACGTACACGGTGGATATGAAGTCAAATTGGGCCATGAACTGCTTCGCTACCAGCGCGGCGGTCCGTCTCCCCCCTGCGGAGTGGTGGAAGCCGTAATATTCGTAAAGCTTTTGCTGGAGCACCTCGGCCGCTCTCTCACCCTTTTCGTACAGGTCTTTGGAGATGTATCTCAGATGCCGGGCCAGGTCCGCGGCCGCATCAGCCACGGGCCAATCTATCCGTACGTGGAAGTGGGAGAGAGCAAAGCGGTATCTGGACTTGAGCGTCTGGTCTCGCTGGACAAGCACCGCGAAGTCGGATTCGAGCAAATGCGTGAGCAATTCGGGGAAATCACTGTCATCAAAGAAACGCATCCGTTGCTGAAAGACATCCCGGAGATCAAACGGCGCCAGGCTCGCGACGTTTTCTTTGGTGACCTTGTTGGAGTCGAAAAACCGGATGTGGTTCTTGCACTCAGGCGGTACAGCCTCTTCATTGAAGACTGCCATGAAGTGGCGATGCTCAGGACTTTCGGGCGAGATAATTCTTGCACGAGGCTTGAGCTCGCGCATTTCCACAAAGGGATATTCCTTTCCCGCGTCCCTGAAAGCCGAGTACGATTTCACCAGAGATTCATTGACCAGGAGCGCGTCCAATTCGTCTCGGAGAAAAAAATAGAGGCATCGACGGTAGCGTTCATTCCATGATATTTCATTCCGCCCCAGAAACGGCATTGGCTCCTCGTCGTATTTTGGTAATGACATTCCTATGTTACCACAAGATCGATCGTGACTCAACAGATCAGGGCTCCGATCCGTGAGCGGAAGAGGCTTGATTGCAACGCTTGCCTTACAGACGGGGTGTCTTGAAAGGTGCCAAGAAAACAGGTAACAATAGGTGGAAGTCTGAAAGAGGAGAGGATTTGGCATGGTAAACCAGGACGCGACTCGTTCCCGGCAAGGCAGCGAGACATTCTCCGAGGCGGAAGGCTGGGCGAACGAAGTCGCGGAAGACCAACATGATGATTTTGCAGAGCTCTTGAACGCGAACGAGTCCGGTCGCGACGTGGTGGTCCACAAAGACGCCAAGACAGAGGGAACGATTGTATCAATCGGCCAGGAATGGATCTTCGTCGATATAGGAGCTAAGACCGAAGGCGTCATCGCCCGTGAAGAGCTTGTGGACGCAGACGGAAACTTGCCGGTCGCGGTAGGCGATAAATTGACTGCCTATGTTGTAAGCACCCGAGATGGGGAAATCCGCCTGAGTGTCAAAATGACCGCGGCTGCTGGCGAGGAGGCATTCCGAGACGCGTACCGTGCCGGAATCCCGGTGGAAGGGGTGGTGAAAGGCGAGCGCAAGGGCGGCTATACCGTTTCTGTCTTCGGGAAAGAGGCATTTTGCCCCTATTCTCAGATGGATCTCCGGGCTGGCGGCAAACCCGAGGACTACATTAGCAAGCGTTTCACCTTCCGTGTCACCGAGTATTCGGATCGAGGCCGCAACGTGGTCCTCTCCAGGCGGGAGATCCTGCAAGAGGATCGCGAACAGCAGCTCGCTCAATTGCGTCAGACCTTGGAGGTGGGCGCTGTGGTGGAAGGCACCGTCCAGAAGTTAGCCAAATTCGGCGCCTTCGTTGATATTGGCGGAACAGAAGGACTCATACCTCTTTCCGAATTGTCCTGGCACAGGGTTGAAGATCCGAGTGAAGTCCTCCAGGCCGGCCAACGCCTCAACGTGAAGGTCTTGAATATTGACTGGGGAAATGGCCGTATCTCCTTGAGTCGCAAGCAGACTCTCGACGATCCTTGGCTTACCGTTGGAGATCGATTCCCCGAAGGAAAGAGCGTGCTTGGCAAAGTGACTCGGCTGGCCAAATTCGGTGCCTTTGTGGAGTTGGAACCCGGAGTGGAAGGGCTGGTGCATATTTCAGAGCTCGGGGCCGGGCGAAGGATAGGCCACCCGCGAGAAGTGCTCAATGAAGGAGATCAGGTGGAAGTTCGCGTGCTCTCCTCGGACCAGGCATCTCGGCGCATCAGTCTTGAAATGCCAAGGTCCGATGCGCAGGACTCTGAAGAATACGCGCGACTAAATCCTGGAGATGTGGTTCAGGGAATGGTGGAGGCTGTGAAGGACTACGGAGTCTTCGTCAGCTTGCCGGGCAGGAAGACGGGCCTTCTTCACGTATCCGAGATCGCGGACGGCAGGACCGGAGATCTGAGGAAGCGGTTTGACACCGGCGAACCCATTGACGTTGAAGTGCTAAGCATCGATCCGGACAGCAACAAGATCTCTTTGAGCACAAAGAGCCTGAAGGAACGTAGCGAAGAGTCGCAGTTCAAGGATTTCAAGCGCAGCGCAGCCCCAGGCAATTCTTTCGGCACACTTGGTGACATTCTCAAGGAGAAGTTGAAGAAATAGCTCTCTGGGGGGCTGGATCTCCGGAGCAGCGAGGAGTCTCACGTCGGCTCATACCATAATTACCGTCACAGGTCTCACAAAGAGGTTCGGCCACACC
>JBMOME010000191.1:0-9545 GCA_049323095.1 Thermodesulfobacteriota bacterium
GAAACTGTCTCAAAATCTCATGATACACGGAATTTCAGGTAGGGGCGCTTCGGGAAGCGCCCTGATTTCGGGCGGTTCACGAACCGCCCCTACCGAATGGGTGACAAAATCGTGACTTTTGAGACAGTCTCGGGACGCCGGCCCTACCGGACCGTTGCCGGCCCTACCGGACCGTTGCCGGCCCGAGTTTCATCCTTCCAGCGATGGCGGCCATTGCTAGTGTCGCTTCTTTGACCGCGCATCGGTGTAAGGCGTAATCCTTGCTGGGACAGGCATCCCCGGATCTAGTCCGGGGCAGGCTCTGCCTGTCTTCTCTTGGCAGGCGGGACGCCTGCCCCACCAGAACCATCCCATCGTCGTTCGCCTGTTTGACAGCGCAATGGAATCACGCGTTCTCGTGCTCAGCAGTTGTGCATTGATTCTAGCATTGTTGTCAAGGCATTAGAGAGCCGGAGATCAGTCTGTGGAACAGCTCGTCCACCTTTTCTTGCATCGACTTCTCTCGGTCCGGAAGGTCATGGTGAATGCCCATCAGATGAAGCACGCCGTGAATCAATACGTACAACGCCATTTCCGAGCGGGTGTAGCCGAGTTCATCCGCGTCGTGAGCGACCCGATCCGCGCAAATAACCACGTCTCCGAGCAGATCCATGTGAGGTCCTGAAAGGTCTCCTTCGTGCTGCGAGAACGAAAGCACATTGGTAGGCCCTTCCTTGCCGCGGTACGTGAAATTCAGCTCGGCCATTTCCTGCGCGTCCACCAGCGAAATGGAGAGCACTGCGGAAGAACTACAGCCCAAGTCTCTTAATAGCTTTTCCGCCTTCTTCTTCAGATCCTCGGTGTCGAACTCGATCTTTATCTGGCGGTTGTCGAGTGATATCTCCATTTCCCTTATCCTGCGGTTTGCCCTCCTCTGGATAGCCGACGCGGGAGTGGAGAATACCCTGGAGTTGTCGGACAAACGAGCGGGTGATGGCGTGGAGGTCCTTTAGGGTCAGAGTGGACTGATCCAGTTGCCCTTCGCTGAAGAGCGTCATGATGACCGACTGGACATGCTTCTGAATCCGTGACGGCGTCGGATCGGTCAGAACGCGCGAGGACGCTTCCACCTGATCCGCAAGCATCACCAGGGCGGCTTCTTTAGTTTGGGGAAGTGGCCCGTGATAACGGTATTCGTCCTGGCTCACCGTGTGATGATTCCGTCCTGCTTTGGCAAGCGCCTTGTTGTAGAAGATTTTGATCAGATTGGTACCGTGATGTTGCCGGATCATTTCCACAATGGGCTCGCCTACTCCATGCCTTCTGGCCTTTTCGACACCGTCTTTGACATGGGAGACTAGGATCAGAGCGCTCATGCTGGGTTCCAGCTTATCGTGCGGATTCTCGCCCCTGCGCTGGTTTTCGATGAAATACCAGGGCTTGGTCTTCTTGCCCACCTTTCCGATGTCGTGATAGTACGCGCCGGCCCTGGCCAATAGCGGATTCGCTCCGATTTGTTCCGCGGCAGCCTCCACCAGGTTCCCGACCACAATGGAATGGTGGTACGTGCCGGGAGCGTTCACGGCCAGTTCTTTTAATAAGGGGTGATTGAGGTTCGCGATTTCCAGGAGCTTCACGTTCGTTATATACCCCAGCGGTTCCAGGAGCGGAGCTAAGCCCAAGACGAGCAAGCCCGAAAGCACTCCCCCCAGGAAACCGAGCCCCATTTGGTAGACTTCTTCAACCTTGGTCAGCTCACCTAAAGCCATCTTGATGCACAAGATGGTGATCATGTTCACCAGGCCCACCACGAGCCCGTCCCGCAGCACTGACGTCCGGTCGCTCGTGCGGCTCATCCCGTGAACGCCCACGATGCCGGAAATGAAGTAGAAGCAGAAAAGGTAGATATCACCTTCAACGGCCATCGCAGCCGCGAGCGCAGCCACAGGAGCAAAGATGAACGCGGTCCGAGCATTGACCATCATGGCCATCAGCATGGCCCCGGTAGCCACGGGTGCCGCGAAGAATACTGCTCGGGGTCCGATACCTTCCCCGGCTGCGGCCAAGAGTGGTGCGAAGCGGCCCACGAAGCGGACTAGAAGGATAGAGAGGAGCAAGAGCAAACAGGCGAGCACGAGATCTGCCGTGGTATAACCCTTCCGGTCGAGGTGTTCTTCCCAGAAGTAAGAGACGAGCCGCAATAGTATGATAAGGATCAGAGCGAAACCCGCCAGAATCACGTAAACGCTGTAGGCCGGGTTTGCCCTTTCCAGGCCTTCCAAGATCTTCACGTGGCCTTCATTGACGGGCTCCCCTTTCTTTATAATCGGCTCCCCCTTCGCCACCTGAAAGTATACCGGCTTGACGCTTGCCAGCGCCTCCTTCTTTAATGCCGCGCTTTTTTCCCGATTGTAGGTTATGTTCACGGTGATCAGATCGGTCGCAATCTGGCGAATGGAGCGCGAGAGGCCGGTGTCTCTGGTAGGATTCTGCTCTTCCAGATTGATGAAGTTCTGAGCTTCCTTGAGATCGAATATGGTTGCGAGATCCTTCTTATGTTCCAACTGCTCCTTGGATTTAGAAAGGAGCAAGATCCCTTCCTTGCCGTGCCGCATCACCAGTTCGCGGCTTTCCACCACGCCCTTCAATAAGACTGGGACGACCAGTGATCTGAGATCGGTCTCGACCCTGTGATTGAACTGGGCTCCCTTCAGCATGGCAAAGGCGGAGGGCGAAACCCGAGCACTTAGGCGCACCTCGAAACGGGAGCGCAGAGCGTTGTCGTCCAGAACCTCGAAGGCCCCTCCGGGGCCCTTTGTTGCTATTGTTTTGGCAGGCTCCGAGGGTGGCGGTTCCGCGTGAGCGGCCCGATGTTTGGCTTCCTTGTCCAAGTAGTCACGCGCATAGGAGAATGCGGCCCCGATGCGGTCTTGCACATCGAGCACCGATTCATCATCGAAGGTGTATACGGGCAAGACCGAGTTGAGAACCTGCTCGCGATTCTTGGCTGTGGCAGCTTCGTCGACAACCCTGAACGTGATAGGCGAAATGATAGTTTCCCGTGCGGGTGCTCCCACCGTAAGGTTGGAGACCGAGAATAAATGTGGCGCCATAATAAACGCAGCTACCAACGAGGTCGCGACGATCAAAGCCCAGCGCTGCCAGCGAGGTTCCTTCAGATAGGAAGCGCCCCCGGGAAAGACGCGCTCAAACGCCAAGAGCACCGAATCCTGCCAATCTTTCTGCTTGGCAGGCGCGGCGCCCTTTTCTGAATCTCTCATTTTGTTGGCCGAATCAGGCATTTAGCCTCGTCTCCCTGCCCTTCTGCCGGCCGCCTTACCCTTGGTTTCGTAAGCTCTGATGATCTCCTGCACTAGAGGATGTCGCACCACATCCTGGTCGTCAAACATCACGAAGGAAATTCCCTCAATGTGGCTCATTATGTCAATGGCTTCCACCAGCCCTGAGACGGTCCCTTCCGGGAGGTCTATCTGCGTAATATCTCCGGTGATTACGGCCTTGGAACGGTAGCCGAGCCGTGTCAGGAACATCTTCATCTGTTCTGAGGTGGTATTCTGCGCCTCGTCCAGGATCACGAACGAATCGTTGAGTGTCCTGCCGCGCATAAATGCAAGCGGCGCCACTTCTATATCGCCCCGTTCGACCATTCTGGATGCTTTTTCGAAGTCGATCATATCGTGCAATGCGTCGTAGAGCGGTCTAAGATAGGGATTCACCTTTTCCAGAAGATCCCCCGGTAGAAATCCGAGCTTCTCTCCAGCTTCGACCGCGGGTCGAGCGAGAATAATCCTCCGCGCCTCCTTTTTGGTGAGGGCGCCTACGGCCATGGCCATAGCAAGGTACGTCTTCCCCGTTCCCGCCGGACCCACGCCGAACACAATGTCGTGCGTCCGCATAGCATGAACGTACGCCTTCTGGTTCGGGGACTTCGGGGTAACAGGCCGCCGACCGGGCGCAACAAAGACGGTGTCCCTGAGAAACTCCTTGAGCTTCGCCTCAGGGTCGTTCTTGAGCACTCTCAGCCCCTGGTCAATGTCGGCAGGATTGATGGGGAATCCGTCGCGCGCCAGAGGATAGAGCTGTTTCAGGAGGGTCTCGGCAATGTAGTCATTCGGGGATTCGCCGGAGATGGCAACAGAATTGCCTTTGACGGAAATAGTGACGCCCAGGCTTTTCTCGAGATGCTTGATATTTTTGCTTAATTCTCCCACCAAAGCTTGAAAGGCGCCTATGTTGTCAAAGCTGGTCCGACGGGGCGGCCCTTCAGCCTGGTTCATTGATTCCGGGTTCAAGAAGCCTCCAACTGCTCCTCAACGCCGCACAATTTGCTGCTAGCCCTTCGCGTCCCGCGCTCGCACGTTCTCGACAGAGTTCAGGAATTCTCAGCGGGCCCACGGGACTACGAATCTGCCTTTGAGTTCAAGCGTGAATGATACAACTTTTGATAACAAGAATCAAACGCAACTACTTGAACGTTGGGCTTCGGTTGGCTACACTCTGAAAGCATCGCTTCCTTTTCGTGAAGAAGCCCCCTTCGTTTTGGTTCACGAGCCTCATCTCGGACGTGCAGCATGATTGAGTGGAACGTCTTTTCCATAGCATTCCTGTCTCTGTACCTGGTTCAGCTCCTAGCAGCCATATGGCTTGACGGTCTCAACATGGGGCGGCTTCGAAGCCTGGGAGCAGACGTCCCCAAGGCATTCGACGGTTTCATAGATGCGGAGAGGCTCAAACGGATCACTTCGTACACCCGGGATAACACAAAGCTGCACGTGGTACAGCGAATCGTAGCGGACGCTTTCCTGCTTGCAATAATTTTTTCTGGGGCATTGTCGGCTCTCGCCGGTCTTGTGCCCGCGGGACAGCTCATATTCTCGGGGACGCTTTTCTTTGTGTTGCTGGGCTTGATCTTCTCCGCGGTTGGCTTGCCGTTTGATTACTACCACACCTTCGTGATAGAAGAACGCTACGGTTTCAACCGCTCCACGCTTGGCTTGTGGCTTGCCGACCATCTCAAATCAGCGCTCTTGTCCATCGCGATAATGATCCTGCTGGTCGTGCCGTTCCTTTGGACCATTCAGGTTTTTCCCTTTTCATGGTGGCTGAGGGGAGCTGCCATTGTGATTGCGGGTCAGCTCATCCTGTCCGTGCTCTATCCGGTGCTGATTGCCCCGCTATTCAACAAATTCGAGCCATTGCAGGACGAGGATCTGATCCGTGAGGTCGAGAAACTCGCACATCAGGCCGGGATGCGCACCAAGGGCATTTATCGGATGGATGCCGGCCGCCGCAGCACGCATTCCAACGCTTACTTTTCCGGAATCGGCAGGACCAAGCGTATTGTGTTGTTCGACACGCTGCTGGAAGCGCATGGGAGGGACGAGATACTGGCTGTCCTGGCCCACGAACTCGGACATTATCGAGGCAAGCATATCATCAAGTCCTTCCTTATTTCGGCCTTAGGCACATTTCTGGCCTTCTACGTCACGTCGCAGCTCATGGCCTGGCCCTCGGTAAATCAGGCTTTCTCCTTTGACCCGTCCAGGCCGTACCTGGCTCTCTTTGTCATTGCAATCACGCTGCAGAGAGCAGGGTTTTTTCTCAGGCCGCTTGCCATGGCCTTATCACGCCATTTCGAGCGTCAGGCGGACTCCTATGCGGTGAAAGCTATCGACAAGGGGCGTCCTCTGGCCCTGGCGCTCAAGAAGATGGCTTCCCACAATTTGTCTAATCTGACTCCTCATCCTCTTTACGTTCGCTTCCATTATTCGCACCCACCGCTGGTAGAGCGCGTAGGGCGAATTGACGCTCTGGGGCGGGAATCCGGGCGAGCCTGATCCAAGCTCCTATTCGCGCGAAATACAGCTAGCGGCATAGATCCATGCAACTGTTCACGTGTGTCAGAGAAACCCTGGGGCCTGTTCCGAACACAGTAGGACCGGCATCTTGCCGGTCCACAAACAACGCGCCCCTGCCCGCCGGACCGGCAAGATGCCGGTCCTACTGGGCTTCGCGGTGCCAACACGCAAATTCCCATAACCCCATATGTGTACCATCTACATCCGCTTCAAGTTCGCTTGACTTTCGTATTATATTCGTAGTACGATAATTGCCGTGGGACGAGATAGAACCCTTTGCAGAAACTAGCAGGCCGGTAGGGGCGCACGGCCGTGCGCCCCTACAAGAGGACCTCTCCAGTCATTTGTTTATGATCCAATAGGTCTTGAGACCTCTGCCGGATAAGGAAAGGCACATTGCCCACGCTTACCAAAAAACAAAAGCTCGTGCTGGACTTCATCAAGTCATTCGTGACCGAATACGGGTATGCTCCCAGTTACGCGGAAATCGCGGACGGTCTGGGGTTGTCCTCGCAATCCACCGTTCATGCGCATGTGGAAAACCTCCAGGTAAAAGGTTTCCTAACCAAGCGATGGAATGCGAACAGGTCCATCGATCTTGAATTGGGCGAGAGCACTCCTTCCGAGGTGCGTGAGGTTCCCCTGCTCGGGCGCATTGCCGCGGGAGAGCCCCTGGAGGCGGTCGAAGATCTCGAAACGATCGCGCTCCCTGAATATCTCTTGGGAAGGGGCGATGCTTACGTTCTCCAGGTCAAAGGGGACTCGATGATCGACGAGCACATCATGCACGGTGACTATGTGATCGTGGAAAAGCGAGACGCGGCCAGAGACGGCGAGATGGTCGTGGCGTTGATCAACAAGAGTGAGGCTACTCTGAAAAGGTTTCGGCGAGACGGTCGCAAGGTGCGTCTAGAGCCGGCCAACCCGCGCTTTCAGGCCCAGGTTTACGACGAGAAGGACGTGAACGTGAGGGGCGTGGTCGTGGGAATCCTGAGGAAGTATCGCCGTTGAGTCCGGGATTCCGAGGAGAGTGGTGTGACTGGAGCCACGCACAAGTCTCATGCGAAGACGGTTGCGACGCGGAGCCGCGTGGGCAGCCCTGGAGTTACGACTGGGCCCTGCCAGGGTTTCAACTCTAGATATATTCTGCACGTGGATGCGGACGCGTTCTTTGCGTCCGTCGAACAAACCCTTCAACCTGAGCTCCGGGGAAAAGCCGTCATTGTGGGGGGCGGAGATCGAGGGGTGGTCTCCGCGGCATCATACGAAGCCCGTGCCTTTGGCGTGCGATCCGCGATGCCTACAGTTGAAGCGCGACGCCTTTGCCCTCATGCTATATTTCTGGAGCCCAATTTTCATGCGTACAAAGATTACTCTCGCAGAATGTTTGCGATCATGGAGCAATACTCTCCTCTAGTGGAAGTCACGAGTGTGGATGAAGGCTATGTGGACCTCACCGGCACGTTGAAGCTCCACAATGCGCCTCCGTGGGAAATCGCGCATCGGATGTTGGACCGGATCAGATCCACCCTGGATATTAATGTTTCCGGGGCCCTGGCAGGGAGCAAGACTGCGGCCAAGATGGCTACCCGTCTGGCGAAACCGAACGGATTCCTCTATCTGGAACCGCATCTGGCTTGGGTCATTCTGGGAAGCCTCCCGGTGCACGCCATCCCTGGTGTGGGAAAACATGCTCGACAGGTCCTCGAACGAAGGGGCATTATGACAGTAGCCGATCTCGGGCACGCTCCCAGGTACCTGCTACGAAGTTTGTTCGGAGTGTGGGGGGAAAAGCTGCTCCAGATAGCCGTTGGGAACGACTTCCGCCCGGTCAGGTCCGAACCGCACGGCGTGCAGAAGTCGTATTCAAAGGAACGCACGTTGGCCCAGGACACGCTGGATTACGAATTGGTGCGCAACATGGCGAGAAAGCTAGCTGAAAAGCTCGCTGCTAAAGTCAGAGAGGACGGCCAAGGGGCCACCACTATCACGTTCAAAGTGCGATATGCTGATTTTGTGGATTGCAGCAGATCTATGTCCCTGTCGGAGCCGACCAATGTGAATGCCGACATTCTTGCTTGCATCGATCGGCTTTTCTGGAAGACCATTCAGCCACGCAGACCCATACGCCAAATCGGGGTGAAGCTGTCCGGCATTTATCCGCCGGGACTGCAGCTCCACCTCTTCGACTCGGGGCATGAAATCAAGGAACACAGGGACAGCGCGGTGGATGCAATTCGTCAGAAATACGGGTTTGACTCCATTGGGACCTCTGGCGCCGGGAATATGCCGTCTCGCGTGTGAGCGATCGTGCCACGCCGAGTCCGGGCCCAATTGCCTTTTTTTACAACCGAGGGGAGAGCGTGCCGTGATCGAGCCATTGAAGAAGATACTCGAAGAGAGGCTGGCTGAAATTCGAACAGCCGGTCTTTACAAGGACGAGAGACGCATTCTGAGCCCCCAGGCGGCTAAAATTCGGGTTCCGAGCGGCGAAGTGATTAACTTCTGCGCGAACAATTATCTGGGGCTCTCTTCGCATTCGGCTGTGATCGAAGCGGCAAAACAAGGACTCCACGAGCGAGGCTACGGCATGTCGTCGGTACGCTTCATATGCGGGACCCAGGACATTCACAAAGAGTTGGAAAAGAAGATCTCCGAATTCCTCGGCACTGATGAGACCATACTCTACTCTTCCTGCTTTGACGCTAACGCAGGGCTTTTTGAAACGCTCCTGGAAAAAGAAGACTGCATCATCAGCGACGAGCTTAACCACGCGAGCATCATCGACGGGGTCCGCCTCTGCCGCGCTGAGCGCAAGGTTTACAAACACGCGGACATGAAAGCCCTTGAGGAGCAGCTCAGAGCCGCGCAAAACCTTCGAGTCAGGATGATCGCCACGGACGGTGTGTTCAGCATGGATGGCGATTATGCGCCTTTGGATAAGATCTGCGAACTTGCCGACCATTACCGCGCCGCGGTGATGGTAGACGATTCCCATGCCACGGGCTTTGTAGGAGAGCACGGCCGCGGCACTCCGGAATATTTCGGAGTTCAGCAGCGGGTGGATGTTATCACGTCCACTATGGGCAAGGCACTTGGCGGAGCTTCCGGAGGATTCACCTCCGGGAGGCGAGAAGTGGTGGAATATCTACGCCAGAGGTCTCGACCATACCTTTTTTCCAACTCAGTGGCCCCGCCGATTGTGTACGCGTCCCTCACGGCTATCGATCTGATTCGGGAGAGCGACGAACTCCGGAAGAAACTAGCGGAAAATACCGCGTATTTTCGTAAGAAGATGAAAGCCGGCGGTTTCCACATTTCAGAGGGCGATCATCCAATTGTACCTATTATGTTGGGTGATGCCAAACTGGCGCACGACATGGCCGCAGACCTGCTGGCAGAAGGTATCTATGTGATAGGATTTAGCTTTCCGGTCGTGCCTCGGGGCAAGGCGAGAATTCGGGTCCAGATCTCGGCCGCTCATACCGGGGATCAGTTGGATGCTGCCATAGACGCGTTCATTCGCATAGGGCGGAAGCACGGGATCATCGAGGTCTGATACCGCTTCTCTTTCAGAAAGGTAAGAATCGGGGAGGACCTTCTTGTAACCCCGCGAGACGCGGGGCTCCCCGACCCCCTCCCCAAGAACTTCCACCTTTTTTCGGAATGCTCATTTCTCCTGCGGGG
>JBMOME010000192.1:0-9529 GCA_049323095.1 Thermodesulfobacteriota bacterium
TTTATCGCAAAGAGTCGAGAACAACTGGTTGAGGCTCTCTGTCAGGCACTGAACTGGGTCGTAGACCGCAAAGACCAAAACCAAAAAACTTGTGCCATTGCGACAGAAATTTAGGCAACTGTTATAAACGGCGATCAGACATTATTTCTGACACTTAGTCTATATGAGAGCGGAGACGTTAGGCTGATTCGGTTTCGTTCCGACGGGGCCTTAAGAGGTGCCAATCCTATTCTACTTCGTACCGATAACCCACGCCATGAACGGTCTTGATAACCGACCGGTTTGAAGCGTCAGGGTCAATCTTCTTCCTCAACTGAGCGATGTGCTGGTCCAGTGTTCGGGTGGTCCCGTAATAGGTGAGGCCCCAAACCTGATCGAGGAGAAGCTCCCGACTCAAAACCTTGTTGGGATTTGCATAGAAAATCTGCAAGAGCTTCAATTCCCTCGCGGAAAGATCAAACGTCCGATCGCCCGCCCGCACTTTGAACTCAAGGGCATCAATCGAGGCGCCCCCGATGGAGAACCGGTCCGGCGTGGCGACGTGCTGGGTGGTGCTTCTATTGTGATGCTGCGATCTTCTGAGAAGCGCTGCGATTCTGGCGAGGAGCTCTCTTACGCCAAAGGGCTTGGTCACATAATCGTCTGCGCCGAGTTCAAAGCCCACCACTTTATCGATTTCCTCACCTTTGGCTGTGAGCATCATCACCGGTAGCGCCTGATCCGAGAGCCGAATCGTCTTGCAAACATCGTAACCGCTTTTCCCCGGCATCATGATATCTAAGATAACCAGATCGAAGGTCTCCTTTTCGAGAAGAGAAAGCGCCTCGGTGCCGTCAACAGCGGGTGTGACCTGATAGCCTTCGCTCTCCAGCGCATCGACCAGCCCGGCTAGAATGCGCTGGTCATCTTCGGCAACAAGGATACGAGATGAATTCATGGTTGCTTGCACCCAGTTCAGGCGAGTTCGCCGCCTAGAGCTGTCGCGAGAGGCACGGAGACCACAAAGCAGCTCCCGCCCTCGTTATCCGGTCGATATACAACATCCCCGCCAAGGTCTCTCATCATGCGTCGTGCGATGGTGAGCCCCAAACCCGTTCCGATTTTCCCCGCCGTAAGTGAATCGTCCACCCTCTGAAACTTTTCGAATATCTTCTCACGGTGCGATACGGGGATTCCCGGTCCGTGATCGCGGAATCGTATCTCGCACATGGAATCCGTGGCCGAAACATTGATTTCCAGAGATCCGCCTTCGGAAGCATACTTGATAGCGTTGTCCAGGATGTTGAGAAAAGTATGCTCCAAAGCATCTCGGTCGGCTTGGACGAGAAGCTGCGGCTCTGGGATTTGAGCGGTAATGGACATTCCCGATTCCCGAAGCCGCATTTCATTGGTGTCCAAGAAGGAGCGCATGAACTCGGCCACGTCAATTTCCTGGATGCGGTAATTCATACGTCCTTGCTCAAGGCGGCTAAAACCCAGCACATTGTTCACCAACCTGCTCAAACGCTCTGCTTCAGAAACGATGACCTGAAGGTAGTGTTTCTTCTTTTCAGGTTCCTTAACCATGCCTTCATCGAGGAGTTCGGCATACATGCGGATTGTGGTGAGAGGCGTCTTGAGCTCATGGGAGACGTTGGAAACAAAAGAGCTTTTCTGCATGGCATCCTGCCAATGAGCATAGGCCTGACGAGTCAGGAGCACGCCTCCGAGCAAAATGGCCGCGATGAAACTGGCCAGCAACAGTCCGCCGATAATTAAGAAAGCATTCCCCGATCTGAGGGAAGCACCCTTCGGATCCAGGAACACGGCGACTCGCCAGTGCGGGAGATGCGGCGCCAGGGAGACATCAAGAGCCGGAATCATCTTCGCTCGAATCGGCGAACGCCCAAGCTGATGTACCAATCTGCCTGCATCATCGAGAAGCGCGTAAGTAATTCCTTCCACCTCAGACTTTGGGAATTTTTCTATGAGAAGGGATATTAGACTCACCGTTTCCAATTCAACTCCATAGACAACGTCGGAAGGCCCTCGCTGAATCCAGCCGAGAAGGTGGAGCCTGTTGTCAGCGAACCAGGGTATCCACCCATACTTCGGTTGAGAAACAGCCTGCTGCTGTACGTAGGGTTGTCGTGCAGGAGGCCTGGAGATCGATCTTTGCAGCAATTGCCCGTCAGAAATCTCTTCGCGCACTTGCGGGCCTTTGCTAGGTTTTTGATCGGTACCGGTGGAAATCGACGGATCACTTCCAATGCCTGATCCATCGGGTTGCCATGACGGGCGACCAAGGAAAAGGCTTTGATACCGAAGCATGAAGCGCATTTGCTCAGCCGATGCCTGTTCTCCTGCGATCGGATACTTGAGGCCAACCTTGGGTTGCCAGACAAAAATGTTCCGGATACTCGGATTTTCTCTTTCCCATGCAAGCAAGGTGTCAAGAAGATCTTGCCGTCGAATACCAGTTAAGCCCTCGGTGATCTCGTGCTGCACGCCTTCGACGGTAAGTTGGATGCCTTGAGCGATTGCTCGGGCCCTTTCCAGCGCTGAAGCCCGTTCCATCTGGTCCCACCGCTCCTGCTCGCTTGAAAGCAGTCTGATCCCCGCTACTCCAATGATTACAGTAGGTATGAGCAGGAGACCCCAGTACAAGAACACGGATCGCTTCTTCATGTTGCGGCAGCTATCACACGCGACTCCAACAAACAGTCCCTCTCAATTACCACTAATTTTCGATCCTGAGAGGGAAAAACCTTCAGGAAGGATCCATTGAATAACTTTCGTGTCAGGCAGAGAAGAGATCGGTATCCAGTCTTTTCCCATCTCTCCTCTGCCCCCAGTACATATAGTGATCGCCGAAAATTCTCTTCGATTCGCAGTGGCTACGCCCCGTCATTCCTGCGGAAGCAGGAATCCAGTCTTGGGAGCTTGGCACACTGTTCTTCACCGTCCGGATTGTTGACCTTCTGGATTCCCGCGTGCGCGGGAATGACGGAGAAGGCCCCCTGGCTGTGTGCCGTTGGATTTTCCAGCTTGCGTCTAACCGAACACGATTTCTGACAACCGGTCTAATGCTACTTTTGAGCACTACCTCAGCCCTAACGCGGTCGATTGGTTCTGTCAGTTTGAGGCCGATACCACTGTTGGGGCGCCTGTTGCTGCATATGTTGATAGGCATCGGTGCGCAGTTCTTTGCGAGATCGCTGTTCCCATCCGCGCTCCTCGATCTCCTTTGCTCCCTGTTCCAGTTCATCTGCCTTGTTCAGAAGCCGACGGTCGGAGTATTTTCGCCCGACAGACCGTAGTCGCGCCGCGGATCTATTCAACTCTTCGATCGCTTCTCTTATTCTGCCTTTGTCCGCGAGCAGAATGGCTTTTTCCTGGGTCAAAGCGTTGAGGGTTAACTCATACGCGGCTGTGACCGAAGCGCTTGTCGATTTTTCGATCTCGGCCTTGTCATGGCTGAACCTGACCGTGGCCACGCCTTTCACTGTTTCGCTCCGACCCTTGAGGGGGTCATCAAAACGAACCTTGGCACGCGCGAGCTCAAGCGACGCACTGGGAGACTTGCCCATGACTTCCAATTCCAAAAGGGCGTATTTCTCTTGGCCTCCGTAGAGCTGATTCAAGGTGAGTTCCACTCTTTGACCGGTTATCCGGCCATCACGGCCTATGACGGAGATCGGCCGGACACCATCGGGACATTCTACTACAAGGGTGACTTTCTTTGCCCTGACGCTCAGTACGTCTCCCAGTTCGGCTGCAAATATCTTCGGCAAATCCTTGCTTGATTCTACAAAATAGGCGTTCCCATCGCTGTTTTGGGAAAGCCTGGTCATGAGGTCTTCGTTGTAATCCGTCCCGACGCCGACCGTTGTCACCGAGATCCCCTCCTTGACCAGTGACGCGCCCAAGCGCCCAAGCTCTTCCGGTGAGCTTGGACCGACATTGGCAAGGCCGTCCGACAACAGGATGATGCGATGGACGTACTTGTCCTGTACGTGTTTTCGGATTTCGCTGGCTCCCTGAGTCACTCCGCCGAAGAGAGCGGTTCGCCCGCCTGACTGAATGGTTCTGATTCTTGCGCAGATATCGTCCACGTGTTCGACGCGCTGTGCCGGGACAACGGTTTGGATAGTGTGATCATAGACGACGAGAGAAAAGATATCCTTCGACGTCAGCCGTCGTACCGCTTCAATGGCTGCTTCTCTGGCTTTTGCGATCTTATCTCCAGCCATTGAGCCTGATCTATCCAGCACGATGGATAGATTCACCGGAGGACGATCCGAAGCGGCTGGAGGCTTTACGGCATTCAGGGTCACTTTGGCGATGACCCTTTGAGGTTCGTTTGCGGACAGAACTGCCCTGTCTGTCTCTATTGAACAGATCACCGGAGGTGTGCGGTCTGTTGCACTACCAGGAACTACGCCAAACCCCAGTCCAAGAGACGCGATAATAAGCGTCTGCACCAGAGCCGTCTTTAGGACACCCATCTCTCCGATCCTGAAATGTTTCATGACAAATCTCCTTGAGAAAAGGTCTGCGTGTCATTCCTCAGACTGAAAGTAAGTTCCATTCAAGCTTCGCATGAAGTGACTCATGCCTCTTCCAACCCGGGTCTGAGAGCATTGGAACACCAACCAAAAGGAGAGTTGTCATGGGTGAGTAAAACATTTGTAAAAGAATTGTAAAACCCACAGGCCGCGATAGCGTGATCTTATGAGCAACGCCCGCTGACTATGGGCGTTGGGAAGGATCGAGGTGCATATCGTCCGTTTCGATTGGCTCAGAGCGCAGTACTTGCGTGAAGCCAGTTGCGGTGAAGGCTATCGAGCCTGTCGGCCAGTTGATCGGGATGCGCCACTGAAAGCCGACGTTAGGGTGGTCATGGGGTTCACGTTGGATGCCGCCGATGGAGAAAGGCACAATTGCGGCTTGGGCCTTTGCGTAGTCCAGGTCCATGACCAAGTCGTACACGTCGTGGAAGGTTAGGGTGGCGGGAGCTACTCGGAATCGACCAGTCCCGTCAGGCCGGCAAGGCCATTCAACGATGTAATCGATGTCGAGAATCAGTTCGCCCGAACCATGATGACCGGCACGAATCGATAGGCCGTGCACATGGACATCGTGCCAGCAGAGTTCATCGAAATGGCTTTGGTCCCAGGAACGCATTGGTCAGGCAAAACGCTGGTATTGCGGATAGTACATTGACGCCTTGATCGCGGCCGGCAAATCTTCAGGTTCGGGCCTGGTCGCGAGGCCTCGTTTGTACGCCACTTCAGCCACTTTGACGGCAATGGCTGCGGAAACCTCTCGAATCTTGGGGAGAGAAGGGTACACACGACCCTGAGCGAGATCCGCATATGATACCTGCTGTGCCAGGGTCCGAGCTGAAACCAGGAACATCTCGTTGGTGACGAGCCGTGCCCCAGACATGATGACCCCCAGTCCTACGCCAGGGAAGATATAGACGTTGTTCCCTTGCGCAGGAAAGAACGTGTTCCCCCGGACCGTGACCTTATCAAAGGGGCTGCCGCTGGCAAAGATCGCGCGGCTGTCGGTCCAGGTGTATGCCTCCTCCGCGGTGCATTCGGTCTTGGATGTGGGATTGGAGAGAGAAAAAACAATGGGCCTCTCGTTGAGCCTTGCCATAGCTTTGAGCACCGGTTCCGTGAACATACGGCCCTTTCCGGAAACTCCGATAATTGCGGTGGGCTTGAGTGCTTCAACACAACCAAGAAAGTCCGGGACAAATCCGTGATCGTGAGCATAGAGCTGTTTGCGTTCGCTCAGGTCCGTACGACTCTTTACTATCAGGCCCTTGGAATCGACAAACCAACAACGCTCGCGAGCTTCCGCCTCTGAAAGTCCCTCGTTCACCAGAGCCGAAACCGTCAAGTCCGCGGTACCAAGCCCGGCTTCACCCGCGCCGAGAAGGAGGAACTTCTGGTCCTTGAGTCTTCCTCCTGTAATGTGCATGGCCGAATATATGCCGGCCAGAGTCACGGCAGCCGTCCCCTGAATGTCGTCATTGAAGCAGCAGATTTCATTCTGATATTTCTGCAAAAGACGAAATGCATTGTGATTGGCAAAATCCTCGAACTGGATAAGGACCCCGGGGAAGACTTCTTGCGCGGCGCGGATGAATTCGTCAATCAACTCGTCGTAAGCTTCTCCTCGCAGGCGGCGCTGCTTGAGGCCGATATAAAGCGCATCATCGAGCAGAGCTTCGTTTTCCGTCCCCACATCAATGGTCACAGGCAATGCCTGATATGGATCGATCCCGCCACAAGCGGTATAGAGTGCAAGTTTCCCCGACGGGATGCCCATGCCGTCGGCTCCGATGTCTCCAAGGCCCAGAATGCGCTCGCCATCGGTCACCACAATAATGCGGATACCGTGAATACGCGCGTTGCGCAGAAGAGTAATCACTCTCCCCTTGTCATTGGCCGAGATGAAAATGCCGTGGGGGCGGCGCAGAATGTAACTGTACTCCAGACACGCTTGTCCGACCGTAGGCGTGTACACGATCGGCATCAGCTCTTCCAGGTTTTCAAGGAGGAGGCGATAGAACAGCGTCATGTTCCGGTCTTGAAGGCCCGCCAGAAAGATGTACTTTTCCAGATTGGTGGCTTTCCGCCTTACGTTCCCCAGAACTCGAATAAGCTGTTCCTCAACGGTATGGACTCGTGGCGGTAGAAGGCCCCTGAGGCCCAACGCATCCCGCTCTTCTCTGGTAAAAGCCGAGCCTTTGTTAAGAGCAGGATCTCTTAGTACCGCGACGCCTAGGGGAAGACGTATCATGATGTCTTTCTTCTCTTTTCCCTTTGGGCGAGGTGACGGTCTATCCTGATCCTTGGCCTCCTTCAGTCGGCCCGGATTCTGACTCTTCACTCTCTTTTCGGCCTTTTGTGCCCGCTTGCGCATGGCATTCTCCCGTCTTGTCTGTGGAACTCTATGATTGGTAGGTTTGTGCCTTTGATATCGTCAGGTCGGCTCCTGAAACGTGGCAATGCATCACAATGAAGATACGAGAAAGCTCCACGAGAAGCCAACCTAAATCGAGTGTCCGGGGCAATCGTTCAGTCATGTGCGGCAATTTGCCATTCCGTGTCATTGCGAGGACCCCGTACTCGATCCGGGGGACGAAGCAATCTCTATCCTTACGCCCTGAGATTGCTTCGCTACGCTCGCAATGACAATCTTTCGCCGCTAATAAGTTAATGCTTACCCTTGGCCCATCTCTCCATGCACTTCCAAAGGCGTCCCCATATTTGATTGAATTTTCAGTGCGCTGTTAGAGGATCTTGTACTTGTCGTTGATGAGTTTCAAGATGGCCACATTGTCAGAATGGCCGGTTTGCCGGGCGATGACCTTGCCTCGAAGCGGGCGGCCAAGGAGATAGAAGTCCCCGATGATATCCAATATCTTGTGACGCACGAATTCGTCCGGGAATCGAAGCGGCGGATTCACCACCTTCTCTTCGTCGAGAAGGATCACGTTCGAGAGCCTGCCTCCTCCGGCCAGGCCCATCTCGTCCATCATCCTCATGTCTTTGACAAAGCCGAATGTTCTCGCGGGCGCGATGTTCTTCTTAAAATCTTCCGGGTCCGAGCACCGGTAGACCATATGCATCTTTCCGATGGGTAGGGGATAGTCGAGATAATACTCCACCTCAAAACAATCGCACGGCTCTACCCGAATGCCCTTGGAACCATGTTCGTTCAACACAAGCTCGATGGGCTCGTCGATCACGATTTCTTCCACGACTTCGTCCTGGCTGATAATCTGCGCGCTCTCGACCAGGATGCAATATTCCAGCGCGGAACCGTCCATGATGGGCACTTCGTCGGAGATCTTCACGAGCACATTCGTCAGGCCGTACACGTGAAAAACAGCCATCAGGTGCTCGATGGTGCGTGCAGATGAACCGTTCGCTCGGAGGGAGGTGGAGAATTCCGTGGATTCCACATTAGTGAGCACCGCGGGAACGCTCTGCGCAGACGTGATCTGCCCAAAGACAATGCCGCTTCCCACGGGAAGGGGCGACAAGGTGAGGCCGGTCTTTGTGCCTGAATGGAGGCCTTGACCGTACGTTACAGCGCTGGCCCGCAGGGTCTTTTGATACCGTACGGCTCTTTCTAGCTCGTTCCGTCCACGGCCAATGGATGTCTCGGCGAGATCGATTCCTGGAGCGGCGCGTTCCAGGGCTTCATCCGAGGCGTCCGCGCGAGCAAGGTTGGTTTCGCGGACTTCCGAAGGCGTCTTCTGTACGCCTGGTATGAGCAGGTCGCTTACGGTGATGGCCGGACCGGGCGCGGTCATGACCATATGCTCGATAAGGATTTTGAGCTCCTTCACATTGCCGGGCCACGAATATGAGAGAAGCCTGTTGATGGCGTCTTCATCCATGGCTTGGATGTCTCTATCGAATTCTTCGGCCGCTTCAGCGAGAAAGTGCATTACGTAGAGCGGGATATCTTCCGGTCGCTCCGAAAGAGAGGGAAGTCGAATTACGCGGTCGGCCAAAAGCTCGGCCAGCTCCGGTGAGAACCCGTCGCTCCGCGCCAATGTCTGAGGATCAGCCGGCGCGGTGACAAAGATCCGCGTGCTGAAGCCGGTCAGATTGTTCGTGGACCGCTCCTGGGCCAGCATCTCTGTCAGAGCTTGGGCCAGGGTGGGCCGAAGAGATTCAGCCAGTCTGTCGATCCCAATCAGCAAGAGTGTTCCGCCGTGAGCCTGGCCGAGCTTGCCCGGGCGCTGTCGCTGTGGGTCTGCGCCTTTGCCAAGCATGATCTCGTCAAAGTTCTCGTCGGTGAGGTCCGAACAACGGACCTTGAGTAAGTCTTCCCGATCCCTGCCCTGCAAATTATGAATCAGTCTGGCAGCGAACTCCTTGCCTGTTCCCTTTTCACCCGCCAGCCAGACCGAGCCGTTTTCGCGCGAGGCGTTTTCGAGGGCCCGTCTCAGCCGCTGGGCCTTTTCGGAAGATCCAATCAAAGTGTTCGCAGCCAGGCCCGCGGTGGCGCCTTCTTTATGAGCCGGCACCCGACTGTCCAACGCCTTCTGGACCAAGTGAAGGACATCTTCGAGGTTGAGCGGCTTCTCCAAGTAATCGGCCGCTCCCAACTTGATCGCCTTGACGGCCGTCTCGATGGTTCCGTGACCGCTCATCATAATCACGGAACATTGTGGATCCAGGCGCTTGATGGCCTTGAGAGTCTGCAAACCGTCGATTCCGGGAATCCAGATGTCGAGGAAGACCACGGTAGGCGAGTCGCTCTGAACCAGGTGGAGCGCCTCCTGGCCGTCACGCGCCGTGATGACCTCGTGACCTTCATCCTGGAGGACTCCCCCTAGGGAGAGGAGGATTTCTTCCTGGTCGTCAACTATGAGAATTCGTGCCTTATTCATCGCCGCGGCATATTAGCGTCATTGGGATGAGAGAGCAATGCCTTGCAAATCAAACAGCAAGGGCACACAGATGCGTGCCCCGCCAACCTGACTATAAGCAACAGTAATGAAGAGTTCAAG
>JBMOME010000193.1:0-9512 GCA_049323095.1 Thermodesulfobacteriota bacterium
AGACCCTCACAGAAATCTTCATTTACGGTCTCACCCTTGCCGGAATACATATGATCTTCAGCATGCCCGGCAGCCACTAATGGATGCCAGGGGTGTTTCTGCGAATCTCGCCGAAGACTTAACTGGGGGTCAGTCGGAGTCCGGAGGTATGTCGGGAGCAGCGCTTTCGGCCTTCGACCGCCACCCTAAACGGAACTCGAGGTTACTGCTGCGCGGGAAGCCCAGGGATAAATATTTCTTGTAGCACTCTATAGCCCGTTCTTTGTCATTGCGATCCAGGTACGATACTGCAAGCATAGCCCAGGCCCGTCCGCTTTCAGGGTCCACTTCCGTGGCTTTCTTAAATGCGGCCGCGGCTTCATCAAGCTGTCCTTTCATGCTCAGGACCCGGCCCACGTCAATATGAGACCGAGGGTTCTGGGGTTCTTTTTCCTGTATCTCTCTATAGATCGCGAGCGACTCCTCCAGGCGCCCTTTGCGTGCCATCACGTTGGCAACAGCTCCCACGTATTTCGAGTGCGCAGGATTCAGAGAAACCGCCATCTGGTAGCCTTCAAGCGCACGGTCAAGCTCGCCCTGGGCCTCGAGAGCCCGCCCCAATCCATAGAATGCCAAAGCGGGTTTGTAATGCGAGGTGTCAATCACGTACGTCCAAAGAGTCACGCTGTTCTTCCACACCGCAATTTGTTCGCGAGTCTGATGCGCATACGCGAAGGCCGCGGCTACCAGCCAGACAACAAGAGTTCCTCGGATAACCGCTGCGAACCGCACGGACTTTGCCGCGGCTGTCCAAAGCCGACCAAATCCAAGACCTACCAGAAGCCAGAAACTCAAGGTTGAAAGATAACTGTACCGATCGGCCGCCGCGTGCCTGAACGACATGAATAAGCCCAACGCTGGCCCAAGTGTGATCAGGTAGTAGAACCAAGCCGCGGCCCACAAACGGTCACCCCTGAGGGCTCTGCGAATCACGAGTCCCGTCACTATCAATACAAGCGCTGCTGAAAGAAGAAACTTGGGACTGAAATAATCCGCGTTCGGATCCAGTTGGTACAGAGGCACGAGTCCAAAAGGCATCAAGCTCTTCTCAATGTAGAACACCATACCGTGGAACGCGTTCATGATCCTGACGCTCGGGGTTACGTACGAAAAAGGAATCGCGGCTCCCTTGGCCGCCAAAAAGTTAAGAATCGCGGTGGCCGCGGCAATGGCAAGGAAAGGTGTCTTCTCCCAAACACGCGGCACAGCCGATCGAGGCTCAAGTCGTTGCAGAGGATAGAAGTCCAAGACGAGCAGGACTATGGGAAGCGTCATGGACATAGGCTTGGAAAGGGCTGCCCCAAGGCAGAACACTACTGCGAGTAAGTAATAGGCTCGCCGCGAGCCCGAGCTTTCGGCCTTTACATAGCCCAGGTACGCAAGCAACGTGGCCAGATAGAAGAGCGTGCATAGCACGTCCTTACGTTCCGCAACCCACGCGATCGACTCCACCCTCAGTGGATGGACTCCAAAAAGCAGCGCGGCGGCGAACGCTGCTGCGTAGATTCGGTCACGGCCCACAACGAGTCGTTCTTGGAGACTTACGCACAGCGCGAAGAAAAGAAGCACATTCACGCAGTGAATCAAAACATTCATCAAGTGGTGGAAGGAAGGGTTCAACGCACCAACAGCCACGTCCATCCCGTGGGAAAACCAGGTCAAGGGATGCCAGGCGCCCTGGTAAAAGGTTGTGAACATCCAGGAGATGGCGCGAAGGTCAAGGGTGCGGATATGGTGGTTGCGCGTGACAAATGCATAATCGTCCCAGTCAACGAAGTCGTTTCCCGCGCTCGGCAGGAATACAAGCAGCACCGCGCCGAACAACACCACAAACAAGCAAATTCTGACCGCTCGAAACGACATCATGCCGGTACTCCTGGCCCACTATAGATGCCTCTCCGGATGTTTTCAACGGGACTCGGTGGGTGGCTTCACCTCTTCGAAATCCCCCTGTATCCTTAAGAAAAAGGGGAAAAGCGTTACACTCCCCCCTTTCCTAAAGGGGGGAAGGGAACATGGGCGTTAAAATAAGGCTGAACCCACTCTCTGAATTTTGGTGTCCTGCAGGGACACTCAGATAGTAGCCCGGCAATTCAGAGGCTGTCTCAAAACCACGATCCCACTCAGAATCGTGCCACGATTAGTGGAGAAGGTCCCACCTGGGTGGCCCCGACGTTCCCGCGGGACGCGGGATCGGGGTCGCGCAGCGACAGGAGGTTTATTCGGGCGGACATATGACTGTTGGCTTTATTGCCCGGCAAGCCAGCAAGAGAATGAGCCTCCTGTGCCTTCGGCACCGGGACGTATAACGTCCCGGCCACCCACCCATCGTAGCACGATATTCCCAGCACCAGGACTTTTGAGACAGTTTCTTCATTGCCGGGTGAGGCGAACCATCAAAGAATAACATCTCTTAGTCCCGGAGGGACGGAAGAATTACTACGGAACCCGAACTCTATCCGCCGACATAATTCCGGCCCTGGTTCAAGCACGGGGCGAGCTTTCTGTCGTCCCTCTGGGACTATAAGTACCGAAGATTTCGGGGCTTTTCCCGGCGATGAATCGCCGGGCTACTTTCGGTTGCCCCTCTGGGGCCACCCAAGGTCAAATATGGTGATCTTATTTTAACGCCCATGGGAGCAAGGACGATTTGGAGCTCCTCGGTTTTCACGGCACGAATGACGCGGATAGTTCGCGTGGGCTCTTCGCGCAAAGATCGTCCCGAAGCGTCAACTTGGTTTACACTACTTTCCCTCGTTTAATTAATTAGTTGCACGTGGCCCAACCGGTACGCCAACATTTTTGGGCTGCCGGCACCGCACGAAAACCCGGGGTTCCACGGATCGGCTCACGTGATTTCAATGTGTTACCAGTCATCGCATGTGGCACGGAGATTGCTCTCAGCTTACACAAAATTCCATGCCTGCTCAGGGCCGTCTACCGGCCCTGTCCCAACATAGCGAAGAAGCGGTTTAGAGGAGCAAAGAAACCGATAAAACAGGACCCGATTACAGAAGGAGGTACTTATGCTAAGGAAACTGAACAACGCCAAGGGTTTCACACTGATCGAGTTGATGGTCGTGGTCGCGATCATCGGCATCATCCTTGCCATCGCCATCCCGTACTACATCGCGTACAAGAGGACCGCGTGCGACCGTGCAGCCAATGCGGACACTACGAGGGTCGGCGCAGGCCTGGAGCGCCTGGGCAACGAGTTGGTAGACCTTAACCGTAACTGGGATGCGATTGCCTCTACTATGAGCGACACGCAGCTCCCGTGGTTTGCAGGCACATATTATGGTTGGGGCGGACCGAACGCAAAGTGCGACGTTCACGTGTACGTGGATACAGCCAACCTGGAAGTGCGTGGGTGGGCCGGCAGAGGTAGTAGACCCGCCGGCATGGCGACGAGGTACGTTTACCGGGTAACTCTGGTCGGCGGCACCGACATGCCGGCTACATCGCTGGACGTTTCCGGCCTTGCCGGTATAGGCCCTCAAACAACTTGCTACTTAACGACGATGGTGCAATCGGATGGCACGCTTGCTGCGCCGACCGGCACGACAGCCTGCTCTGCAATCACCGGCACCGAATAGTTAGCCGGAGCTTTCGAGGAAATGAGCACCTTTGGGGGACCGCGTTCGGTCCCCCAAAGGGGGAAGCTCTCCACAACCAGCCGCCCTGGGAACAGACCTGGGGCGGCTTTTTTGTGTATAATCGTTTTCGCTCATCACACCGCGGCGAAGCGTTTCATACCGATGTGCGGTCAAAGAAATCACATCGGCAATTGCCGCCACCGGTGCAAGGATGAAGCTGTGGCCGGCAGGGACGCCGGCCCGAAAACGACAGGCAATCCCGCGCTTCGCGGGACTGTCCCACCAAGAACAGGATATTTCACTTGTTTGAAAGCGAACTGGTATCACGTCCCCATATATCCCGGGACAGTAGCCACTTCCAGGGAAGGCGTGGCTAGCACCCGATGGCAAGTCGTGCGATACTGCCGAAGACGGTTCTGAGTCCACACACTTTTGCGGAAATCCGTTATGAGAAAGACCGGCGCCTGGCTGTTTCTCTCAGTAGTCCTCTTGATTACCGGGACAGTGTACACGTCGCACATGACCCCGGATTTGGTGGGCTTCGATCTCGCGTCCTACAAAGCGGTCCTTTATTCCAACGAGTTTGCGGAAACAACGTGGCAAATCCTCACAGATGTGAGGGGCACGTTGGTGCCCGGCTATTACGCGCCTCTCGGATCCGTGAGCCTTCTCTTTGACAAGGCCCTGATCGGCTCTCAACTGCCCGACGGCCGCGTGACCGCTTTCGTCAACCTTTTGTTCCACTGCCTCAACGGGGTTCTGCTCTTCCTGCTTCTCAGTCGACTGGGATTCTCTGTGGTGGCTGCGTCTTTGGCCGCAAGCATGTTCCTGCTGCACCCCATCCAAATACCCTCGATCATGTGGTTTGCAGAGCGCAAGACGGTCATGGCCGCGTGTTTCTGTTTCCTCTCGTACCTTTGCTACCTGAGATATCGGCAGGGCGGTGAAATAAAGGCCCACGATTGTAGACTAGAGGGGGAGAGGGTTTCACCTGCTCACCTCTCCTACTATTGGTATGCGGCCGCGCTTGCTGCTTTTGTCGCAGCCTTACTGAGCAAGCCCACTGCTGTGGTGCTGCCTGCCATAATGCTGGTCGGGGAATGGCTCGGGCTCCACGGAGCCCCTTCGCCGTCGCAGAAAGGCTTCCATGAAACTCGGAGAGTGCGAGATTGGATTTGTCGAGCCGGTTTGCTCCGAATAGGGCCGTTCGCCTTATTGGCTGCGGTGATGTGTCTGGTAACCATCCGGACCGAAGGCGCGCATGTGATGGATTTGCCTCTCATCCAGCGGCCGTTTATCGCTTCCGCGGCGCTTTGGTTCTATGTGTACAAGATTCTCCTTCCAATGGACTTGCTCGCTGTGTATCCCAAGTGGAATGTGAATCCGGCGGATTACATGTGGTGGGTTCCGCTTCTCTTCTCAGCATTGGTAGCCTGGCTTCTCTACACGTACCGCCGACGCATCCGGCGCGAATTCTGGTGGGCCCTCGCGTTCTTCCTGATTCCCCTACTGCCGGTTATAGGGCTGGTGAAGTTCGGGTATTTCCAGTTCGCGTACGTAGGCAATCACCTGGCCTATCTGTCGATGGCCGGAGCAGCCGCCGCGCTGGCGCTTCTTATCGAAGTTTTGCTTGAGGCGGTTGCCAAGAGAAGTGTTCGCTTGCGAACCTCGGACCTTGCCCAATCAATCCACCAGGCTGAAATGCTCCCTGACCCCCCTGCTGAAGTCCCCTCTAGCCCCCTTTTGGAAATCCCCCCTAACCCCCCTTTAGTAAAGGGGGGGAGAGGGGATTTGTTAGCAAAGGGGGGAAGAGCTGATATGTTGGCAAACGGCGCGGAGGCGGATTTTTCGGCAGAAGGGGGAACCGGCGATTCATTAGCAACGGCGGAAAGGGGGGCTTTGGATTCGATCGGAAACCTCGGCACAGAGCGAAGGCCGACGGGACGCTTGGCAAAGACGGTAATTGTTGCGGCCGTCGTCTCTTACCTTGGGGTGTTGGGTGTGATTTCCTGGTACCAGGCCACACTGTGGGGCGATCCGGTCAGACTCTGGACCCACAACAAGGAGCAATGCGATACCTGCTGGGACGCGCGATACGCTCTCGGAGTCGTGTTTCTGTCTTCAGGTCTTCATGAAAAAGCGGCGTCGGAGTACGAAGGAATCATTACTCGCCAACCGGCTCATGCGAGCGTGCTCAATGATTTGGCCGCATTGCGTCTGAGCCAAAACCGGATCGAAGAGGCCGTGGACCTCCTGAGGCGAGCTATTAAGCACAGACCCAATTACGTCTTGGCGCACGCCAACCTGGCGCGCGCGTTGACTCGGCAGGGCCGTTACATGGAGGCTGAAGAGCTGTCACAGAGGTCGATGCAGCGGTGGCCGGACCAGGCCCGACCGTACTTGGCTCTTGGACTGCTTAGGGTGGATCAGGGGCGATACGCCGAAGCAGAGGTCCTGTTGGCAAAGGCGATCCAACTGGACCCGGCTCTTGTTACCGCATACTCCACGTTGGCCGACGCGCACTTGAGGCAGGGAGCGACCGAAAAGGCCTATGAAGTTGCCCTCAGAGCCATCCGACTCAAAGCAGACTCCGTCGAGGTCCTCAACATTCTGGGCGCGATAGAAGGAGAACAAGGCCGCCCGGAAAAGGCTTTAGAGTGGCTCCGCCGCGCTACGCACTATGCACCGAATTCTCCTGAGCCTTTCCACAACATGGGTATCGCGCTCATGGATCTTGGACGCTTCAGAGAGGCCAGGGAAAGCTTTGAAGCTGCGATTCGCCTCAAACCCGACTTTGCTGAGGCCCACGAAAACCTTGGCCTTGCGCTTATGCAACTAAAGGTCCCGGACGAGGCGATCAAGCACCTTGAGAAGGCTTTGGCTTTGAATTCCGATCTCGCTCGGGCGCGGGACGTACTGGAGAACGCGCGAAAACTTCCGAGCACAACAAACCGACCCAACGATAATAGTAGACCTCGCTGAAGTTCGCGGCATATGTCAGTTTCGTGGAAAGGTTTATGCGCACTGACCGCATCCGATTAATCCTGCCCCTCACTCTGGTACTCGTGGGGGTCGTGTACTTGTCTCATATGCAGCCGGGCTTTGTGGGTTTGGATTTAGCATCGTACGAAACCGTGCTCTATACGAACGATGTCCTGAACACATCGTGGCGATTACTCGGGGACCTGCGCGGGAAGCTGGTGCCGGGCTATTTCGCCCCCGTCAGCTCAGTTACGCTCATCTTTGATAAGGTGCTGATAGGCTCGGACTTACCGGACGCTCGTATCACTCTCGTCGTCAACTTGGTGTTCCATTGTCTGAATGGAGTTCTCCTGTTTCTTCTCCTCACACGTCTCGGTGCGGGCGTCCTGGCCGCGTCTGCAGCCGCGTCCATATTCCTGCTTCATCCGATGCAGGTACCGGCCGTCATGTGGTTTGCCGAACGCAAGACAGTGATGGCTGCTAGTTTTGCGTTCCTTTCGTATTTGGCTTACCTGAAGTATCGGCATTCCCGCAGTAGCCGATTCTATGCGCTTTCGCTCGTAGCATTTGGCGCGGGACTGCTCAGTAAGCCCACGGTTGTCGTTCTGCCGGCGATACTGGTCGTAGGGGAATGGCTCGGGCTCCACGGCTCTATCGAATCCACGGCCAGAGGTCCTGACAAACCGAAGGGTCTGCAACAGTGGATCGATCGGAATCAATTGCTCCGGCTAACGCCATTCTTCGTCATGGCTGTGGCTATGAGTCTCGTGACCATTCGGACCGAGACCGCGGATCAAGTAAGCCTGCCCGCTATTGAGCGCCCGTTTATTGCCTCGGCCGCCCTTTGGTTCTATTTGTACAAGATCTTGTGGCCTTTGAACTTGGTCGCGCTGTATCCGAAGTGGAACGTGAATCCGTGGAATTGTGTCTGGTGGATTCCGCTGTTCCTGTCCGTTCTTGCCGCCTGGGCGCTGATCAGGTATCGGAAAAGCATTTCCAGGCTCTCTTGGTGGGGACTCGCTTTCTTCGTGATGCCTCTCTTACCTGTGGTGGGAATCATCAAGTATGGATACTTCCAATTTGCGTACGTGGGCAACCACCTCGCGTATCTGTCCATGGCGGGTGCAGCCCTTTGCCTCGCGCTTTTGGCCGAAAAGCTCCACCGCCAGGCCGGAAGAAGTCGCGGACTTCTCGTCGCCACAGGGCTGATCGTGTATGTGGCGTTCCTATTCGTCGTTACCTGGCATCAGGCCGGCATCTGGAGTGGCCCGATCGGATTATGGCGTCACAATGTTGCCCAATGCGATTCATGCTTACATGCTCGGCTTGTGCTCGCGCACACGTTGCGCGACTCAAAGCAGCCCGATCAAGCTGCGCAACAATACGAAGAGGTCCTGCGAACGGCGCCGACCAACAGCCGCGCTCTCAATGGTCTGGCTCTGGTGCGTCTGAGTCAACAGCGTGTTGATGACGCGGCACGCCTTTTGCGCCAAGCCGTAACGGCAAATCCCTCGCTTGCTATGTCGCGGAGCAACCTCGCCGCCGTGCTACTCCAGCAGGGCCGGGCAGACGAGGCGATAGAGCTTCTGCAAGAACTGATGCGGCAATGGCCCGATTTCGAGCGGCCGTACTTGGGCCTCGGACAGGAAATGGTCCGTCGAAGAGAATATCCCGAGGCAGAGAAGCTGCTCAGGAAGGCCATTACCGCGAACCCCGATTTCGCCGACGCTTACGCTACTCTGGCTGACGTCAACCTGCTTCAGGGCAAACTCGAAGAGGCGCAAGAACTGGCTAGTCGAGCCATTCAGATTCGGGCGAATACCGTCATGGCGTACAACACCTTAGGGCAAATCGCTCTGGTAAGAGAGCGCCCGGAAGAAGCCTTGGAGTTCTTTGGGCGAGCCTTGCGCTTCCGGCCGGATGCATGGGATGTCCAGGGCAATCTTGGGGCAACTCTCATGGCTTTGGGGCGTTTTTCGGAGGCCAGGGACAGCTTTGAGGCTGCAATCCGCCTCAGGCCGCAATTTGCTGAGGGCCATGCAAACCTGGGGTTTGCCCACATCAACCTAGGGAATACTGCCGCAGCTATCGAGCATCTTCGAAAAGCTCTTGAGATCAACCCTTCGTTGACCGCGGCACGGAAGGCTCTGGAGCGAGCGCAGGGGACATCGGCGACGACGAGTCCAGGCACGCCTTAAATATTTCCCCAGACTCACCATCAAGCGCGAATTGTGTTGGTTCTGTTTTAGAAAGAGTGTGAACATACAAAAGTTTTTTGATCGAAGTCCACCCTGGGCAGGTTCCAGACCCAACATTTCCCTGGTATGATACGGGCTGGCTCACAGATACAGGGATGGATGGACAGCCCGTTCATGTTCCTCCGGACAGGCTGTTCGGCGTGCGTCGTAGGGGTGCGAGACCGCGTGGCTAAGTGGGGGGGCCGTGTAGGTGCGACATCACGTGTTCCTACGAAAGCTGTCGGCGTAAGGCGCACCTGGTCGGGTCTACGTATGGGGTGGTTTGGAGGGGAGAGGAGGCGCCCCTCCAAATCATTGCGCAACGATGCGCTCTCGGTGCCGATCTCCGAGGCGAAGCCCCGGAGTGCTCGCCGAAGCCGAGGACTTTCACGATTCGTCGTAGCTTTCTATCTATAGCAGTTAATATCAGTGCTGGTTCCGCCATGAGCAAGAAGTTGGACAATTTGAGCCCTGACTCGTACGAAATACGGATCAAGTCAGCGCAGATCCAGCAGCTCTATCATCAGTCCCGGCCCGGCCTTTTGGGCGCGCTGATCAGCGCGTTCATCCTAGTCGCGGCACTCCGGGACGAAGTTCCCTACGCTAGTCTGCTCGGTTGGCTTGTGGCCTACTTGTTGGTGCAATTGGTCCGCTATTT
>JBMOME010000194.1:0-9362 GCA_049323095.1 Thermodesulfobacteriota bacterium
TTTATCGCAAAGAGTCGAGAACAACTGGTTGAGGCTCTCTGTCAGGCACTGAACTGGGTCGTAGACCGCAAAGACCAAAACCAAAAAACTTGTGCCATTGCGACAGAAATTTAGGCAACTGTTATAACTCCGTCCGGAAGCGTCTCGTGCACAAGCTCGCCATAGGGGTCGGCAATCGGAGTGTGCCACAGGCAACCACCTTACCCGGTGCTTCTGCTTGCACTGCACTTGAAGTGCTTACGAGAAGATGGTAGGACTGCACACGAACACGCACTGCCGTCTCCGTCGGAGTTGCACGGACGAAGAGTACGAGGCTACCGAACCCGAACGAGATTGGGTATACTAGGACATGCCGGTTCAGAGCAGAGCCGTGTTCCCGGATTTCTCCGTCGTTTCTGTGCTCTCCGAGAGCTACGCACGGTCAATAGTGAGCGAGTAAGGGCTAGATGCAGATCAGGTCTCTCAGGAAGTACTTGCCGGTCGTATCAATATTTCTGGTGGCGGGTACGCTTCTCGTGATCGTGGTGCTCTTCACCTTGAGAACGGTGAACTATCAGAACCAGCGTGTGGACGAATTCGCAGCCCGGCAAGGCGTTTCCGTGATTCGCACGCTTGAGGCGGGCACACGCACGGGTTTTATGGAGGGCGATTGGGGAGTCGAAAACCTCCAGATGCTTATCGAGCAGGCCGCGAAGGACCCGGACGTAGCCTGGGTGGGCCTCATTGACGGCGAAGGCGTGATCCTGGCGCACAGCGAACCTCAGAACATCGGCCTGCGGCTCCTTATGGGCAAAGACATGGAAGCCCTGAGGACGGTGATTCGTACGGGCGAACCCATCTCTTTCAAACGAGAGATGGAACACGGGAGCGAAGTCCTTGAGATCTGGAAACCTTTCACTCCATTCAGCGATCAGCTTGCGCAGGCTGAAGTGGTATCGCGTCACACTGCCATTGGGAAAGAGCTGCTGGACGTGTTCGATAGAGATCCCAAGCAGGTGCTCTTCCTGGGTCTGAAGTTGGATCGGTTCAAGCAAATCCAGCAACAGGATATTCTCTACGCGATCTTCATGGGAATTACCCTTTTCATTATTGGGTCCGCAAGCATCTACTTCATATTCGTGGTTCAGAATTCATACCTTGTGCGCAGAACCCTTGATGAAATGCGAACGTACACGCGCAACGTGGTCGAGAGCATGGCCAACGGATTGATCACCGTGAGCCCGTCGCTCAAGGTGGCAACTTTCAATCCGTCCGCGTTGGAGACTCTGGGCAAGTCCAAGGAAGAAGTGGATGGCCGGCCGATCGCGGAGCTTCTGCCGCTTGAAGAAGAAGTTCGCCAGGTTCTGGCAGACCCCAGCGAAGTTTTGGAAAAAGAGGTAAACCTCGCGGATGGGGTTCGTGGCAAGCGCTTCTTGGCTCTATCCGTCTCCGCCCTGAAGGAGCCTGATTCGAGCGTGAGTCGCGGCGCGGTGATAATTGTCCGGGACATGACCATGATCCGAGAGCTGGAGCAAAAGGTTGCAGTCAACGAGAAATTTGCTGCGCTTGGACGGCTCTCCGCGGGCGTCGCGCATGAGATTCGTAATCCTCTCAACTCGATCCGGGGGTTCATCCAATATTTTCAGAAGAAACTCCCCCTGGAAGAGGAGGATTATCGGTATACGGATCTCATGGTCACCGAAGTAGACAGGCTCAACCGTGTCATATCCAAGCTGCTGGCCTACTCCAAACCCAGAGAGCCGCGCCTGGCCGTGCGTTCCGCGGATGAGATCCTGGACCATTGTGTGCGAGTGCTCCAGCGTGAGGCTATGGAAGCCGGTGTTGACATAGTGCGACAGCCTGCTCCGCAAGCTGAGACGCCGCTGGTGCTCATGGATACGGACCAGATTACCCAGGTCTTCCTCAATATCCTGCTCAATGCTATCGAAGCCACTCCCAAAGGTGGAAAAGTCACCATCAGCCGCGGAAACGAGCAGGACGCGAAACTTACCATTGTGGTGGAAGATAGCGGCGAAGGCATCCCTCGGGAGAATCACGACAAGCTCTTCGATCCGTTCTTTACTACAAAGAGAAAAGGTACCGGTTTGGGCCTGGCAATCGTTAAGTCTATTGTGGAAGGCCACGGCGGCGATATCGAAGTGGAATCGGAGCCGGGAAAAGGCTCTCGATTCATCGTGACGCTCCAATCGTACCGCAGCGATCGGCTTCAGCCCACGGGCGGAACCGAAGAGGAGGAGCAGGTAGTCGGCGCGCGACAAGCATGAGCGCCGCCCCTACGAAGCCCCACATACTACGCATTTTGAGTGTGACCGGATAATGGTGGAAAACAAAGGAAAAATTCTCGTTGTGGACGACGAACCGTCCCAGCGAAAAATGCTCAAAGCCAATCTCTCCTTGGACGGATACGAGGTGTATGAGGCTGATGACGGCACCGACGCGATCGGCAAGGTGTCCGCAGGATTTTATGATCTCATCCTCATGGACAACCGCATGTCCCATATGGACGGCATAGATGCGCTCAAGGAAATCAAGAAGATCTCGCCCGCGATTCCTGTGATCATCATCACCGCGCACGCGTCCGTCGAGACCGCGGTTGAAGCCCTCCAAGCTGGCGCGCACGACTATTTGACCAAGCCGCTGGATGTGGACGAGTTGCGGATCAAGATCAGGCAGACGCTGGAATTCTGGAGACTCAAGGCCGAGAACATCCTGCAGCGAAGAAGGCTGGAAAGCCTTTTCGAGGCTTCGCGCATTGTTGGCAAGTCGCCCGTGATGAAGGAGATCCTGGAAACCGTGGCGATGGTAGCTCCAACGGAGGCGTCCGTGCTCATCCTGGGCGAATCCGGAACGGGCAAGGAGCTTATTGCCAACGCTCTGCATCAGGGGTCGGCGAGATCCGACAAACGGTTCATCAAAGTCAATTGTGCGGCGCTCCCTGAGACTCTCCTGGAAAGCGAGCTGTTCGGCCACGAAAAAGGGGCGTTCACCGGCGCGGTAAATCGCCGCCCCGGACGATTCGAGCTTGCGGATGGTGGCGCGATTTTCTTGGACGAGATCGGTGAGATGTCTCTGGCTACTCAGGCCAAGCTCCTCCGAGTTCTCCAAGAGCGTGAATTTGAGCCTTTAGGATCCACGCGCACCGTCAAAGTGGACATCCGCATTATTGCCGCTTCCAACAAGGTGCTTCTTGACGAAGTCAAAAAGGGCACTTTCAGGGAGGATCTCTTCTACAGGCTGAACGTAGTGCCTATCCACTTGCCTCCCCTGCGAGATCGCAAGGAAGACATTCCCTTACTCGCAGAGCATTTTCTCAAGATCTACAATGAAAAAAACAACAAGAACGTCCAGGGCTTCCATCCAAGAGCCCTGGATGCGCTCATGCGCTATTCCTGGCCGGGTAACATCAGAGAGCTGGAAAACATCGTGGAACGATCCGTCATATTCAGCCGCGAAGACTACGTGATCTTCTCGGAGCTCCCCGAGGTTATCCGCGAAGCATCAGGCGACACCCTTTCGCTGGAAGTTCGGGAAGGCTTCAAACCCGGCATGACTATCAGGGAGATGGAACGAGAGCTGATCATCCGCACCCTGGAAGACAATGACGGCAACCGCACACGCACCGCCCGCATCCTGGGCATCACACGGCGCACCCTCCAACTTAAGCTCAAAGAATACGACCTCGACCAGCAAGACAGCCACGCAGCAGACTCGGACAACTAAATACTTAATTTCACAAATACGGTTGCGGGGTCCGAGAGGTCACTCGGGCGAAAGTCGGAATGACGGCTCTTCATTGGGTGCCACTGCTGGCTTGTCCAGCAGTGCTTTCCGAAGAACACTGCTAGCAAGCTAGCAGTGGGACCCGGCGTTTGTCAGGTAAGTCTCGAAGTGCGCCGCGCAAAGCCGGTTGTCAGCCCTTTGCGGAAAAACCTTGGTGAAATACCACAACTCCCTTAGGGCTGTTCTTATCGAACGTCAAAGCGAGAAAATTCTCTTGTGGAACGCCATCCAGGACTAGATCCGGAAGGTTTGCGAAGCCGAACCATTGATAGTGTTTGGTGCCGGTCTCGCATCAATCGACTTCGACTATCCGGCTGCAATGCCAACGAGCGTATTCAGTTTTTGGAGAGCTTGTGCGACCGTAGCCTTAGGCAAGGTGCAGATAAACTCGGCTCTTCTCGCCCGCCAATCTAGGCTCTTGACTTGGTCCGACAATACCGCGCCTGTGACGGGCAATCCAGCAGGTAGCGCCACCTCAAACGGATAGCCTTTGATCTGATTGGTGATCGGACAGAAGACAGCCAGTCCCACCTTGCCGTTGTACGCAGCCGGAGACAGGACCATTGCGGGCCGCCGTCCCGCTTGTTCGTGGCCTGCTTGCGGATTAAGCGTGATCCACACCACATCCCCACGATCTGGTACGTACGGCATGTCTACCACGCCTCACGTCCAACCGAAGGCCCGGTGTCTATTTCTCCATGCAGGTTTTCGTCAGTAATTCCGGCAAGCAGATGCTCGAGCGTGACCGATGGTACGGGGAGAGGAGTTATCACAAGCCTCTCGTCAACGAGGGAGACATCGACCAGGCTATTTTCGCTAACGCCTACCTCCGCTGCGAATGCTTTAGGGATGCGAAGCGCCAGGCTGTTTCCCCACTTTTGAACACGGGTTTTCATCGATGCCTCCCTGATGGTATCTACAAAGAAGATACTTCACCCTGCTCCATTTGGCAAGAACATTCGTAAAGGGCCGGCTCAGTCGGCGGCTGGACTGTGAAACAGACGGTAAGGCCTTCTCCCAATACAAAACTTTTTAGTTTATTCCATCTCCTTCGCTCTTGACAACAAAAAAGCATGTGATATGTCCCCACCCCAATATCCACCGGGATTTACATGCAGCGTACCCTAAAATCCAGCATCGGCTGCGGGTTCCTTTTCCCAGAATCGGTTACCGCAGGCCGGGGAGTGACAGATGAAGACAGGTCTTTGTGAAAAGTGCGGACGCCCGGCAGACGCGGCGTACGAAATCCGCGAAAATAAGGCGTACTTGGTCAAGTTTTGCAGGGAATGCGGCCGGAGCGCATCCCTCGTGAGTAAAGACGCGCGCAAATGGCGCTGGAAAAGGCTCGTCACCGATTATCAAGAGCCTACGTTCCAGGCGTGCACGCTCGATTGTTCGCAGTGCGACCATCAGGCCCACACACAGCCAAGCACGGTTGCGATCGACGTGACTAATCTTTGCAATCAGCGCTGCCCTATCTGCCTGGCGTATATTGACGCTATGGGGTTCACGTTCCATCCGCCATTGGAATACTTTGAGAACATCCTCAGGCACTTCCAGCACAACGATCCTAAGCCGAATATCTGTTTTTTCGGCGGCGAGCCCACGGTTCACGAACGGTTCCTCGATATTGTCCGGATGACTCGCTCTTATGGCTTTCAGGTGCAGCTCTTCACCAACGGCCTCAAACTGGTGGATCGAGACTATTGCCACAAACTCTGCTCCATGGGCGTGCAACTGAACTTCGGCTTCGACGGGACTCGCCCGGAGGTGTACCACACCCTGCGAGGTGACAACTCGCTCGCGGTGAAGCGCAGGGCCCTGGAAAACGTGATCGACTGCGGTGTGAATAAGCTGGTGATCGTCACCACCGTGGCATCGGGAGTGAATGACACGAACATGGGCGAACTCATGGAGTTCATCCACGAATACCGAGAACACGTTTCTGTCTGGGCATTTGTGCCGCTTACACCCTGTTGGGATTCCACCGCGGTCAAGCTGGAACCGACCACCACCGAATGCGTGGAAGGTATCTTTGAGCGGATGCTGTCCGGCATCGAGTTCGTGCCGACCGGTATGATGAAGTTCAAGGTCCTGTCACGTTTTTTCGGGAAACAAACTCTTGGCGGCTCTCATCCGAATTGCGAGAGCGCCACGTTACTCGTTTCAGACGGAGAACGGTATCACCCGGTCTCCCGATACCTGACAAAGCCGCTCTCCGCGCTGCTCGTTTCACTCAGAGAGCTCGACACACGACTCCTTGAGAAATCCTCATCCCTACCTCCCCGCGGATTGAGGCGGAAGCTTTTCGACGTGACAACGCTGCTCCGTATGGTGAAGTTGATGGCTTCAGCGCTGAACCTGAAAGCAGTCTTCGGAGAACGGACGTTCCGGAACGCGGCCGCGGCAATCTTCGACCTCGTTCGCGGGCGCAAAGTAGACCGCATTCTGAGCGAACGAACCGCGTTCAAGCGAGTGCTCACCCTGATGACGATTCCGTACGAGGACCAGGGCGGGCTTGAAGATGCACGAGTCAGGGACTGTCCCGCGGTCTTCGCGTACGAAGATGTGGACACAGGGAGGATCAGGACCGCGGCATTTTGCACATGGCAAACCGTCAAGGACGACGCGTGCAGAAAAATTCAGGCATACTACGACGCAAAACCACCCCTAGTGACCGCTAGACCGGGGCGCGGCGGATGCGGCCGAACCTCATTTGGAACGTAGGAGCTACAGCTATAGTGAGCGGCATTGAGGTCTTCGTGGTAGCGGCAGCCGCCCTGCGCGCGACCGTGAATTTTGGAGCCTTTCAATGTAGTACTATGGGCTTTCGCAGCAATCGCCGGGTAGGCCCTGTTTGTAAGACTTCGGCGCCGACACTGCCTCAAGTTTTCGTTAGGAAACTCACCATATGAAAAAGAGAGTTATGGTTGCCACTATATGTGGCTTACTTTCCGGACTCTTTTGCATAGTAGCTGATATTGAAGCAGGTCTCGCTTCAAAAGTTGCCACACAACTGCCTTATCCGGCAATCGGCGAAATACTTTGCAACAGAACTTTGGTGGGATTTGCTATTGGGATAAGCGGCTTAAGCCTGTACCATTGGAGCATACATGGCATGGTTATGGGTTTTCTTTTTAGCATGCCGCTGGCTTTTAGCTGCTTACTGACGCCCCAATATCCCGAAAAACTCTTTGTTCTGACTTTAGTTTTTGGCATGATTTATGGTCTATTTATAGAATTGGTCGCTTCTGTGATTTTTCAAGCACGTCAGCGACCAATATCCAAAGCGACCTGAGGATGTTGGGGACACGAGACTCAAATCGATCTGACGTGCTCTAATCTGTTTCGGGAACAACCGATCAAGAATGTGAAGCTCCTGCTCGACATCACTGAGATTCTTGCATTCACTGACCTCATAAAGCAATGATTTTGGCAAGAAGTATACGACGACCCTCCTGACATGCCACCCCAGAACCTGTATGCTCTGACAAAGACGTCATCGACACCTAAACCCTTGGTCCGATTAGGGCAGGATGTGTCGTGTGCAACTATAATGAAGTCTTTTGGGAAGGGGTCCGGGGAAAACCTTTTCTACCGAGAAAAGGGTTCCCCCGGCACCTCTTGCCAAATGCGCCATAGGCACCCGTCATGCCTCTCGTATCGGTGATCATACCGACGTACAATCGAGCTCCTCTGTTGGAGCGAGCCATAGGTTCGGTTCTGGCGCAGTCATTCCGCGATTATGAGCTGATCGTGGTAGATGACGGTTCTACAGATACTACTCAAGATGTGATTGATAGGCATGAAGGCAGGCTAGTCGCTCTTTACCAAGAAAACCGAGGCGTGGCCGCAGCTCGCAATCTTGGCATACGGCATTCCAGCGGCGAGCTGGTGAGTTTTCTCGATTCGGATGACGAGTGGCTTCCGCAGAAGCTCCAACGGCAGGTTGATCTTTTCCGGCCCGGCGATGAAACCTTCGTTTGTCACACGGACGAAATCTGGCTTCGCGACGGCAAGAATGTTTCCCAAAAGGTGAAACACGCCAAACAGGGTGGCCGATTTTTCGAGCGAGCATTAGAGCTCTGCTTGATCAGTCCTTCTTCGGTAATTATTTCGCGAGCGCTGCTGGACCGGGCGGGATGGTTTGATGAATCGCTACCTGCTGCGGAAGATTATGATCTATGGCTAAGGCTCACCGCTTTCTACCCTGTCCGTTTCATTGCCGAGCCTCTGGTAATCAAGCACGGCGGCCACGCAGATCAGCTTTCTCTTGTCACGCCGGCCATAGATCGGTTCCGAATCAAGGCAATACTCAAGCTCCTGGAGCGACAGGATCTGCGGCCTGATTACCGGCAAGCCGCGATTCGGGAGCTTGCCCGCAAATGCGAAATTGTGGCGTTAGGTTGCGAGAAGAAAGGTAAGACTAACGAAGCGGAGTGGTATCGTGGATTGGCGGTCTCGCACGCGAGAGCTCACAATCAGCCTTGATCAGATCGATCTTGACGACCGGACGTACCTTGTCCCGTGTCATGACGATTTGCAGCCTCTCGTGCAGTCCATTCGCATTGTGGGAATCATCAATCCTCCGCTTGTTCAGCAGCGACCGGATCGCCGATTCCGAGTTGTGCTCGGGCGCCGGCGACTCAAGGCTGCATCGCAGCTCGGAATGAATTCCGTTCAGGTCACAGCCCTTACTCCTGAGATTGCTGAATCCGAGGCGTACGCTCTGGCTGTCTGGGACAACGTGGCCCAACGACCGCTTGATAAAGCTGCCACTGCGTATGTGGTGATGCGGTTGCTCCAGTTGTATCCGAGAGACGTGGCAGCTCGTGAGTTCTTCCCTACCCTGGGAATTCCCGCGATGGGCCCAAAGATCGACCGGCTCCAGGCCATAGGTTCGTTGGAAGATCACGTGCTGGAACGCCTTGCACTTGGCCGAATCAACGAGAAAACCGCGGCCCTGCTGACTCTCATGAAGCCGGAAGAGCGGCAGCGCCTGATAAGGCTTGCTCAGGACCTAGGACTGAACGTGAACAAGACCGAAGAAGTGCTCGGCGAGCTCTTTGATCTTTCAGTGCATACGGATCGCGAAATCGAGGCATTGCTTGAAGAGGAGCAGGCTAGGCGAATCCTTGAGAATCACGAGCTCCCGGTCCCGGATAAGGCCGCGCAATTCCGAGCCCTGCTCCATAAGTGGAAGTTTCCCGAGATGGCTGAACGACAAGCTGAATTCCATCGTCGCTTCTCTCGCTTGGCCGACCGTTCGAGAGTGTCTATTCGTCCGACCGCCAGTTTTCAGGACGAACGATGCTCTATTCAGGTTGATGTGGATTCATGGGAACAGGCCGAAAAGCTCCTCGCACTTATCAAGAGGGAGCTGTGATCCCTGCTCCGGCCCGAACCTATGCGTTTGGCTATTTGGCCACAAGTCTCTTGTCATCCTGGGCAAGTCATGTCAATGAGCCTTCACAAAAGTAGAGTACTCCGCTGAAGCCCCAACGGGGCGATTGATAGTAGCCCGGCAATTCATTGCCGGGTGACCGATGAGCAAGAATGCATCTCTTCTTCCCCAGGTGGCG
>JBMOME010000195.1:0-9286 GCA_049323095.1 Thermodesulfobacteriota bacterium
TTAGACCCCATAGTCGAATTGCGCGTCTGGCCTCATCGATTGTATGCACCCCGATGGTCATGTTGAGAGTGCCCGGAAATGCGTGCATGTTTAGCATTGCTCTTGCAAGATTTCCTCTTCCCCAGTAGTCATAGAAGACTGATGCCGCATTCGGGTATGCTTTCCATGCATCGATCACACCTTTGACTAACAGTGCATTCGCATCTTGGACCGACTCAGCACCTTCAGTTCTTGCTGCTGACAGTGGCATTCCCTCATTCATGATTGTAGTGCAAGCCTCGTGAATCGCTTTTCGAAACCGGATGCGATTGGCGGATGCTTCAATATGATCTTTATGATGCGATCGTATTGTTGAGATGGATCTTAGTCGTCCAAGATAGTCCTCTGCAGAGTTCCATTCAGCGAGAATGGAGGCGCAATCTATCAGAAGGTTCAACAGCTGTTCAATAAATGCATGGGGAAGGTCAGCATTAGCCGATAAAGCATATGCTGAATCTCCTTCCTGCATCGCTTCCTTAGCCTTGCCGGAGTCCCGTAATGCCTCGGCTAAGGCCATCTTACTGAGGCATATCGCAGAAATATCTCCCTCCGCGTCCCGCAAAGCCTTCTGCGCGGCTTCGACCGCTGTAGTCCTATCTCCAATTTGTCGACTCGCGGTAGAGAGGAGATGAAACATAGCGAATTTAAGTTTTGGCTCCTGCAATGCCTTTCCCGTTTCCAGTAAGCGCAGACATCGTTGGTAAGCCTCTTTGAAATCCTCCTTCTTGATGAAAACTGCTGCGGCCGTATATTCGGCAGCAAAAGATATGTCGCTTCTTTCCGCGATTCGGCCCAGAAGTGCCGCAGCCTCGGCGCAGGCAACAGAAAAGGTCGGCTGCCCCATTCCCATTGCCCCATTGGCGCAGTCGTGCAATGCATGAGCAATGGGAATGGCGGCTTCCTTCTCTGAACCCTGCTCGACAGCGTTTTGAACAAAACGATTGAGTAGTTCTTCGTTTTCCGAAGCGATAGCCCAATGAATGCATGCTTCGGCAATGGCAGCGACGAATGGACTCGGAAGAGCACTCTCACTCTTTTCGAGGAATGTCCTTATCATGTCAACGCTTGTTAAAGCCTCTTCGGTCCGCCCATGTGCACACAACAGGTGAATATAGTCTGCATGCGCCATCAATCCAATATGGAGAACATCCTGCTGCTTGTCATCAACCAAGGCAATGGCTCTAAGGAGTTCCTTCTCGGCTTGAGCAAGGTTCTTTTGATGTAGCAAGACCTTCGCCTTCAGTCTGCGATATTGAATGAGATGCCACGGAGAATCAATACCGCGAATGAGCTTTCCAGCCTCAGACAATTTCTTCCTCACCGCCTTGAAATCGTCTTTAACGGATGAGGAAAAGGCCAGAGATAGTACAGCCTCAAGTGTCTCTGTTTCCAGGCGCTCGGCCCGCGCATGATGATAGACTTCCTCAATGAGAGTATGAGCTTCCTTGACTTCATCTCGAGCGTGTAAGTCCATCGCCAGCGTCAGTTTAGCCCGAAGTGACGCGCGTGTCGCTGATACAAGATGCTTGCGGGATTCGAGAATCTCCCTTTCTAAAGACAACAAAGGCTCTCTCAACTGCGATACTCTGGTCTTCAAGTCTGCTGGCGTGGATACTCGCTCTCGAACCTCTTGCTGGGATAAACAAAGATTTCTATGTTCACACTGAAGTCGAGATAAATCGTCTGATTCTAATGCATGTGCATCGAAAGGATAATTTTCTGCACAAACGAAAACATAAATCGGTTTACCAATCTCGCGTGCGATATCATATTCTATCTGGGTGAAGCTCCGCCTCGGTGCACCTTGGGGCCTTTCTGACGGTTCCGCTCCGTAACAGATCCCAACAACGTGGATGACTGCATCGCATTCTTCTAGACGAGATTTAAGCATCTGAGCCACCTGTCTATAGTCAGGAGGGAACTCCTCTTGGGAAACACCGTGACATCCTATGGTATCTAATACAGTTTTTAATAACCCGCGAGCACTCCTTAAATCCGCGCTGGCTGCTGAAATGAAGATCTCAGGACGTCTTGGCCGAGTCACAGAGCCTGATTGTTCCATGGTTTTTATCCTATGAAGCCTATCCTCAATGCTGCGAGTTTCGCCAAGTTCGCTCCCGTCAGGATCGTTGTCCCCCTAAGCCAATGTCAGAGGCGCTCACTTTGTCTGGACTTCAAGCAGGCAATCCGAGCTGATAGAAGCCAAAATCCTCGTCGCTCAACGTGCTGTCTCTTGGGATGTAAGTGGAATTCCGGGTACATCATACGCGACTCAGGAGCAGCTACCCGCCCAAGAGTTCACTGCGACACCCTTCATTTCTCGTGGGAGCCCTTTGGGCACCCTGGATCATTCGCCTAAACAAAAACAGGGAAGCCTGACTCCTTGGCTTCCTTGTGATATCAGGCTGTTATGTGGCGGGAGCGACGAGACTCGAACTCGCGACCTCCGGCGTGACAGGCCGGCGTTCTAACCAAACTGAACTACGCCCCCGCGATGCGGCGTAACGCCATTCAGGTTCGCCTGAATGGTAGGCGGAACAGGATTTGAACCTGTGACCCCCGGCTTGTAAGGCCGGTGCTCTCCCCCTGAGCTACCCGCCCGAAACGGACCAAAAGCATCCTGTCGTCCAAGGACGTCAGGATCTTTCCGGACCAGGATAATGACCGGAACCTCCACTGTCAAGGGGAAACCCCCTTCGCCCGCAACCATTCAGTTACGCGGGGGAGGCAATAAGCAAAAGGCAGCAACCCGTCATTCCTGCGGAAGCAGGAATCCAGGTTCTTCAATACGTCCTGGACCCCGGCTTTCGCCGGGGTGACGACATTAGGCCGCGGGGTTTCTCTCGAACCAACCTTGCCGGCCTCTCCCCCCGCGAAGCTGAAGGCTTACCCTCCCCCGAATCCCCCTCCGCGAAACTGCATCTAAAATAGGTAAATTGCGAGAGCGTAGATTGTACAGAAGCTCCAAGGCATGATTTGGAGGTTTTCAGCATGAAAATTATAGGATTTTTCAGTGTACTGGTTGTCCTGACGGCCGGGCTGTTTCTGATGAATGCCACCTGGCCCGAACCCAATTTCGGCGCCGGAACAACATCAAAAGCGACTAAAGTGAAATCCGTACAAAAAGCCGATACCCGTAGCGCAACACGCGGGACTAACCTGATAAAGCCAAGGCTAGCCCAGGCTCAAGCTCCCACTGTTCCGACATGTGTTCAGTGCTGGAACGTGCCGGCCACGTCAGGTGCAGGCGCCACAGGGGCAGTCTGTACCACCTGCGTGCCTTACACGACTGCTCCTGCAGGTTCGTGGGGCGTACCCGCAACAGCCGGGGGCACGAGTGGCACTGTGAGCCCGCCCCCAGCGAGCCCTGTAGCCTCAGCTCCAGCGGCGACGCCTGCTCCGTCTTGTCCGGTTGTTACTCCGGCAGATACTCCGTGGGGCTTCCTTGGCTCGATTTTGCGGGCCCCCTTTGTGCTCGGACAATGCATATTCGGAGCATGTCCCACAGTGGGTTGTTAACTCCTGAAGGATGTGAGCCTGGCTTTGTGTCTCTTGCGCGGGATTACGCGGCGATCGGCTGATTTGTTGGGGCCGGCAAGAGCCGGTACGTCTTGGCAAGATTCGGGCCGCGCAGGCATGATTGCAGCGGAAAGGCGATGGAATTCCTGCCTTTCCGCTTGATTAATCGGTGCGACTAGCTCGCTACTGATCCTCCTCTTGCTTGAGGCTCTCAAGATCGTGCAGGGCCTCGTTCACCAGCACGAAGAGTACCGCGTCCCCCTTCCCTTTTACGCCCGGTTTGCTGAGATGTCCTTTTTTGAGGATGCGACGCACGACAAATCGGAGGGCTGCTTCGTCGAGGCCTTCCAGATCGACCGTTACAATGGTTTCAGAATCCACTACGGATTCCGGAGGGATTACCTCCAATTCGTGGGCTCCGCGATCAGACAGCGCTAAGATGCCAAGCCGCGTGACAGCCCATTCGCATTCATGGCGGCTTCCATCCGGCTTCTGAATTGAGCCTCTGCAGAAGTGCACTTCCATGCGTGCATTTATAGCATCCGCAGAACGAGCAGGCCATAGCAAACGAGACGTGACTCCTCAGTTACGAGCAGCGAAAGATTGTCATTGCGACCCCGCTGAAAAGCGGGGGAAGCAATCTCAGTGGAAAAAGGCAGAGATTGCTTCGTCCCCCGGACCGAGTCTGGAATCCTCGCAATGACACGGAGCGGCAATTGTCCCGCGTAGCTGAATACTTACAAAGAGGCCTGAGATTTTCTTGACAAAATCAATAAAGTTCCATACTCTGCTTTCTGTGAGGATCAAGGCATGAAGCATCGCGTGGCCTTTCGACTGCTCTGTATCCTGCTTGCCGGCTGTATTTCAGGGGCTCACAGTCACGCACTGGTGAGACCTTCGTGCTGCTCCCCCGCGAAGGCTGAATCGAGCGAGCGCGTCCTCTCGTGCGACCAAAATCATTCGTGTTGCGCCGTGTTTTCGGAACAAGCGGAAGCCGCCGCGTTGGGTGAACCTTCCGAATCCGACGACCTCCCCGGCCCTCTCAGTGATCGGGGATGCTGCGAACGTAACTGCTGCAAAGTGTTCCAAACGCTGACCTTCGCCTCGGCAGCAACCGGGTATTCGTTCCGACTGCTCGAATGCTCTTCCCTGCAAATGGTGAATCAATCTCCTCCATCATCGGATTTCTCCTCCTTTCTTCTACGACCCCCGCAAGCCTAACCCCACTATTTTACTGCCCTTCACCGTAGTTTTCGCGTGAGCCCTAACCGTCCTGGCAGCGTTTTGCTTGTCGGACAGGGCAACGGCTCGGATCAGCCTCGGTAGAGATCCATTCAACACACATTGTGCGTTCATTCCGAGGCTCTCTGACTGAGAGGCAGATAAGACCGTGGCACAGAATAGATTTGCCGACCTCGCAGCGCTGGCGAAGAACCGACCTTCCGTAGACTCGGAGCCGGCCGTTCCTCGTCCCCGCTTCAATTGGAAGACGAGGGTGCTTGTCCCTGCTGCGATTCTGGGAGGATTTGTGGTGCTCTTTGGCGCCACACTGTACCGGGAGATGGCTCCGGTTGCGGTTGTGCACGCTACTCCCGTTGTGCTGAAGAGCGTTCAAGGACCGATCGCGGGTGCAGTGACAGTGCAAGCTGCCGGATGGATTGAAGCGGATCCGTACAAGTCTTACGTGACTGCGTTGGCTGACGGCGTGGTTCGAGAGCTCCTCGTGCTGGAAGGAGAGCCTGTCAGGGCCGGTCAGGTGGTGGTGCGGCTGGTGGACGATGATGCTCGCCTGGCTGTGGAGCGCGCGGAAGCCAAGGTCCGAGAACATGACGCTTCCTTGAGTGCCATGCGGGCGGAACTCGCAGCGGCGAAGACCGAATGGGAGAACCCAGTGGAACGCAAGCGAGCCGTTGATGTGTCCGCGGCTCAGCTGGCTGAAGCTCAAGCAACTGTGGAACAGCTTGCTGCAGAGATCGCCATGGATGAGTCTAAATTGGAGAATGCCCGCAGCGACTACGAGAGAAGGGTTGGGCTGCACGGATCAGGCTCCATTTCGGACTCCGAAATGGTCAGATTCCGCACGGAGTTCCATTCACAGAAAGCCAAGCTGGAAGCCACCCGTATGCGCCACGCGGCTTTGAAGGAGCTCATAGCCAAGCATCAGGCCGATCTCCGGGCCGCAAGAGAGCATATGGAGCTGCGCACTGAGGAGCGGCGCAAGCTGGATCAAGCGCAGGCTGCTGTCCTCCAGGAAGGGGCCCTCCTGAATCAGGCCAAGACAGCTCTTGCGGAGGCCAAGCTCAGGCTGGAACGCATGTCGATCTGCTCGCCAATCGACGGCGTTGTCATGGCAAGGCTTACCGAACCCGGATCCAAGGTGGTGGTCATTTCAGACAACCCTGGCTCCGCACGAGTCCTGAGTCTGTATGATCCCGGCAGACTGCAAGTCAGGGTAGATGTGCCTCTGGCAGATGCCGCCAAGATCGGGGTTGGCCAGCAGGCGCACGTGGTCGCAGAGGTCTTGCCCAATCGGACGTTCAACGGCACGGTCACCAGAGTGCTCCACGAAGCGAATATTCAAAAGAATACGCTTGAGGTGAAGGTCTCTCTTTCAGACCCCGATCCTCAGCTCCGGCCGGAAATGCTGGCACGCGTCAGGTTTCTGGCCAAAGCTGAATCAGGTTCCGAAAAGGCTGGGCAGCGTCTGTTCGCCTCTGAAGCCGCGTTCCGTGGAGGTGGCGGTAATCCCACAGCTTGGGTGGTGCGGGACTTTGATGGAGATCACGGCGTTGCCACCGCACGATCGGTCAAACTGGGCTTAGTCCGAGCCAATGGGTGGGTTGACGTTCTTGAGGGCTTACAGCCGGGAGATCTCGTGATTACCCGCTCGCCGGGAGAATTGGCCGAGGGCAAGCGAGTCAAGGTGGTGAAGGAATAGCTTCAGGCGGAATTACATATTTCCGGAGATCATGATGGCGCTTATCGAATGCCGAAAATTGACGAGATCCTATCAGAAGGGATCTACCACGATCACGCCTTTGAACGGGCTGGATCTGGATATCGAAGAGGGCTCCTTCACCGCTCTAATGGGGCCTTCAGGCAGCGGCAAGACTACGTTGCTCAACCTGGTGGCAGGGATCGATTCGCCCACGTCCGGTACGCTCACGGTGGGCGGAGTGCAGCTCGATCGGCTTTCACATGCTCAACTGGCTCACTGGCGAGCAGACAATGTGGGTTACATCTTCCAGCTTTACAATCTGATTCCGGTGCTGACCGCGTACGAAAATGTGGAGCTGCCTTTGCTCCTCCACGACCTCACCGGTACCGAACGGCACAGGAAAGTCGCGGCCGCGCTTGAACTTGTCGGCATTGCCGATCGTCATGACCATTACCCTCGGCAGTTAAGCGGAGGGCAAGAGCAGCGAGTGGCAATCGCCCGGGCCATCGTGTCTGATCCAAAGATTATCGTGGCGGATGAGCCTACGGGCGATCTCGATCGAGCCGCAGCCGCGGAAGTCCTGACGCTGCTTCGCACAATTAACCATGACCTTGGACGGACACTCATCATGGTTACTCACGATCCCAAGACCACCAAATATGCCCAGCGTACTCTGCACCTGGACAAGGGCAAATTGCTCGAGGTGGAACCCGCGCGGGAGCCATCTTCGGCCGTCCATCGCTGATCGATTGGGAGGAAATTGCGCGTGCACATTCTTCGTTTCTTACCACTGGTTGTGAAGTACGTGGTTCGACATCGAGGCCGAAGCCTGCTGACAGTTGGCGGGGTAGCCACGGCAATGTTCCTCTTCTATTCAGTTCAGGCCATGTATCAGGGTGTGAAGGAGGCGACGCACGCGACCTCAGCCGACACCCGATTGGTCGTATATCGCCAGGATCGCTATTGCCCTTATTCCAGCAACCTGCCGCAGGATTACGCAAGCCGCATTGCCGCGATACCTGGAGTGAAGACCGTGGTTCCGATCAAGGTGGCGGTGAACAACTGCCGCACCAGCCTTGACGTGGTCACTTTTCGAGGAGTTCCGATTGACGCTGTCGAAAAAGGCGCATTCGGCCACGTGAAGATCATCAATGGCTCCCTGGAGGACTGGAAACGGCGCAGTGACGCCGCTCTTCTCGGAGACCGGCTTGCGGCACGTCGCGGGTTGAAGGTGGGAGATCGAGTAGATTTGGCGGGCATAACCATATACGTCGCGGGGACAATTCATTCGCCGGAAGCACAGGATCAGGCCGCCGCTTACGGGCACCTCGATTTTGTCCAACGAGCCTCGGACAACAAGGTGGGGATCGTCACGCAATTCAACGTAACAGTCGCGGATGCGGATCAGATGAATCGCGTGGCTAAGGCCATTGATGCGGAGTTTCGCGATGCAGCGGAACCGACAGCCACCTGGCCGGAAAAGACATTCGTAGCCCGGGCCGCGTCCGATATCGTCGAAATTGTGGGATTCGCACGGTGGCTCGGGTGGGCCTGCGTCGCAGGCGTGTTTGCTCTTGTTTTCAACGCGATTGTTCTGTCGGTTCAGGATCGTGTCCGTGATCACGCGATCATGCAGACATTGGGATACACCGAAAGCCTAATTGCGAAGCTGATCATCGGAGAAAGCCTGGTGCTCAGCATTTCCGGAGCGCTTATTGGTCTGGTCGCCGCTGCGGTCGTCACTTCGTGGGCGAATTTCAGCTTTTCCGTGGAAGGGCTTAGCATCCACGTGCGAGCGACTGTTGGATCTGTCGGTGTTGGACTGGCCTTGTCGCTTCTGACCGGCATGATCGCCGGATTGGTGCCGGCATGGCAAGCTTCACGCCGCGATATAGCTGCGTGCTTCCGAGCCGCATGACAGATCCGTATTTTGAAGAGTGACCGGGGGAAACTTTTTTGATTACAAAAAAGTTTCCCCCGGAACCCCCTTCAAAAAACGCCATCTGGCGAGCGCAAACTGCCAACGAATCATCCGCGGGTCTTCGCGACGGGCCCGGCGCCTTCCCAGAGGCCTTCAGAGCAGGTGAGCGGAACGACGGACAATAAGGATATCAAATGCAATTGCTTCCGTTTGACTACAGTGTGCGGAATCTGGGCCGATCGCCAAAACGCCTCGCGCTGATTGTTTTTGCGGGCGCTCTGGTGGTGAGTCTCGTGCTTGCCGCCGCGGCCTTTGTACGAGGCATGGAACGCTCGCTCGTGGTTGGCGGAGATGCCTCAAACGTCATCCTCCTAGCCGCGGGGAGCGAAGAAAGCCTGGAACGGAGCCAGATTGCCAGCAGCACCCCCGGTGTGGTCGCTGCGGGACTGCCGGGAATCAAGACGCAGTTCGGCGTTGCTTACGTGTCACCGGAAGTTCACGTGGCAATCTTCGTAAGGTCTGACCAACACAACGGTGAAGAATGGCGTGCAATGTTGCGTGGGATCACACCAGCGGCGTTCCTGGTTTACCCCCGAGTGAACATCATCGATGGGCGCATGCCTGAACCCGGTAAGGATCAAATCATGGTGGGCGCAATGGCTGCTGACATGATGGGAGTGCCTCAGGAGCGCCTCGCTGTGGGCAAGAGCCTCTGGTTCAGCAATCGCGCTTGGAAGATCGTCGGCCGCTTTCACGCTCAAGGCGCTGTGATGGATGGCGAGGTCTGGGCGCCGGTAACAGATCTCCAGGTGGCTACCAAACGGGATACATTCTCGTGCGTGGTCGTCACTATGGGTGACGGGGATTTC
>JBMOME010000196.1:0-9279 GCA_049323095.1 Thermodesulfobacteriota bacterium
CTTCTAATTTGGCAAACAGCTCTTGTTTAATCTTCAGATCTTCGAACACTGCTTCAATCACAAGATCCGCGTCGGCGCCGGGCTGAAGCTCCGTGGAAGCGGTAATGCGCGCCATAACGTCTTCCGGCTTTTCGGAAAGTTTGCCTTTTTCAGCGAGCTTTCCGACCGACCAGGAAATGGTCTTCATGGCCTTGTCGAGCATCTCCTGAGCAGTGTCCACCATGGTCACCTTCAGGCCCCTTTGCGCACAAACCTGCACGATTCCCGAGCCCATAGTGCCCGTCCCGATTACCAATACCTTTTCAATCTTCACCACCAGCCTCCGCTGAAGTGGTCAGAGCCGCATCATCGCGGTCGAGCCACTCTTGTTATCCGAGATCATTGCCGAATATTGCTACAGCGCTGATTTGCGGCGGCCCTCCAAAGGTGTGTGAGAGGCCCCGCCGCGGATTCTTTATCTGGCGCTCCGGATTGTCCACCTTTTGTTGAAGCTGTTTGTACACTTCGTAGGTCATGCGCAGGCCGCTGGCGCCGATGGGATGGCCGAAACATTTCAGCCCCCCGTCGATATTCACAGGTAGCCCGCCGTTTCTTGCAAAGAAACCTGACTCTACGTCTTCCCGCGCTTTGCCCCACTCACTAAACCCAAAGTTTTCATAGATTGCCAGTTCCGTGATGGTGAAGCAATCGTGAACCTCCGCCAAGTCCAAATCTTCTCTCGGGTTCTTGATGCCGGCCATCTCGTACGCTTGCCTGGACGAGTTGATCAGCGAGTCAAAGTGCAACCAATCAAATCGCGGTCGCAAGTGGGGCAGCATGGAATCCATGGAGATCCCCACGCCTTTGACGTATATGGGATCGGGCCGAAAGTTTTTGGCCAGGTCCGCGCGGGTCACGATTGCGCAGGCAGCGCCGTCGCTGTTGCCGCAGCAATCAAAGAGTCCCAGAGGCCACGAGACAATCGGCGCGGCAATGACTTTGTCGAGGCTTACTCGATTGTGAAAATGCGCTTTGGGCGTGAAGCTGCCGTTCTCGTGGTTCTTGACCGCAATGCGGCCGATGAGCTCCTTGCCCTGTTCGTTGCTCAGACCGTAGGTCTCAAAGTAGCGTTTGGCGATGAGCGCGAACGACCCGGGCGCTGTTCGCCGCGCTTCAAGCACGGGACTCATGCCGCGGCCTGCGCCCAATCCTGGATAGCCGGTGTCTTTGAGCTTTTCTACCCCTAAGGCCATGACCACGTCATACAGACCGCTTGCCACGGCCATGCACGCCTCAATCAGCGCAATGTGGCCGCTTGCGCACCAGTTCTCGTTGCGGATCAAGGGAATGTTGCGCAGCTTAAGCGCGTCCGCTGCGATGGAAGCCCCTATTCCACCAACAGGCGCGTAAACAGTGCTGAACCAGCAGGCTTGTATAGCTTCGGGTCCTATCCCCGCGTCCCGGTACGCTTCGTAAGCAGCTTCTATGGCCAGGTCGGAGAGGCCGGTATCCCAGCGCTCGCCGAACTTGCTGCACCCCATTCCAATGATTGCGACTTTATCCTTTATGCTTCCCATGGCTTACTCCTCGCTCACCTGACCGGCCGGCATTTCCAGAAATAATTATGAAAGTCTCCCAGCTCGTGGAACCGCCGGAGGGTGAGCTGCACCGGCAAACCCACCTGCACCTGCGCGGGCGGGCAATCGGTCATCAATCCGTAAAAGCGCGCTCCATTTTCCATTTCCACGACCGTTTGCACCACCACCGGATCGTCACTGCGGCCGGCAAGATTGTCTTGAGTGAACGAAAAAACTTTGCCCTGAAGACTGGACAGGCGCACCGATTCAAATTGATCCACGCTTCGGCAATTGTTGCAGACTCGCTGTATCGGGAATGCTGCTTCTCCACATTCCAGGCAACGACTGCCCCGGCAGCGCAACAACGAGTCCCGTTCACGCCATGTTGCGGATGCAGAAGGGAGGATCCGAAAAGGCTCGCCAGGCAAGGGCTCGACCGATCCCTTGTAGCTCAGAAAGCGCGCGTAGGAATTCAGTGTGCCCCGCGTGTTTATCAGCCCTGGAACGGACGGCGTCGCCACCTCGGACGCGAGATTGTTGGTAACCTTGAAGAGCAGGGCCTCTGCACCGTCCCCGTACCCTGCCACAAGCAGAGTTTCGCCGGGTCGGGCCTTTTCCAGGGCCGCGGCCAACATCAGGAGCGGGTGAGCAGTGCCGGTAAACCCCACCTCGCCGAGGAAGGAGTCAGCTGCCACACCCTCCCTGTCCAGACCTGTTGCTTTGAGTAGGTCCTTCAAAGAACGCTGATCCGGCGCGGCTAAGACCGCTCGGTCCACTTCGGAAGGCTTCAATCCAAGCTTGGCTAACAGACCGGCGACTACTTCTTTCATCAGAGCAAGATACCCGAGACTCGTGATGAAGCGGCCCTCCCCCGTGCGCACGTACGTTTCACCAGGGTTGCGCCATACGTCGGTGATGTAGTCGTTCAGGCCATAGCCGCCCACATACTCGAGGGTTTCATTCGACCCACCCACCAGGACGACCGCAGCTCCGTCGCCGAACTGCTGCTCCAGATCCGAGCGAGGATAACCCTGGCGAGTATCTGCCGCAGCCACGAGGATCGTATCCGCGGTGCCTGCGGAAACTGCATCCAGAGCCAGACGCGAGGCGCTCAGCGAAGAACGCAATGAATGTGCGAAGTCAATTGTCAAAACTTCTCGATCGAGATCCAGTACTGTGGCCAGCAGCGCCGCGGCCTGCTTCTCCAGGTAAGGTGCGGTGGTAGACGCGAAGAAGACACCATTCAGCCTAGAGCGATCTTCATCTCGCAGACATGCGGCTCCAGCCTCCGCGGCCATGGTCAGGGAATCCTCATCGTGGTTTGCCACGCTGCGAAACCCGGATAGAGCACCTCGTTCCCACGCGGAAGCCATGACTTTACGTTCCATCTTCAAATAGGGCACGTATCCCGCGGCCCTAACAATACCTGCCATGAAATGATTCCTCCTCGATCCGCCACGGTCGGACGCTGCATCCATTGTCAATGGCGTCAGAATCGAATCCCAGTGCCTTGCTAGCCGAGAGCGGCACGCACCACCGACTCCTAGGACACTTCCAACAAGTTGCCCGTGCCTCCCGGAATTCCCCGAAGGGGAATACTGTGAGTAGCCCTGGGTGCAACCCAGGGGAGCGCGCGTCCCACAAACCCTTATTCCGGCTCGGCCCTGAAAGGGTCGACCCCTTCAGGGTCGAAAGAAAGCCATGTTTGGTGCCGTCTACCACGGGTTTCATCCCGCGGGACGCGGGACTACTCAAGGTACTCCCCTTTCAGGGGAAAGAACTTGGGCACAGCACCTTTCGCGGCCGTTTCTGAGAATCGCTGTGGAAAAGCGAGTCTGCTCTGCCAATCACGGCTCAGTAAGATCTTAGATCGTACGAACGGGTTTGTACTCTCCGAAGACTTCTCTTAGTACGCCGCAGATCTCACCCAGGCTTGCGTAGGCTTCCGATGCTTCGATCAGGAGAGGCATCAGATTCCGATCGCCTTGTGCGGCCTGTCGCAGCGCACCGAGCGCTGCGGTCACCTTGTCTCGGTTGCGTCGTTGCCGCAATGCGCGGAGACGCTCGATCTGGTCTTTCTCCGCTTGCGGATTCGATTGGAACAGGCTGACGTGCTGGTCCTCTGCTTCCTCCATCTGATACTTGTTCACGCCGACTACTACTCGCCGGCCCTGCTCGATTGCACATTGGATCTCATACGCGCGCGTTTCGATCTCCTTCTGGACGAAGCCACGCTCGATCGCGGCCACCGCTCCCCCCATGTCGTCTATCTGTTTGATAAGAGCCTTGATCTCTTCGTACATCCGCTGGGTGAGCGCTTCCACATAGTACGAGCCACCGAGAGGATCCACGGTGTCCGTTACGCCTGCTTCCTCCAGAAGGATCTGCTGAGTCCGAATGCTGCAGCGGACCGACTCCTCCGTGGGCAAAGAGAGCGCCTCGTCGTACGAGCAGGCCGCGATCGACTGAGCGCCGCCTAACACGGCTGCCAGGACCTGGTACGCCACCCGGACCGCGTTATTTATGGGTTGCTGCGCAGTGAGGCTCGCGCCGGAAGTCTGGGTGTGGAAGCGCAGCATCCACGAACGCGGATCTTTAGCCCCGAAGCGCTCTCTCAGCAGTTCGGCCCACACGCGACGAGCCGCTCGGTATTTGGCAGCCTCTTCAAAAATCTTGTTCGCGGTATTGAAGATCCAACTGATTCGCGTAGCGAAGCTGTCAATGTCCAAACCCGCGGCCAATCCGGCCTGGATGTACGCAATGGCATTGCTGAAGCTAAAGGCAATCTCCTGCACTGCGGAGCACCCTGCCTCCCGCATGTGATATCCGGCTATGTTGATGCTGTTAAACCGCGGAAGGTGCTTGCTGCAGTAAGCGAAAATGTCGGTAATCAGCCTGATAGAGGGCTTGGGAGGGAAAATGTACGTGCCACGGACCGTATACTCCTTGAGAATATCGTTCTGAATGGTCCCGTTGAGCACCTTAGGGTCCAGGTTTTGCTTTCGGGCCAGGCTGATATACATGGCCAGGAGAATCGCGGCGGGCGCGTTGATGGTCATGGAGGTGGAGAGCTTGTCCAGCGGCAGACCCTCGAAGATGGTTTCCATGTCTTCGAGGGTGTCCACCGGCACTCCCACTTTGCCCACTTCACCCGCGCTCATGGGATGGTCAGAGTCGTACCCGATCTGAGTAGGAAGATCAAAAGCGACACTCAGGCCGGTCTGACCATGTTCCAACAGATAGCGGAAACGACGATTCGTGTCCTGGGGCGATTCGTAACCCGAATACTGGCGTACGGTCCAGGGTCGCACCAGATACATGGTTGAGTGGATGCCGCGAGTGAACGGATACTTGCCTGGGAAGCCGATTTCCGCGAGATAATCCTGACCCTCTAGCTCGGCAGGCGTGTACAAAGGCTCCACGGTGGCGCCGAAATCGGTCTGCCGGCAATTCAGATTGGCAAGGGATTTGTCGCCACGAATCCACTCTTCCTTGGCTTTGCACAAATTCTTCACGTCCATAGCTGCTATACCTCAGTTCGTCGCACGAGCGGACGCAAGTTCGGCTCGATTACAGGCCGGATTCTCTCGCGATCACCATCTTGTGCACTTCGGAAGTCCCTTCCGTGACGGTGAAGAGTCGGCCATCGCGCCAGTGCCTTTGAACCGCGTACTCCATCATGTACCCGTACCCGCCGTGGATCTGCATGGCGTCACTCAAAATCTTCTGCAGGGTCTCGGAGCAGAAGAGCTTTACCATGGAGGATTCTTTTCGCACGTTTTCCCCACGGTCATACAGATGTGCGATGTAATAGGTATACGTACGCATAATATCCACGTGCATGGCCATCTCAGCCAACTTGAAGCGAGTCGCCTGGAATTCGATAATAGGCCGCCCGAATTGCACCCGCTCCTTGGCGTATTGAGCGGAAAGCTCATATGCCGCCTGTGCGGTTCCCGTGGACCGGCTCCCGTAAGTAATTCGGCCCGAAATCAGGGTGTCATCGATCTGCTTGAAGCCGCCACTTTCTTTGCCTCCGATCATATTTGACGCGGGAACCACACAGTCTTCAAACACAAGCTCGGCAGTTTCGGTACAACGGTTGCCCACTTTCTTGAGCTTCGGCGAGACCGTGAACCCGGGCGTGCCTCGCTCAACAATGAAGAGATTAATTCCTTCTCCACGACGTTGCGGTTGCGTGTACGCGGCGACCACCACGTAGTCGCAGATTGGGCCGTTGGAGATAAACATCTTGACGCCGTTGATGATGTAGTTTTCTCCATCCCGTTCCGCTCTGGTCTGAAGAGAAGCTACATCCGACCCGGCATTGGGTTCGGTCAATCCAAACGCGGCGATCTTTTCGCCCCTGATGGCCGGGACGAGATACCTCTCTTTCTGTTCCTCAGATCCATACTGATAGATAGGCATGGTGCCCAAGCCGGTGTGCGCGACAACAGCGCCGGCAATTCCGGAACAGACGCGAGTGAGCTCTTCGACCAGAATGCACTCAGCTATCTTGTCCGCGCCCCCGCCCCCGAGTTCTTCCGGATATCGAGGGCAGAGGAATCCATAGTCCGCCATAAGTTTGAACAGATGCTTCGGGAAAGTTTCGTTTTCTTCAGCCTCATCCACCAGAGGCACAATCTCTTTTTCTGCAAAGGATCTGATGGCGTCGCGAAAGATGCGATGTTCTTCGGTGAGTTGATACGTCATATGTATGAGTCTCCTTAGAGAACCGCGTTGATTCAGAAAGTGTCTGTCAGGATGCGGTGCTCGCGACCGATCTGATCGTGCCTAAACTCATCAATGCGCGGATGAGTCCCGCGATGCGCGGGACTCATCGGTGGTACCATGTCATGCACCCACTCGTCCTCGCGTCCGCGAACAAGCTAATAGCGAACTGGACTGATGTCAGCTCACTCCGCCCAATAATATGTTCGGCGCCTGCCGAATGCGGAGGCTGTTTATGACCCGTGCTCGGCCCGAGGCAATGTGCTTCTTTGTTGCGTCAATCGCGCCCGGCACATCACCTCGACTCAACGCATCCAGGAGCGCGCGATGCTCCCGGACTATCCCAAGAACCTGGTCGTTGCTGAAGTATTCAGGCCGATATTTGAGGAAGAGCTTCTCGAAGATCTCCTCCAGCATGGAGTAGATGACTTCATTGTGAGCAAAGTCAGCAATCTTTAGGTGGAAATCCGCGTCCACCAGGATCAGCCGGCGGCCAATTAGATTTTCGGCTTCCATGCTGTGTTTCTTGAACGTTTCTTTGAATTGGCTTACAACCCGAGGAGTTAGGTTCTCAACGATCCGAGGAATGATGTATATCTCAAGAGCCTCACGGGCCTCATAGAGCTGAGCAGCCTCTTGTTCGGTGATTTCGCTGACGAAATAGCCTTTGTTAGGCACGTACGTGACAAAACCGGAGGTCTTCAGCCGGTTGAGCGCTTGTATGACCGGGGTAACGCTCACGTTCAAGCGTCGAGCCAGGTCTGTGTAGATGATCTTTTGTCCCGGTGCTAGAAGGCTCGCATACAGCATATTGCGGATTTTTTGGAACGTTTCCTCGATCGCCTCGCCCCGCTTTGGTAGATCGCCGTTATGTTTCTTCGTGTTCTGCATTGGTGTCACATGGTCTCCGGTAATTACTGACTAATGGACGAATTCCCAACTGCCATTTCTACTATCAGATAAACCGCTCGGGATAGAGCTCCTTGAGCTCATGTTTAACCACCTTGCCTGCGGCGTTCATCGGCAATTCGGGGATAAAATGTATCCCGCCTTTGGGCAGTTTGAAGTCGGCCAGTTTCTCCCTGAGAATGGCCATGAGCTGCTGTTCGTCGGGAAGATTCTTCCCCGGTCTCAGCACCACGAAGGCTATGGGAGTTTCGCCCCATACGGGGTGTGTCTGCCCAACGACCGCAGCCTGGAGCACCGCGGGATGAGACTGTAGGGCGTCCTCGATCTCCTTGGGGTAAACGTTGAATCCACCGCTGATGATCAGCTCCTTTTTCCGGTCCACCAGGAAAATATAGCCCTGTTCGTCCGTATACCCCACGTCACCGGTATGGTACCAGCCGTGCCGAAGGGCTTCCGCGGTGAGATCGGGCTGTCGCCAGTAGCCCGCCATCACATTGTTTCCCCTGATCACGATCTCGCCGATCTCACCCGGCGCGAGTTCACGGTCCTCATCGTCGAAGATGCGCACCTCGGCATTAATGCTTTCGTGACCGATGGAACGCAGCCTGGCTTCCATTTCGGGTGAGCCATCCAGCATGTGGTCGTGTTCATCCAAGATAGCGATGTACCCGGCGGAGGTCTCTGTGGCTCCGCACGCGCCTACAAAACGCCAATCAAATCGAGCCAAAGCTCGCTTGAGTACATTAACGGGCATGGGTGCGGAACCATAACACACGGTACGCAGGCTGGAAAGGTCGAATTCCGCGAGCTCCGGGCACTCCAGGAGCTTCAGCAGCATTACCGGGATCAACAACGCGGTGGTGACTCGCTCACGCTCGATCGTGGCCAGGTAGTCCACCGGCTCGAACTTGTTCAACAAAACCACGGTATTGCCCCGGAAAGTGCTCGCCAGGATGGTGCCTACCCCAGCAGCCTGGTATATGGGCGCGGCCACAAGCGCTACGTCGTTGCCGCGGGTACGACGAGAAATGGCCGAGGCGTGAGCGGACGAGAAAAGGTTTCGATGAGTCCACATCACTCCTTTGGGTCTGCCTGTGGTTCCGCTGGTGTAGATGAGGGCCGCAAGGTCGTCGTCTCCGCGGTCGGGCTCGATCCTTTCTGCGGAGTGGCCGTCCAGGAGGCTTTCGAATGATTCAGCGCCCTCGCGGCCGATAACAAAAAGGTTTTTGCCGGTATCGAGATTGGGAATCCCGGCGAGCTTGGGTAGGTATTCGTGGCCTGCTATCACAAAGGCGGGCTCCGCATCGGCGACGATTGCTGCTACTTCGGGCGGGGCCAGTCGGGCATTCATAGGGCAAAAGACTCCGCCCGCCTTCAGAGCGCCAAAGAAGGCTTGGACGTTTTCGACCGCGTTGTGGTTGAGGATGCAGACTCGGTCGCCCAAACGCAAGCCGCGGGCAAGAAAACCGCGGGCCAATTGATTGGTACGCCGATTGAATTCGCCGAACGTGAGTCGCCGAGAACCTTCTATCAGATAAACTTTATCGCCACAGTTTTTGGCGTTCTTCTCAGGCACATAGGAGAAGAGCATCGTGTTCGGGGATTGCATGTGTTCTCCTACGGGGTAGAAGGATAGGGGATCAATCCTTCAGAAGCTCCCGCGCAATGATCATCTTCTGGATCTCGGAGGTGCCGCCTCCGATCTCAATCAGTTTCGCGTCGCGCATGTAACGCTCCACGGGATACTCCCGCATGTATCCGTAACCGCCGTGGATTTGAATCGCGTCCAGAGCGGCACGGGTGCCCATGACAGAAGCGTAATACTTGGCGATGGACGCTTCCTTGGTCAGTTTACGTCCCTGATCCACGAGGGGGCACAAAGAGTAGGTGTAGTGCCGCACCATATCCAGGCGAGTGGCCATTTCCGCTATCATGTTGCGGATAAGCTGGAAGTTGCCGATGAGCTGCCCGAATTGCCGGCGCTCTCTCGCGTACTTCACCGAACATTCCAGGCACGCCTGAGCAATGCCGATGCTGGTTATGGCGCCCAGAATGCGTTCTTCGTCCAGTGTCTCGAAGAGTA
>JBMOME010000197.1:0-9279 GCA_049323095.1 Thermodesulfobacteriota bacterium
GAGCAGTAACCATCCTGACGGCCATGGACGAAGATGCCGAGCCCGATGATGTTATTTCTCCAGGCCATGTTTTTCCGCTTCGTGCCCGGGGCGGCGGCGTGCTGGTGAGAGCCGGGCAAACTGAAGGAAGCGTGGATCTGGCCCGCCTGGCAGGGTTGATGCCCGCGGGCGTCATCTGCGAGGTGATGAAAGAAGACGGCACCATGGCCCGGATGAACGATCTCACCGACTTTGCGGAACAGTACCATCTGAAGATCTGCACCATTAAGGACCTGATTCGGTATCGGATGCGGACCGAACGGCTGGTGCGACGAGGTGCGGAGACAGTGATCCCCACCGAAAGTTCCGGCGAGTTCCGGGCCATCGCGTATCGGAATGATGTAGACAAACTGGAGCACATTGCATTGATCAAAGGGGACCTGAATCCGGAAGAGCCGGTGCTCGTTCGAGTGCATTCCGAATGTCTTACCGGTGATGTCTTTGGTTCCCGACGCTGCGATTGCGGCCCTCAGCTGGAAAAGGCTATGCGCATGGTAGCGGAAGAAGGCCGAGGCGTCATCCTGTACATGCGACAGGAAGGCCGCGGAATCGGTCTCTTCAACAAAATCAAGGCGTATGCGCTCCAGGATCAAGGATGCGATACCGTGGAAGCCAACGTTCGCCTGGGGTTCAAGCCGGACCTCCGGGACTATGGAATTGGCGCACAGATACTCGCGGACCTCGGGGTGCGCAAGATGCGCCTCATGACGAACAACCCCAAAAAGATCGTGGGCCTGGAGGGTTACGGCCTGGAAGTTGTGGAGCAGGTCCCGATCATGGTCGATCCTTGTGAAACGAATCTGCGCTACTTGATCACCAAAAAGGAAAAGATGGGCCATATGCTTGAGATCAAGGAGCACTGCTGATCGGACATCCGGCGTAGTCGAACTGGTGATTTCAGCGCCGAAGCTGCCGTAGGGGAGGTACTATGACGAACGCCATCGAGGGAAAGCTGGATGCCACCGGCCTAAAAGCCGCACTGGTTGCCAGCCGATTCAATGATTTTATCGTGTCCCGATTGGTATCGGGCGCGATTGACGCTCTGGTGAGGCACGGTGCGACCCAGGAAGACATCACTGTCGTCCGGGTGCCGGGAGCCTTTGAGATTCCCCAAGCGGTCGCGAACCTGGCTAGGTCAGGCAAGTACAGCGTGGTGATAGCTCTCGGCGCGGTGATTCGGGGCTCCACGCCTCATTTTGAGTACATCGCGGCGGAGGTGGCCAAAGGTGTGGCCCAGACAGCACTCGAATCGAAGATTCCGGTCAGCTTCGGCGTGTTGACCACTGACACCATCGAGCAGGCAATCGAAAGGGCCGGATCCAAGGCCGGAAACAAGGGCGCAGAAGCAGCCATGGCGGCTATCGAAATGGCCGATCTGCTCAAGCAGCTCTGATTGAAGAGATTGCCAAACGTAAGCTCTGTCTGTAGACCCCTAACATCCTGTGCCATCCAGACGCAAAACCCGCGAATTCGTGCTCCAGGTCCTCTTTGCGGCGGACGCCCAAAAGCGAGACCCTGCTACTATTCTCCCCTTCCTCGCAGAGCATTTCAGCACCGATGACGAGCATGTGATTCGCATGGAACGAGTCATGCAAGAGTTTGCCGGCGAGTTGCTCGCGGCAGTATCCCGGGACAAGGAAGCGATTGACGACCTTATCGCTCGACTCTCCCATCACTGGAAACTCCACCGAATGAACCGGGTCGACCGAAACATTCTGAGAATGGCCATCGCTGAGATAATCACCTTTCCGGAAATACCTCTGGCTGTGACCCTGAACGAAGCGATAGATCTGGGCAAGAAGTACGGCGGGGAGAATTCGTCGGCGTTCATTAACGGCATTCTCGACAGAATGAAATCCGCGAAATCCCCAGGCTTGGAGCTGGCTGGTCTCCGGCAATCTCTCGGATTACTTGACGAGCCGACGACAACAGACTAAAATTATGACGTAATCATTAATTCGGTCTTGAGGGGCTCTCCAGTGAGACCGACCCCTATAAACTCCGCTGTTCGCACACGGCCGGCGCCGGCCGCCACTCTGGGGCGCGCGCTTTTCGCGCTTTCCTTTTGCGCCTTCCTGGCATTCGCATTTATTCCTCAGGCCATAGCTCAGGCCCAGGCCCCCCCTCCGCAATCAGGTTCACAAGAACCCACCGTGGCCGAAGTGGGGAGTTCAGGCTTCAAGGTAGTTATACCTGAAGTCAAGATGAAGCAGATTCTTCGCGCTAAGCCGGCCCCTCGACCGGAAGAGGCGCGGCCGCAAGAGACTACCGAGCCCGAGACGCCTCCGATGAAAGAAGAACCGATCCCGCCGGCAACCCGCGTGCCCGAACGGAAACCGGTGCAGGCTAAGGAGCCTCTCGAGGTCGAAGTAAAGCCTCCAGCCGCGCAAGAGGCCCCGTCCAAATCCCGCAGCGTCTTCCCTTTTCCCACACCCAAGGCGCCCGATATTCTGATTGAATCGAAGCCTCTAAGAAAGGAAGTCCTCAGAGAGGGGCTGCGCCCAAGCAAAGCCCCTGATCTGACCGAAGTCCAGCCGACCAAAGAAGCCATCCCCGCTGCGTCGCTGGAAGCGTCCAAGGCGCCCGACGCTGCGGAAGTGAGCGCGACAATTCCCTTTTCCCACCGGCGAGAAATGGCCGTTATCCCCGGACCTGGGCCCACTCCATCCCAGATGACCGTGCGCGCACGCGAAGAAATACCGGACCGCAGGCTTTCCCCTGAAGCAGGGCCTGTTGAAGAGAGACCGACCGCGGACGCGCCGGAGCCCGAAGCTGCACAGCTTCCTGAGCGTCCCACCCCACTTGAGAAGTTGCCTTCTCCCCTGGATCTGGCTGCCCGCGATCAACCCGAGGCCAAGGAATATCTGAAGGCTACGGCCCCTATTCTGGAAGAACTGTCTCTGCTCATCACCCGCGTCCCTACCCTGAAGATCGAGGACTACGACCCGAGCGAAGCAGGCAGCGGGGTTGTGCCCAAAGACATCATGCTGAAGATGGATACAGTAAAAAGGGACTTGCAGATCCTCGATTCCAAGACCTTCGCGATCATACCGCCCGCCAAGTATTCCCTGTTCCACTCCATGATCCGTGAGTCGATCACCCATACGCACCAGGCATGTAACGATATCATAACCTTCTTCAACGATGCGGAGCCGGACTCACTCACGGCCGTCCAGGGCCACCTCTTGAAAGCCAAAGAGCTCATCCAGCGGGCGCGCCAGACGGGCTGACGGTCCTTACATCCTGCTATGTGCTATCTACGGCAAAATGCGATAGAATGTACCCGTTGCCGGATATAATGGCAGTTCGGCCACGGGATAGGAATTCCAAGGGCGCGCGTAACGTAACCATACACTTACGCGAGGTGCTTTGACGCTACCTGTCATTGCGAGGACCCCGGACTCGATCCGGGGGACGAAGCAATCTCGTTCCTTTAGCACTGAGATTGCTTCCCCCGCTTTTCAGCGGGGTCGCAATGACAGTACTGGGCCGCTGGTAACTGAATCATTACGGCGTAGCCAGTGGGCTCCTACTCGTCATTCCCGCGTACGCGCACAGGCGTTAACTTAAAGGATCTTAGCATGTGATTTCACATAGTTAACTCAAATGCAACCCGTCACCCCGGACCCCGGATCGCTGTCCGGGGCAGGCTTTGATCCGGGGTCCAGTCCCGCGCAGAACGCGGGATTGAAAAGACTGGATTCCCGCTTCCGCGGGAATGACGGACGAAAGAACAGGGCTGCTTAACTTAACGCGAATGTGCTTCCGCAGGAATGACGTGATGCAACTGTCGCGAATCGGCCAGCGTTTCCGGCACTTACTATGAGAACAAACTACGCGAGGCAAGCGGATGTGCGAGTCAAACGCATACATGATCGATAAGGACGGCAAAGAAGAGCTCTTCATGGAGAATGTGGACTACGTAAAACTCGATGGGGGGACCATCCTCCTTCGGACACTCTTTGGCGAAGAGAAGACCGTTAACGGCACGATCCGGGAGTTGAACCTGAGCGGCCATCGAATCGTGCTGGAGGGCTCATAGGGGTCTGCAAGGGGTCTTGTTCGCAGCTCTTTCAACCTTCTCGGGAGGGCTGCTTTGTGCTTGACACTGGCCAGACACCTCTGTAAAAGAATGAACATATCGGTGACATAGCCGATTTATCCCTGAAAGAAAAGGCTTGCACATTGACGTCAATGGACTCGGTCATCGTATTGAATGCCACGTACGAGTTCCTTGGCCTCATACCGTGGAAACGGGCCATGGTCCTGCTCTTCAGTGGCAAGGTGGAAGTCGTAAAAGATTCGGAACGAGTGGTGAACACGGTCTCCGACACCTTCCGGGTGCCGGCCATAGTTCGACTGCTTAAGTTCATCCGCCAGATCTACCGAAGGGAAGTTCCATTCTCTCGGCGGAACATCCTGGTCCGGGATGGATACGTGTGCCAGTATTGCGGCCGCGAATTCTCCTCCTGCGAGCTCACCGTGGACCACATCATTCCCAGGGCTCGTGAGGGCTCCAACGATTGGAACAACGTGGTGGCGTCCTGCCGCTGCTGTAACATGAGAAAAGGGGGTCAGACCCCTCGCGAGGCAGGGATGCGCCTGCTGCGCAGACCTTTCAAGCCTACGATCGCAGAGTTTTTCACGCTCTACCTCAAACGGAAATTCGGCGTAGATCTTGCGGAACTCCTCAGCCTATGAGGCTGATTCCGCGAACAATCCTTTTTAGACAGGCAGGCGGGGCTGCTCTTTGTCGATCGGTCCTATGAGCACGAGTGGGAAGGCTCTGTACAGAGCTTTTTCAGTGGATTTGAAGGCGGCCCAAACTTTTTCTTGGAAGGGTACAGAAATCGTGATATGAGGGGGGCGCTTCTCAACATACTTTTCCATCCCAGTGGAACACACGAAACGGCCATTTAGATGCCGTTTTCGTGTTTTTAGGGGCCCAATTGAAGCGCCCGCCCTGGTTGCGGCTCAGTAGTAGATTTTTGGTCTGCCATATCGGCTAGTTAACCGTTTTGTCTCGCCACTCGCGACCGAGACACCACCAACCTCTCGGTTTGCTTTAAATATTTTTCATTGGCATTTGTCAACCCTTTTTTTACAAATTTCCCATATGTTGTCGTTTTTTCCGAGAAAATAAATTATGTACCGGGACTGCGTCCCCCACTCCCTAGCGCGCTCCAAAAGACTCCGCCGTCAAAGCCGGTCGGAACACTCCGCCGGATGGTACAAACGCCCGGATCAGGGGGGCCCCGGAGCGCGTCGGCAATCACGTGCGAGAGAATCTCCACTCGGGTGCTCCCGCGAAACGCGGGACTGGCTTGTCCAGCAGTGCATATGGAGAACACGCTGCTGGACAAGCCAGCAGTGGCACCCTCAGAGAGAAATGCTTCAGAATTGGTGTGTCGTCCCCAAGGACAGCGGCCTCTTCAGGGAAAATCGAGCATCATTTTCTTTCATTCGGTATAAAATGCACGGTCATGCAGGGACTGGAACACAAAGAATGCATTTCTCCTACGCAGGGTGGAAGTAGTCCTTCCTTGGTTTCCGCGCCTACTTCCAGCCGGAGTGCCGCGGCGGTCTTTTCGCCGTTTCGCGATCTCGGCAATGTGTTCCAGGGTCTTCCGACGCGCAAGCTGGGGATCGCCTTGGTTGCGTGCGTTATTGCGCAGTTTCTGCTCATCGTAAACGGCTCCTGGACCGCAACGCCCGACAGCGCGCTCTATCTTTCTCTGGCCCGATCGTTGGCCTCTGGCCAGGGATATGTGTTCAATGGGGAGCCTCATACGCTGGTTCCTCCCGGTTTTGCCGCGATTTTGGCAGGGGCCTCGACCCTATTCGGAGAGAGTTTCCTCACGTACCGCGGCCTCATGGCTGCCTGCGGACTGCTTACTGCCCTTGCGGGTTATCTGCTCATTCGCCGACTGTGCGGAGCAAACGCTGCTCTGCTCGTGGGGGGGGCATTTGCCGTCAACCACGTGCTGCTTGGGAACTCAACGCTCATGCTTTCGGATGTTCCTTTTGCCCTGAGCTGCCTACTCGGTCTTCATATGGCGCTCTGCGCGGGGAGTTCCTCGTGGGGCTTACCGGCGGCAGTCTTTGCGGGGATCGCCCTGGGGATTCCCCCCCTTCTTCGGATCAACGGCCTTGCAGTGCCCATCGCGGCGGTATTCTTTCTCTGGTGCGCCTGGAGAGGCCGGAGCCTTGCGCAGCGAGTGCTCCTCAGCACACTGGTCCTCGCGTGCGCGTATGCACCATGGGTCGTGTGGGAGTGGTGGAAGTCAGCCTTCCCCGCGTCGTTCGGTGAGGGAACTTACTACAGTGCAGTTGCGGAACGGGACTGGGGGACTCAAGTCTCTGTGATCCTCAGCGCGTTGTGGGGTTACGTACCTGAGGCTTTCTATGCCGTCACCGGCGTGACAATTAAGACCGGCTTTGTGGAGCTGATCGTGCCCGCGGTGATTCTGGTGGGGCTGGTCGAAGCCTTCCGTAGAGGGGATCGTCTTTTCGTCCCCTTTGTGGCCACACAGTACGCGGGTCTGTCGTTGTCGTCAGCAGGCAGTCGATATCTGATCATGGTTTTGCCCGCGCTGTACGTCCTGCTGGCGCTGGGCCTCGTCAGGATCGCCAATCTGCTCAACAGCAGCGGCGTAACTCGCGTAAGCGCCCGGTCGATTCTGGTTGTGGTCTTCTCGGTGCTCATGCTGCTGAATGTGGGTCACAATCTCGTGACTATGTACCACGCTCGCACCGCGCTGGAATTTAACGGCCCGGAATCTCGACGGAGCCTCCCATTCTTTTCGGCTGCCCGGTGGCTCAAAGATAACGCTCCCAATGCCCCGGTCTTGAGCACCCACCCGAGGATCATTCACTATTTGTCGGGAAATCGTACGATCCCTCTGTCGAGGGCCGGCGTGCCGGAAACGCTCACCTGGGTCAAATCTGAGGACGACATCCGCCACTTGATTACGGGACGCAAGCCTGGATTTCTTTTTGCAGATACGAAGAACCCTTATCTCTTTCCATCTGCTGTCAAAGGCATCGGAGATATGGGTCTTCAACTGCAAGAAATCCAAGGCATAGACGCAGCATCTCGTTACCGCCTTTTCAAAATCGTGTACCCGGATGATAGTCGAGAAGGGGGGCCCAGGTGACGCTGGACGTCATAGGTTTTGGATCCCTTAACCTGGATGAATTCTGGGAGGTGCCCCAGGACTTCCTTCGTGCTCATGCGCTGGAGCCCGGCAGGGAGTACGTTCGAGACGTTGCTTGGTTCGCTGAGGTATATCCTGAGCTGCAAACCCGCGGAACCCTGAAGGCCCGCGATCCGGGCGGGTCCGCGGCCAACATGATTGCCGCTTTGGCGAGGATGGGTTTCCGCACGGGGTTCTTCGGATCTGCGGGCAAAGAAGACGCACGATTGCTGAGGCTGCACGATTTGGGCCGACCGGAGGATCTACGCGTCAGCCTGGGTGATATGCCCTCGGGCCGCTGCCTTGCGCTGATTGCTGAGGACGATCCGCATCGAGATCGAGCGCTTGTGATTCTGCCCAATGCAAACAGCCTAGCCGGCTCGGAGGACTTGGACGAGCAGTATTTCACCCACACCAAATGGGTGCATCTGACTTCGTTTGTCGCGGACGGCCCCCTGGCTGCGCAGATCTCTCTGAAGGAGCGCCTCCCGGCTCATGTGCACGTAAGTCTCGATCCCGGCGCGCTCTATGTCGCCCGAGGATTGACACAACTCGCGTCTTTGCTCCGCAAGACCAGTGTGCTCTTTGTTGCAGAAGAGGAGCTCATGGAGCTCACGGGCTTGTCCGACAGGGAGCAAGCCGTCATGGAACTCTTGGGCATGGGCGTGGCGACCGTGGTGGTCAAGCTGGGCGCACAGGGGATCTTGGCGTTTGAAAAGGATGTTTCTTACTTCCAACCCGCAGTCAGCCCAGCGATCATCAAAGATCGCACCGGCGCGGGTGATGTGGCTGCCGCGGGCTTCATGGCAGGGTTTATCCAAGGCTTCCATCTGCGGGCGTGTCTGGAAATCGCAGCCACTGCCGCGTCCAGGAGTCTGGAGGGATTCGGCCGGGCCGCGTATCCTGACGAACGATTTTTCCAGGAAATCGCGTCCCGTTTGAGGAGAAATATGCCCACTGTCTGAAGACGTTTAACGAGGAGCGACCATGTCAAACGACCGCAAAAAGGTCTTCGTGACGGATTGCGAAGGGCCGATAACTAGGAACGATAACGCCGCGGAGCTTGCGGACGCCTTCATTCCACGTGGAGACGAATTCTTCCGACGCATTAGCCTTTACGATGACTACCTGGCAGAGATCGTCCGAAAACCCGGGTACAAGGCAGGGGATACCCTGAGACTCATCCTGCCCTTCTTCAAGGCCTTCGGGCTCGACCAGAAGGCCATGACGGACTTCTCTCGGCAAAACATCGAGATAATCCCGGAAGCGGACACTGTTCTCAAAGAGATCCTCAGTTTCGTTCCCGCATATATCGTAAGCACCAGCTATTCGCCATACGTTCTTGCGGTTTGCGACGCAATCGATTTTCCATTCGGCAATGCATTTTGCACCGCAATAAATCTGGACGAGTATGACCTCCCTGCGTCGGAAAAACAGGAATTACGGCGTATCCACGATGTGATCCTGGACCTCCCTGAGTTTTCCCTGCCTGCGGATGCGCGCGGGCCCGATGACCTTGCGGAAGAAGATCAGCCCACGCTTGCGGAATTTGATCGCATATTCTGGGATCAGCTTCCGAAAATGACGATCAACAAGATCATCGAAGAGGTGAACCCGATTGGCGGACGAGAAAAAGCCAACGCGGTCCGGATCATCGCTGAAGCTCAGGACGTGGCGCTTAGCGACGTCATGTACGTGGGTGACAGCATCACCGACGTGGATGCGTTTCGCCTTGTGAAAGCCGCGGAGGGCGTGACGATCTCCTTCAACGGGAACCACTGGGCTGTACGAGAAGCTGGGTTTGCCGTGACCGCACAGAATGCGTACCCACTGGCCTGGCTGACTAAGCTTTTTGTGGACCGCGGCCCCGAAGCCTTCCAGGACCTGACTATGAGTGAAGTAACCCCGCAAAATGTAGAACAAATCTCAGCTTTCAGCAGCCGAGTCCGAAAACAAGTGCGCACGGAAAAGATAGGCCGCCTGGGCTAGGACGATTCCAGGGCCTAAGAGTTTTGAGGAAGAGTTTCCGGGGAGGGCCCTTTTT
>JBMOME010000198.1:0-9265 GCA_049323095.1 Thermodesulfobacteriota bacterium
ACAATTGATTCCTGCGCGCCCATGCCCACGCCCCACAACGCCATCCCGACAAGTGCGCCTGAGAAGCCGCCCCAGAAGGCAAGCGGAGCGAAAAACGACGAAAGGAGAATAGCTGCAACCAGCACAGGGAATCCGATACGATCAAACACTCGTCCGAAGATCAGTGCCGCAACCGCATCAGCTCCCATCGCTACGGAATAGAAGATCGGGATCCAGTAGTCCGGAATAACAGCTACTTTCTTGAAGTGATAAGCTACCAGCGGAAAGTCGGCATATCCCGCGGCTACACAGCCTATGGCCAGAACGTAAAACCAATATGCTCTTGGAAAGCCTTTGCTCTCAATCTTTACGGAAGCGCACTCAAGATCGTGAGGGTTGGGGTAAAGCTTGTACGATGCGGATAGGACACTGAGCGCGATGAGGGCTGGGATCAACAGGAATCCGAACCCTGTCTGATATCGTCCACTGAAGTGGAAGACCGCAGCCACCACCAACGGGCCCAAAATTGCTCCTATCTGGTCGAGAGCTTCATGTAGCCCGAATCCCCAACCTCGTCCGATCCGGTCTGAAGCGCAAGCGAGCATGACATCACGGGCCGGCGTTCTGATCGCTTTGCCCATTCTTTCAACGATCATGAGAATCGCAGCGATTTCCCAGTGACCGGCCAATGCCAGCACAGGAACCGCCAGCAAATTCATGCCGTAACCCAAGAAGACGATCGACCAGTACCTTCGCGTCTTGTCAGCAGCGTAACCCGATAGGAGACGCAATCCGTACCCGATCAATTCCCCAAGTCCCGCGATTACCCCGACAGCCGTGGCGCTCGCTCCGAGAACGGCAAGGAATGGCCCGGTAATGCTCCGGGCTCCCTCATAGGTCATGTCGGAAAAGAGGCTGACGACCCCGATCAGGACTACGAAACCTGTCGCAGCGGATGGTGATATGTCGCAAATGTTAGCCCCATCAACCCCTGGTCGTTGATCCACGGAGGTATCCATGCCGAATCGTTCCTACTTGTTCTGTCCGACAGCGTTGTTGCAGCGAAACCGCAGAATGTTCACTTCACCACCAACACAGTGCACGGCACCAGCCGCACCAGGTTCTGACACGTGCTCCCCATGACTCTTTCATAGATGGCTGAATGTCCCATGAATCCGATCACCAAAAGGTCGAATTCCTCTTCGCTGACGAACTCCACAATGGTCTTGACTTCGTGGCCCACGATCACATGCGAGACTAATGTCACTCCACTATCGCGAGCCATCTTCTCAGCTTGTGCGATTGCCGCGCCGAACCTGGTATCCGCGGCCTCCTTTTCTTCGACGACTTCCCCGATTGTGCCGGGGAATCGGGGCACTTCTTCGACAGATATGGTGTGCAGTTCCGTATTGGCCAGAGAGGCGAAAACCAGCGCTTCCTCAAGCGCCTTGAAAGATCCTTTGGATCCATCCAGCCCCACGAGTATCTTCTTCAGCATTTTCAGACTCCTTCCCAAGGAGATTCAATGGGTAATGACGGACCAATTACGCTCATTTCTGCCATTCTCCGTTTAGGTCCTTGTGTGTCGGTTGATAAAACCACTGTGCAATGAGCGTGGGAATCACGGCGCTCCCAATGACCACGGTCACCAGGATTGTGTATTGTTCCTGTGTGATCATTCCACGAGTGTACCCGAAAAGCGCGGATATGCTACCGAACGTCAGGCCCGTGCTCATCAGGAGCGTCGTGTATGAGCTTGTCCGCTTGGAAAAACCGAATAGTTTGGAGAGCGGATAAACCCCGACGAATTTGGCCGCGACCTTCACCGCGAGCAACACACCGATGAGTCCTATCCCGGTCGCAATCGCCGGTATCGACACTATGGTTCCGGCTTTGAGAAAATAGAATGGCGTGAGCAGCGCGAACGTGGCGGTCCGTAGATGCCTCACCATCTGCCGGTTTTCTTGGAAAAGACCCGCGCAAACGATGCCCAACAGATACGCGGGAAGGACCGCCTCACTGTTGGCATGGGTCGCCAGCCACCCCAGACCGAAGAGCATGAAAAAGAGGAGCTTTATCTCGGGTTCGCTCACATGTCCGTTAAAGGTGGCAAAGAACCATCGAGCGAAGCGTGGCGTTATCATGAGCACCAAACACGTGATAACAGCAAAGAGAATCAACCAGATGCTGTAGTTGGCAAAGAGAATCCCCAAGGCGACGACAGTACCCAGATCCGTCACGAAGCACGCGGCCAGGATGACCTTGCCCAGGTCTGTTTTGTTCAGGCGGGTCTCAACCATTACCGCGTAAACAACGGCCACCGAAGTAGTGGAAAGAGCGATCCCGCAGATCTTGGAAGCTTCCGAAGTCCACCCCGCCACGTAGTATGCATAGGCCATCGCTCCCAGAAACGGCAGCAAGAAGCTGAGAATGCCGATCCCTATGCTTTCCTTGCCGTACTTGCGAAGAACTTCCGGCTCGATTTCAGCCCCGGCCAAGAACGTGAGCAGGATTGCGCCGAAGCCTGCCAGAAAGCCGATCCACTCAGGTTGCGGGTCTAAGAGAAGATAATTGCCTCCTATGACACCGACACATATTTCGACCAAGGCGACGGAAATCGCTGTACGGATGGAAATCAGGCTTGCAACAAGCGCCATGCCGATCCATACCGTCGCCACGAACCACGTTTGCTCCATCCACTCCTCCGCAGGATCTCGTGGATCACATCCACATGTTACCAAGACCCTTCGCTGAAAGTCTTCCGGCTTCTCTGCGCCTTACCGTGCGCCAATGTGCTCAAAATAAAAGACCCACCATATGGTGGGCCATCTTGACGCCGGACTCCCACCGTTAGGTTTCCACGGTAGGAGTCATCAGCCGGTCAGGCAGTTTTATGCGGGGGACTCCATCCCCTCTTCTGCGAGATCAGATTACGGTTTCCCGCTTGACGAAGTCAAGCCTGATTTGAATTCCCAAGTAGGATCTCGCGAACAAAGATGATGTCTTACCCGGCATCGCTGCTGGTTGGCGACACGTGTTCTGAACGAAACGAGTGCAGCACATGTGCTGGAGGCTCATATCCAGGTCTGGTGTGCTCTGCAATCACGTCGATCGAGATACCGCCTCGAGGATTCATGCGGCCTAGCACTCGAGCCCACTTCGGATCGCACGTCTTAACCAGATCGTCGAGGATGCGGTTGGTGATCTCTTCATGGAACATCCCTGTGTTGCGAAAGGAGAAGAGATATAGTTTTAACGACTTGGACTCCAGGCACTTCTGGTCCGGCACATAGGTGATGATGATCCTCGCGAAATCAGGCTGGCCTGTGATGGGACAGATACTGGTGAATTCCGGGCAATGGAATTCCACCACGTAATCCCTGGCCGTATACTTGTTAGGAAAAGTCTCCAGGACAGCCTTCTCAGGGCTGTCGGGATATACGGTTTTACTCCTTTTGAGAAGGGTGATTCCAGGTATCTCTTTATCTGACATGACCTCTTCCTATTTGTAGCAACCATGCTATGCGCAGGGGTTCTCGCTGCTCGTGTCGGCCTGGGCCTTGGGCAAGGTGAAGCTGATCCGAAGACCTCGTTCATCTCCTGATTCTATCCATATCCGGCCACGGTGGCTTTCCACAATACACTTGGAGATGAAGAGCCCAAGACCTGTGCCCGGCACAGACCCCGGCCGGGGAACCCGAAAAAAGCGACGGAAGACCTTTTCTTGGTACTGGGGCGGAATCCCCACACCATTGTCGGCAACGCAGGCCATCACGAAATCAGGCTCATCGTGAACCCTGACAATGATACGCGGATCGGGCACTCTGCCCATGTGCACCATAGCGTTATTGATCAAATTGTCCAGCACTTGCACAATTCGGCGCCGATCCCCAATGATCTGCACGGGCGTGTCTCTGAGGTGCAATTCTAGCCTGATTCCTCTCTCTTCGACCAGCGGACGATATCTGTCAATCACTTCCTTCACGGTGATGTCGAGTCGAATCAAATTCCACTCAAGCGGCAGATTTTCATGTTCCAGGTATCCCGATATATCGTGGAGGAAGTCCTGGATCGTGTTCGACGCGCCCGATAGAAGGTGCAGAATTTGATCGATCCGCGGGTCGGTGGGTATGCGGACCCAAGTCCGCTTGAGCATCCTTACAAACCCATCAACGGCTACCGCGGGCGATTTGAGGTCATGGGCCACCATCTGGATGAATGCTTCCAGCTCGGCTATCTTCTCGTTCGATCGGGTGACAGCCGCGCAGACTCGTTGGTATGCTGTCCGCCACTTCACCAGATTCCTGATTTTCCATTTGAGGACATCAAGATTCAGGGTTCTGGCCATGCAATCGGCGGCGCCCAATTTCAACGCTTGGATCTGAATTTCTTCGTCATCTGCCAGCACAAGAAGCGGGACCGCAAGAAGGCTCGATTCCCGTTTCAGTTGTTGACACAATTCCAGAGCCTGCTCTCCCAAGACGTCCACGATTATCAAATCGGGAGAGTAGCCGACAGCCCACCCCACTGTGTCCCCGCGAGCGAGCCGCGTGCCGACATCGTATTCTACGCCCAGGACCTGCTCCAAATAAGCCACCCGACGCGCCTCATCGCCGCATATAAGGATCTTTCCTAGATTGGGCGCGGTCTCTGCCATTTTGTGCCGGCCTTATGAGGGTATAGGACTGCCTCTGGCGAGGCGTGCTTCACATCGTGGCGCGTGAGGAGACCTTATAGTACTACCTTATCCGAGGATGCCATGTGTCTGCAAGTCTTAATGGGTTTGGCACACAGGAGGCCGGCGAACGGTCCAACCGCGAGCTCTTGGGCGCCCTACGGCTTCTACTCTCTCGCGAACCGCGCGGCCAAAGACCTTGACACATGTGCGTTTGTGCAATACACGTTCAACGTTAACCTCTGCAGCAAAACTGAAAAGAGAAGCACCGAACCTGCCGCCACAATGAAAGAAAGGTGTGGTAAATACCGTGAAGGACAAGACCAGCCCTGACTATAAGGAATACATGAGAAAACCCGGATCGCCGGAACCTGAAGTCGACCTCGACCTCTCTGCGGCCGGTACATCGGCCGATAACGTCCCCTGGGCTGAGATTTTGCCACAAGAAAATGAGACGGCTGCGCGACCGAGGACTCAGCTCGAGTATTCTCAAGTGGCATGGGAAGATCTTTCTGCTGTGCCACTCGCGGAGGTTGAATTGTTCCTCGCGGATCCGACAGCGCTTGACCCACCTCCCCTGCCCTTCTTGCTTGCGACTGCCTGGATGCTGTTCGCGCTACTTGCCCTGTAGACTCTCTCTTACGGCCCACAACTCCAAGCGGCAAAGATGGGAAGAAGTTGTGATCGCAACGGCGTTTCCTTGACAGACAGGCCCGTTCTTGGTAAGAATCAACCGGTTCTGCCTCTGTCAGTTGAGCCGCCGGACTCATGATCCGACCTGGGGGAGCGTTACGGGACACGGCACTGCTTCGAGTGTCGGTGAAGGCACACGTATTCGCGTGGCTACTCGACGCAGAATCAGACTGCCTGATGGACTGGCCAAAGACGCTCCGACCCCGGGTGGTTGCGTGGCGGAAGCACTAATCCCAGCTTCCATCTCCAGGTCCCCGCGACTCAATGCACGTTTCCGAACGTGACAAGAGAATTCCCATCGGTTCACAGAGGCGCTATAGGCTCGCAACACACATAGCCACAAGGAGGTAGGGAGCGTGAAGGTCTTGGTGCTGGACAACATATCCGAGGTTGGGGTGAAGATTCTGCGCGAAGCCAAAGGCATTGACGTTGATGTCAAGTCCGGTCTGAGTCCCGACGAACTCAAGTCGATTGTGGGACAGTATCAGGGCGTTGCCATCAGGGGCGCAAGCAAGATCACCGCTGATGTCATCGCGGCTGGAGAAAACCTCCGGGTTGTGGGACGTGCCGGGACCGGGCTGGACAATGTGGACATCCCTGCTGCAACGAAACGGGGCATTGTGGTGATGAACACCCCGGGTGGAAACTCGGTCACCACCGCAGAACACACTCTCTCAATGATGATGGCGCTCAGCCGCAATATCCCCCAGGCCAGCGCTTCCATGAAGGCAGCCAAGTGGGAGAAGAAGAAATTCGGTGGCACCGAGGTGTACAACAAGACCCTTGGCGTGGTCGGCCTGGGAAAGATCGGCTCCATAGTAGCGGACAGAGCCACAGGGCTTGGGATGCACGTGATAGCGTACGACCCCGTGTTGTCCGAGGATCAGGCCCGGCAAATGGGTGTCAGGCTGGTTTCGCTCGATGAGCTTTTCAAAGAGGCGGATTTCATCACGCTGCACGTACCGCTTACCGATGACACCAGAGGGCTGATCAACGCCAAGAACATAGCCAAGATGAAGAATGGCGTCCGCATCATCAACTGTTCACGGGGGCCGGTCGTGAATGAGGAGGACCTGGCCGATGCCGTGGAATCAGGCAAAGTTGCCGGTGTTGCATTGGACGTGTACCCCGTAGAACCCCCTGAAAACCGTCGCCTCATCGACATGGACAAGGTAATCTGCACTCCTCATCTTGGTGCGTCCACGAAAGAGGCCCAGGAAAACGTTGCCGTTGCCGTGGCTACTCAGATACGCGACTTCCTCCTCTACGGGACCGTGCTCAATGCGGTCAATGCTCCCGCGGTCTCCGGAGAAGCCCTCCTGGTCTTGCGTCCGTTCATCGACCTCTCCGAGAGACTTGGACTGTTTATGGGCCAGATCGTCCGTAGCGGCATCAAGAGCGTACGTGCGGAATTTTGCGGCGCTGTGAGCGAGATGGATGTCAAACCTATGACCACCGCCTTTCTGACCGGGCTCCTCACACCTGCGATGCAAGACGACGTCAACCAGGTCAATGCACCTGTCGTCGCGTCGGAACGTGGGATCGTGGTGTCTGAAACCCGCGTGAGCAAGGCGGAGAATTTCCTTTCGCTCCTGCGATTCCTCGTGGTCACCGAGAATCAGGAGCACGCGGTTGAAGGCACGCTCTTCGGTCGAACTGAGCCCCGAATGGTCCGGTTTGGGCGTTTTTCGGGAGAATTCGACCTTTCAGGCAACCTCTTACTCATAAGCGCTACGGACAGGCCGGGGGTAATCGGCGGTATCGGAGCGGCCCTGGGCGCGAGACACATCAACATTTCTCACTTCCAGTTTGCACGGCTGGAAGAAGGAGGAGAGGCCCTCCTCTTCCTGAACACGGACTCCAGGGCGGACGATCCTTCGCTGGAGACTCTCAGGGCGCTGGAAAACGTCAAGTCAGTCCAGCGTCTTACTATTTGATTAGGGTTCATGCTCAACATCAAGGACTTGTCACATCCTGAGCTTCCTAAGCAGGACAACTACGAACAAGCGCTCAAAATCGGTCTGGAGATATTTCAGCGAAAGGACCCGGCACGTGTGGCCGCGCGTGCCGGAGCCAAGTACGAAGGGCGTTCGGTCATCCTGCCGCACCTGGAGCGAGAGATCATCCTGGATGTGGACTCGCTCCAGTTCACGGTCTCCCCGACCGGAGAAGAGGCGCCCATATGGCTGGCAATCCTGGCGATCCATTACCTGAACAACGCGGAAGGCAAAGTCCCTGCCGCGAAGTTGAAGCACTTTAGAGAGTTCAAGGAAGGACATTTCTACGAGCCTGCGTTCAATCGTAGAACCAAAGAGATCCTGATCAGCGTTTTCGGCCAGGACCCTGCCCCTATGATCGAAGCCGCGCGCAAGATCGGGGGTAAGATCCTCGATCAGGGAGATGCGTCGGTGGAACTGGCGTACTTCCCATACTTGCCCATTACGTGCATCGTGTGGAAAGGTGACGAGGAGTTTCCTGCGGAAGCAACTGTGCTGTTCGATCAAACCGCCGACCTCTATTTTAGCGCCGAGGATATGGCCGTGGCAGGACAAATGGCCGTGTTGGAGCTGCTGAAAGCGGCCAGGAGCTGAACCAGATGCAGGGAACGTAGCTTTGCTGTTGGTACCCGTCGGCTGGCGTGTCGTGCAATTCAGCCGTCTGGCGCTGACGCGGTATCTGCTACCGTCATTCCTGCGAAAGCAGGAATCCAGGGTTTTTGCACTGGACCCCGGCTTGCGCCGGGGTGACGGCGCGAGGTTGGCGGGTTTAGAACCTGCCCCTACAAAGGGCAAGAATTAGATACCAGGCTGTCTCTAGGATCTTTGGCCATCGCTTGGAACTCAAGATTCCTGCATAATCGGGAGCTTTCTTTTCCGGAGTGTCGTGAGCAAATTAATACCTGCAAAAGAGAAGTTGAATTGTGAGCGAGGCACGCGATGAAGATAGCGGTATCCGGAAAAGGCGGTGTGGGAAAGACGACGCTGGCCAGCCTCCTGGCCAGATATTGGGCGAGAAAGGGCTACCGGGTTCTGGCGGTGGACGCAGACCCGGATGCTAACCTTGGTTCCGCGTTGGGGATCGACACCACGGGCATTGTGCCCATAGCCAAGATGGAAGAACTCATCGCGGAGAGGACCGGCGCGAAGCCTGGAACAGTGGGTGGGTTCTTCAAGATGAACCCCAAGGTAGATGACTTGCCCGAAGCGCTGGGCCGGGACAAGGACGGCGTTCGGGTGCTCGTCATGGGCACGATCAAGAAGGGCGGCGGAGGCTGCGTTTGTTCCGAGAGCGTAATGCTCAAGGCCCTGATAACGCACCTGGTCCTGTATCATAAGGATCTGGTTATCTTGGATATGGAAGCCGGGATCGAGCACCTGGGTCGCGGCACAGCCCAAGGGGTTGACCGGCTTATCATCGTGGTCGAGCCCGGTCGTCGGAGCATCGAAACCGCGGCCAAGGTGAAGCAGCTCACCCAGGATATCGGGCTGCACAAGGTCGTTGCCGTCGCGAGCAAGGTCCGCAACGAAAAGGAAGAAGCCTTTCTCCAAGCGAATATGGATGGCATACCGCTGATTGGGGTTTTGCCTTTTTCCGAGGAGATCGCGACCGCGGACCTGGAAAGTCGGCCCCCTGATTTGGATGATCCCGCGATCTTCGCGGCTGTGGAAAAGATCGCCGCTCGGCTGGAAGCCGAAGCGTAGTCCTATGAAAGTCGCCGGCATGAGGTAACCCCTGCTCGGGTTCACGTAGGGGGTGGTTTGGAGGGGCGAGGAGTCTCCCCTCCAAATGATTGCGCAGCGATGCGCGTACTATCTGCGAGGCGAAGCCCCGGAGTGGTCGCCGGAGCCCAGGACTTTCATAATTCGTTGTAGCTCTCTAACTTTGAGAGTTAGTATGAGATGCTTGTCCGGACTCTGT
>JBMOME010000199.1:0-9194 GCA_049323095.1 Thermodesulfobacteriota bacterium
GAGATCTTCGTGCCCGCGTATCTGTACGACCGGGGAATTGCCCAGAAGACCAACCCCTTGGAAATCGCGGACACGTGCCTGGGAATTCCCTACCGGGACGACGGAACTATCGACGATAGAGGCTATTTCACGACCTTCAACCGGCCCGACCGGGTCTACGATACTCCCGGGCTCAATTGTAGCGGACTGGTGCTTTCTGTGGGCAGGTTCCTTTTCAACAAGAATTTCTCATTGGAACAAGTCACGCGAGACCGTCAAAAGAACAGCGGCCCCGACGCGGCCTTTGGCAAGGACTGGGATTTCGGGTACGACCTGATCCTTAACCTCACGGAGCATGCGCCTCGCCGTGTCATCATGCCCGATACCCGACCCCACTCGCTCGACGCTTCGGACGGGCTGTCCCTCAGAGGTTTTGACTTGCAGGACGGAAACGCGTGGAGTGCCGTGCTCCGGCAAATGCAGCCCGGAAAGATCTATCTCGGCAGCATAAGCAGAGAAACAGGCAACCCCCGACGAGTGCTGCACTATCACGTAGTCTTGATGATTCCTGATGAGAAAGGTGGGGTCTGGTTGTACCACTCCACACGCCGCAGCCGGGCCCACAAGATGAACATCAACACCGCGGGCGGAATCAACCGGCTTTGGGCTCAATTCCGGGATTCAGGATACGACCGAAAGAAGATCTTGATCGTGGAAGCCCTGCCCCCAGGTCGCGACCAGGAGAAGGCTCCCGCGACCACTGCGGGAAGCGCGCCTCAGGCTCCTGAACCCGTGGCCTCCGCTAGTACAGAGGACCGACTGGCGCTCAAGGCTATGGAAATCCTAGACAACGTGACACCGACAGCGAGAGACACAGCCCAACTTGGCACAAATCCCAGGAATCGCACCGACGCGGAAGACGAGGAGGAGTTCCAACCTCAATCGCCACGACCTCAGCCGGCCCCTGCAACGCGGCCGGATCCATTGGCGAATCTGACCATCAACCATCTTTCAGGTAAGGTCTTCCGAAGCTTTCCCGATCTGGTGACGCAGATCCCGCGGTTCACGGACGACTCCAAGCAAGCAATCAAATTCTGGTTCAGAAACAATGGCGGCAGGCCGCGCGATCTGAACATCCTCTTGAGGGGCCCCGCGGGCGATTTCCGTTACCAGGGGCAGGTGCTGCAAAGCGGCAAAGACTTGCAGGTCGTCTATCCCAGGGACTTTGTCCGAGGAGCTCGCAGTACTCTGGACAAGGGCAAGTACGGTATGGAAGTGCATATCGATGGTGAGAAGTGGTGCGCCAATGTCTTCGAAGTCGATTTCCTCAAGGACGCGAGCCCCAAAATCATTGACGTAAAGGTTCCGGCCACGGTGGCTTCGGGCCAGACGTTCTCGGTGAAGGTTGCGGCTCAGAATCAGGGCAAAGAATCTGATTATGGCGGCATAACACTCTCCGCGCCCGATCCACATGGCTTGAGACTCGTATCAGCCAGACCCGGTAAAATATACGGCCGAGGGAGCACGGTTCTGTCCATAACCCAGGACAAGATCAAGACCAAAGTTCCCATGGCAGAAGAATGGATCGAATTATGGGGCGAGAACAAGACCCATGAGTTGGAGACCAAAATAACAGCCGGCCCGCCTGGGACCTATCCCCTGTACATCCGCTGTGCTATACGGGGAGTAGCTGTGAAAAGCAGCGTGATATTGATGGATCCGGCTTCGTCTGATACCGTGGATCAGCAGGGCTTCCCGGTGAAGGTGTACAACATCCAGGTGAGGTAACCGGCCTGAAATTGGCAAGCTCGACTCGGAGGGAATTATGAAAATAGCCATGAAATTGCTGCTTATCGTCCTTATCGTGGCTGTGGGACTGCCCGTTTCGGCCGCGCCCAAAGAAGAACCGTGGGCCCAAATCGAGGCTCGAACGAAGTTCCTCCGCACGAAGCACTACATCGAAGTGGTCCGAGTCCATTCGGACGTGTTCCGCAGCGTCCAATCCAAGCAGGGGAATGTTTCCGGCCCATTCCCTGTCCACGTGATGCTTCCGGAAGATTACGAGACGAATGTCAATCGCCGGTATGGCGTAGTGTATCTCCTTGGCGGCAAGTCAGGATGGGACAACGGTCCGGAAAAAGGCGGCGCGACATATTGGTCCGTCTGGTGCAAGACTCCGCTCACCATGGACCACCTCCAAGCGGGGAAACTTACCAAGACCGACTTCCAGGACAATATCTCGGACGAAGAGCTTGGCCTGTTCAACCGCTGGCTTTCCGAGAGCCCCTATGAGGACGTGATCGCAGTATCGTTGTGGAATCCTGGGGGCGCTACCGGCCAGTACGAGAAGTACCTCCTGGAGGAAGTGATACCGTTCATAGACGCGCATTACCGCACCGTTCCCGACCGTCGTTTCAGGGGCATTGACGGCGCGTGTGCAGGCGCGGCTCAAGCGATTATGATATCAGCCCGACATCCCGACATTTTCGCATATGCAGGCGGCCAACAGACCGATCTTGGAAGCTATCCCACCACGAATCAGGTTTTTGAACAGAACATCCACCGGATAAAGAAGGCCGGAGGCATCGCATACAACATCAATACCAACGAGCGGGACGGCTGCAACACGTATAGTAATGGCGGCCGTCTTTACCACCTTGTTCAGTCCATGAGGGGCGCGGGTTTTCCGGTGAGTGTGAGCGTCTTCAAGAGCTGCGGCCACGGGTACTGCGCGTATCGCTATCCCAACGGACATCAGGCCCTGTACTGGTTTTCGCAGCGATTCAAGCAAAATTTCCGCGCTCTCGGCATCAATCAGGACCTGCCACGAACTCAAGTTGCGGCCCAGGATTCACGCAGCGCCCCAGAACCAACGGCCACGGACGATGAATCCCGGCCAACTCGCACTGGAACGGGTCTGCTACCCGGCCTCTGGTAGCGTGAGCCACTCCGGTGGAGCTGGACCTATGCTACGCCGATGAAAAGGTTCCGCATCACAAAGGCCTGCAAAGTTTGTTTCCTTTTGCTCCTCGCAATTGCGATTGCGGGTTGTTTTGGGTCGTCGGACCAGCCCACGCGGGCCTCTGATATTCCTCGCGGTACTTCCCCCGAGCCGGGACCTTCCCCTTCTCCCGTAATCGCGCAGACAAATCCTGGCCCAACGGAGACGAGCCCCAAGGTGCTTCGCCCGGGGCCACGTGCGCGTCCAACCGGAGTTCCTGAGCAGAAGACAAATGCAGGTCCGCCCGGCACCATCGCACGCCTCGAACCGGATCTTGGCGCGCCAAGGGAGCCGGGTGCGGCTCTTATTGAGAAGCTGGACGGGTACCGGACCCCGGCCGAGTACCTGGTAATCAAATCTCGGCATATCCCCAGTGCGATTGCAGCTATTGGGCTCCCAGTTGATTACGCACAAGACTCCGCCAGGACGTACCCGCTGGTCATCGCGTTCGGGGGCATGGGAGAGTGCGCGAGACCACCCCGCGACGGTGCGCTCGCGTGGATCGGTTACTACAAGGCCGATCAGGCAGTCGCTGCGCTGAAGAATAATAAGCTGCAAGCCTCAGACTTCAGGGGCTTGGCTTCAGCTCAGGAGATCCGCGAGTTCAATAAACGGCTGGAAGCTCATCCATATCGAGGCGTGATCCTTGCTTGTCCCTATTCACCTGCCCTGACCGCAGGCGGGCGGCTGGAGGATCCGGACTATGAGCTGTTCATCATGGAAGAGCTTATCCCTGCCCTTATCAAGCACTACCGGGTAGCCCCCGGACAGATTGGAGTGGACGGGGTGTCCATGGGAGGCACCCGGTCCATGTATTACGGCTTCAAATATCCGGATATCTTTAAGAGTATCGGCTCTCTGCAAGGAGCTTTCGGTCCTTTTATGGACCAATACAAGGAGCTTGTGGTCAAGAATCGAGACTTACTGAAACAGCGATCTATACAATTGGTCACGAGCGATCGGGACTATCTCGCGCCCGCAGTGAAAAAGATGCACCGGATGCTGGAATCTGAAGGCATCCGCCATACGTACCTTGTCCTGGGCGGCCCGCACGACTATATCTTCAACCAAGGCCCTGGGTGCCTGGCACTCCTCGTGTTCCACAACCAGGTCCTGAATACCGCTTCCGCCAGTCCGAAACGCCGATAACCCCACGGCAATAATTGCTTAGAATGGAGCTCAGGTAGAATGGATTTCCGGGCCAATGCTTGGCTGAAATGGCGAAGGTTGCTCGGGGTCGCGCTTCTGTTCATTCTGTTCTTCATTGTGGCCTTTGGAATTCAGAGCCCGGGTTTTAACGCGCGGTTCGACTACGATTCCGCGGCGAAAATGGCGAGCAAATGGTATCTTTTCGAAGCCGGTATTTCGCAAGCGCTCAGCATCTTTCCCCAAAGACCGCTTACCGTCTTAACTTTCCATGGTAACTATTTGTTGGCGGGAATGACTCCGGCACCTTTCCGAGTGCTCAATTTCGCAGGGCTGGCAGCGCTCTCCTGTGTCATTGTGTGGCTTGTTAATTTGGTGCTCAGCACGCCTCCATATCAAGGAAAACTGACATCGAAACAAACGGATGTGCTGGGTATACTTATCGCAACGATCTTTCTCGTCCACCCGTTACAGATCTACGTTACTCTGTACATCTGGCAGCGCGCCGCTTTACTCGCGACTCTTCTGTACTGCTCTTCTCTGGCTGTCTACCTGTGTACGAGACTGGGGCGGATCGAAAACTCAGCCGTCGGCCATTTGTTGGGCGCATTGCTTTTCGTTGGAGCAATGCTCAGCAAAGAGAACTCATTTACCCTCCCCGTGGTTTTGATCCTAGCTGAAATCACTCTTTTCAGGAGTCGGTTGCTTCCGGCTCTGAGACGCACGTTCCCGTACTGGCTCGCGCTGATCGCCGCGGTCGCGGGCCTGTCTTTTCTTGAATCTCCACACGGCAATCCTCAACAAGGGTCGGGCATTCTGGGCTCTCTCGCGGTCTATTACACCGAGAGCGGGGTTACCTTAGAACAGGTAGTGCTGACGCAGTGCCGAGTGCTCTTTTCATATCTTCAAATCATTTTCATGCCGATCCCGACTACTGTGCAATTGGTCAATCCGCAGATAATCTCTCAGTCGCTTTGGCAACCTTGGACAACGGCGCCCGCGGTGTGCGGTGTTCTGGCTTTGTTTTCATTGGGAGTATGGCTTATCCGCCGCAGATCTTTGGCCGGATTGGGCATCCTCTTCTTTTTCGTGACATTGGTCCCTGAAGGGCTGCTGGTTCCTCAATACGCGTTTTTCGGGTACCGGGCAGTGCTTCCAATGATTGGGGTCTTGCTCGTTCTGGTGGAATTGGGCGTGTTCTTGGTGAACGCTACCCAGGGAGCTGCATCGTTCTCCGCGGTGCGAGTTGGGCTCCTCACCCTGACCGCGGCAGTAGTGATTTCTTTGGCAATGTCAAGTTCAGTGGTGGCAACGATATGGGGGGACAGAGTCGCTTTCTGGGGATCGGCGGTCCAGGCGTTTCCGCAGCCGATTGAGAAACTGGAACCAAGGCCTGCAGCACAAGTCTACGCAAATTTAGGCTGGGCTTTGTACGAGCGCCGTAGGTATGCAGAGGCGGCAGAAAGCTACAAGTCATCGATCGCTCTGCTGCCGGGCAAAGCCAAGGTATATGCCAACCTTGGGCTTACCTATTTAGAGATGAATAGAGTCACGGAAGCGGAGCAAATGCTGCGAGAATCCATTCAATTGGACTCGGAGCTTGCATATCCTCGCCATAACCTTGCACGGTTATTGTTCCAACAAAAGCGATATGACGAAGCCCTCCTGTACTTCAAAGAAGCCGCGACTCTTGAACCTTCCAACAAGGAATTCAGGGAAGATCTCCAGCGCGCCGAGGAGTTCGTGGGTCCCCGATCTCAGCCATGATAATACGAATTGGTCACAAGAAATATATAGTGGTTCCCAAAGAATAATCGCGAAATGAGATCTGGCTCTTGTCTTTCCCCTGAAGGGGGAGCACCTTGAATAGTCCCGCGTCCCGCGGGATGGAACCCGTGGTACGCGACTCCAATAATAAACTTCTTTCGACCCTGAAAGGGTCGACCCCTTCAGGGCCGTTTTCCGGATTATCGGGGGGACGACTGCCCCTGGGTTTCATCCCGCGATGCGCGGGACTACTCATGGTATTCCCCTTTGGGGAATTCCGAAACGCAGCGAAAGCCTGCTGAAAGTAACGCTCAGATAACTGGTAAGGCTGCTGCCGTTTCGGCTGAGAGCGCGATCCAATTACGACAGAGCTTTTGAGAATGGATATAACGTTGCCGACGGTTGTCATTGTGAGGATGTTACGAGCATTTTTGCGAACCGGCATCAAACCCGTGTTGCCAAATTCTGCGGGCTCACCCGTGGAGAGTGGGCCCCGCAGCTCTCCGTGGCGAGCTCTTCAGGGGGCTGATCCTCGACCTGCGGGTAGAAACCGAATTCACGAAGCACATCCAGTTTGGGCAGCACATTTCCTGCCACATCCGGGAGGAAAAAACCCGGGAAAATGTCGGGATTCTCGATTACCAGGTTGAAATACTTCCGATGCTTTTCCGGGATTTCCACCGTTGCCCCTCTGAGCACTTCGTGACCTGTGAAGATGAACTCAGGCAGCAGGTACGGACAAAACTCAAGGTCTGTCCCCCGCGGCAGCTCTCGATAGATCTCGGTTTGGGGAAGGAGCGATAGCAGGCTCGGTAATATCCGCGCGCCCATCATCCGAAAAGAAACCATCTGAAACAAGCTTTGATTGAAATCGTCCATTGTTTCAAAAGGGAATCCCCAGATATAAAAAGCGTCTACACGCGGAAAGATCTTCACTGCCTTGGAGACAATCTCGACCGATTCCGCCGCGGTAAAGCCTTTCTTGATTCGGCGCAAGATTTCGTCCGATCCGGATTCGATCCCAAAGCGAAGTTCCAGGCAGCCGCAATCGGCCATGGCCTTCATCATATCCTCATCGGTAAGGTTTATGCGGCCGAATGCCTTCCACTTCACATTGAGGCCGGACCTGTTCAGCTCGTCACAAAAGGCCAGGACGTGTTTCTTGCCGGACACAAAGAATTCGTCCTGAAACAAGAAGAGATCCACGCCGGCCTCGCGGTGGAGCAGCTTCATTTCCTCCACGATGCTCCGTGGGCTCCGCGAGTAGCTCTTGTTGTCCCAGACCGGGGCCACAGAACAGAAGGTGCAGAGATACGGGCAGCCACGACTGGTCATCATGCCGTAGCCTTCATAGCGCTCCAGGTTAACGCGGCTGTATGCAGGGAAAGGAATTGCGTCGATATCGCGGATTCGGTCCCGATCCTGTGTGTGCCGGACCGCTCCATTCTGACGGTAAGAAATGCCCGCAACCGTCGATAGATCGCCCTTTGAACGCAGCGAGCGCAAGAGTTCGGGCCCTGTCAGCTCACCTTCGCCGCGTGCAATGATGTCAATCCAAGGGAAGCGGTTCAGGATCTTCTCTTCCACAGCTTTCGATCCCACACCGCCCAGAATCACGATCCGATCCGAATAGCGTGCTTTCAGCGCTTCTGCTGCCAAAATGGTGAACGGCAAAAGATTCGCCATGCAGGAGAGCCCGATGATAGGCGCAGGGTCTTCAACGAATGCGAGGAACGCGTCCATATCAAACGGATCTTCCGCGTCGCACATTTGGTAGTCGCGAAAATCCACGCGAATGCCCGCGTCTTCCAGAGCCCTAGTCAGGTAGAGGCATCCGAGGGGCACGTGCGGCTCCCGGTCCGCGTCTTCACCGTACCGTATCAGGAGCATATTCAGGTTCACGAGCGTGAAATCTGCCGACATGGTCTTTATTCCTCAGGAAGGCCACACCTTGCGAAATCTCGTTATCCTATAAATGGCGAGGTCACAAACAATGTACTCCCCTGGTTGAATGCCGCGCAGGGTGCGGCTGATGTTGTTCGTCAGACTCAAAGGATCGGGTAATACCTTTCTAGGCTCTTCGGTCGCATTGAGTAGTCGCACAAGAATCCACTCAGTGGCTCCACCTTTCGCCTCAACGGAAAACACTTCCTCGCCCTTACCCTTGCGTACGATAGTCAATGAAGGCTGACACGTCACTCGCGCTTTCTGGACGATCGTATCGACTCCGAGAATAACTATCAATTCCCCGCTATCGAAAGGACAATTGTAGTCCACTTTCACCGTAATCGCGTTGTCCCTGATATCGGCGACTTCCACCCTCAAGCGCTCGAATAGCGGAAGAACACGCACGGCGGTGAACCCAATCGCCGGTCTCTGCGGGTATTCAGGCCTAATGCCTTGTTTACTACGCTCCGTGTCAGGTCTGATCCCTTCCATCCGAAACTCCCAGCCGCGGGCTGAAATCGGGAACGTAAGCACCGCCAGCATGGCGGCTCCTATCCGACTAAGGAAGACCCGGCGATGTTCATCCGGCACAGTCGTATTTTCAATGATGTGCTCGATCTGAGCGCGAGGAACAGAGTTGAGCATGGCCGCTTCAGTGACGGACAGCTCAAGGCCGATCTTGCCTGCTGCTGCGGCCCGCTCATTGAGCAAGACCTCTCGGAAAGCCGGATCGACCGAGGCTTTCTTAACCAGCACCTCGATACCGCGGGGGATGGCGGTACGGCCCCGGCTCTTGCCCAACGGGCGTCCCCCGACGATCGTGGGCTCAACAGGTTAGTCAAGATCTTGGCCGCTGCCCCGTCTCGAAGAGTTGCTCATCAGGCGCCCCCTTTGTCGATGAGGCTCAGACAAGTGCGCGGTGAAACAATGTCTGGTTGCCTGAACCAGACACGGACCTGCCAAAGCTCAGGTCCGTGGCACCCCTCGGCGGATATTGATCGGGAGTTGGGTGCCACTGACCTGGGCACCAGGTCAGTGCTGCTTTTGGTCCGACCGCATCTTCACTGTTTGAAGGTGAACTGGTGCTCCTGCCACGTCGACGGCAAGTCCAAGAGCCTTCGTTACTCCAGTATATACAACCTTCTCATCAAAGGATTATTTCTTTTGCTCCGTAAGGCTCCGGAGGGTCACTTTCTGAGCTCGAGGTTCCCTGCGTCCAGGATGGACGCCCCGATAGTAGCCCGGCGATTTATCGCCGGGAATGAGCGTTCCAAAAAAGTTTTTCTTTTCCCCAGGTGTGGGGGGGGGGGGGGGGTGGTGGGGGGGGGGGGGGGGGGGGGGGGGGCGGGGGGGG
>JBMOME010000200.1:0-63444 GCA_049323095.1 Thermodesulfobacteriota bacterium
TTACAAATCCCTATGTCCGCTTTCGTTCGGCAAAGAATATCGTCGATGAGATAGAGAAATGGGTCAACGAATTGAACATTACCCATTTCTTTTTTATGGATTCCAACCTTACGCTCAATAAGAATCAGGTTCAGAGAGTGTGCCAGGAAATATTGGACAGAAAATTGAAGATTACTTTCGAGGGCTGGACTCGAGCCAATTTGGTGAACCGCGAAATTTTGGCATTGCTGAAGTCGGCGGGCCTGATCCGCATGAGTTACGGGATCGAGAGCGGCGATCCGGAAGTCCTTAAGATCATTCGCAAAGAAGTATCGCACGAAGATATGCTCAACGCCTTTGCTATGACTGAGGAACTGGGGATTGAGCCCGCATGTTCCGTCATGCTCGGCCTGCCGGGAGATACGCGACGCTCAGTGGAAAGAACTATAGAATTTGTGCGGAAGATCCCGCAAATTCTATACTCCAACTTCTCCATAGCAAATCCTTACCCCGGCACGCAGCTTTACGATTGGGCTCGCGAAGGCAGGCATGGCCTTCGCCTTGAGATCCGCGACTTCTCGGATTATCGCAGATATGACCACAGCCCGATAAGCGTTAACGACCTGTCCCAAAAAGACTTGGTGCGTATGCAAAGGGTCGGGTTGCTGCGCATTCATCTTACTCCAAAGAGAATATGGGCAGCCATCAGAATGGTGGGCTTTGCAGAAATGTTGGCAGTCGGATTAAGGCTACTGGGCACTGCCGTAGCTTCTGTGTTCTCTCAGAAACGCATCACACAACCACCGAGCAGTGAAAGACCGGTCTTTCCCAGTCAATAGCGTTGTTCAAGGGTTGTTTGCACAAGATGCGATCGAGTATCTAAAGGAGGCGCTGGTAAGCAAAAAGTATGCAGACGCAAGAGGAATGGTCTTATCAATGGGGACAACACAGTGACAAACTGTGGGACAAGGAAGAGATCCTATTTTGGGAGTGGCTGGAGCCTCTGGGCGCTGACGATTTCCGCGGAAAACGCGTTCTCGATGCCGGCTGTGGCGCCGGCCATATGCTCTCGTACCTTGTTCCTCTCATTCAGAGCGGTGTGGGCGTGGACATGAGCACCGCGGCCATCGCTCGTACCCGGCTGGCTAAAGAAAGAAGCATTTCAATCTACGAGGACGATGTATCCCGATTTCATCAAGAAAAGGATTTCGATATCGTCTATTCCATCGGCGTGGTGCATCACACCGACAATCCGTCTCTTACCGTCCACAATCTCATGAACCTGGTTCGACCGGGAGGCCGATTGGCCCTATGGGTGTACTCGAGAGAAGGCAACTGGTTGAATTGGGCGGTTCTCGAACCTCTCAAGACACTTTTTTTTCGAAAATTGCCCCGTTCCTTCCTCTGGTCTGTAGCGAATTTCATTACTGGTCTGTTGTATCTTCCCATCTACACTTTATACCTATTGCCGATTCGCGCTCTCCCATATTACGAGTATTTCGAGCATTGGCGACGTCTGCCTTTTTCGAGAAATGCGCTTAATGTTTTCGATAAACTGAATGCTCCGGTGACACACTTCATTTCCAGGGCCGATATACAGGATTGGTTTCTCAACGCGCCGTTTCATTCCCTGACCGTGTCTCACTGGAAGGGCGTGGGTTGGCGGGTTTCCGCAGTCAAGGATTCCGATTAAGCTTCTTTTCTTGAAAGCTTGTCACGGTGAGCTTCGAGATGGGGTTATATCGTCGTTGAACAACATGTGTCATGACCAACAACACAACAGCCTATCATACGCCTGATCCGCATCCAGCGACAATCCACAAACACACGTTGACAGCTTACCTTTGGTGCGCTCTTGCAGTCTGCCTCTCAATCGCGGTCTGGTTTGCCGACTATATCATCTACGGTTATACCTTCCTGTCCGAGGCAGGCCAAATGTTATGGGCCGATTGGGTAATGGCCAGAAATCTACTGAGGGCCCCGGGCTCCACGGCTCAGTGGAACCCCTGGATTCTCTTGGGTGTAAACTATGGCGGCCGAGAGGCGTTCCTAAACCCCTATAACCTCGGCACTCTATTGGGGCTGGTCTTTTCCGACGACAAATTCGCGTTCATGGGTTTGACCATGTTTTTTCTTGCTGCCATGGGCTTCACCATGTTCGCGTTCCTTCGAAGCCTCGGCATGGACACAGTGTACGCGCTTGTCGGCGTCGTCATGTACACTCTTGCTCCCAAATGGGTTGACGACGCTTACCACGGGCCCAGGTTCATCATAAGCTATGCCTTGCTGCCGATCCTTATGTTGCTGATCAAGGCCGCCTATGATGCAGGTTTCCGGCGATTTCGCCATTTCGTCGGGATAGCCGTTTGCGTGGCCCTCATGTATCTAAGCACGGGGGCTCCGTTCCTGCTCATGAACGCGTACTTGTTTGTCGCGTTCTTTGCGTATCTCCTTTTTTTGCATTCGGCCGCGGCGCCTAACCAACTACTTCGGACGGTAACGCACACTCTTCTTTATTCCGTGTTCTGTCTGGCGATCTTTGTCGTCCTCATCTCGTATATATTCTTGCCGTTTCTTGCCAATTACTTTTCCAGCCAGAGGTCGCTCTATGCGGAGCCGGTTGGTTTTGTGTGGCAGCAATACCTCGGCTTCATCTTTCCATGGATCAACAGAATATTTGTCCACGGCCTTTATGACCTACCGTATCCGTCAGCTTTGCCATTCCTGTATCCCAACCTTTATTTCTATGTCGGCATCCTCGCGGTCCCCGTCGTTCTGTATGCCCTTGTGCATCGAGCCTGGAATGCGATTACAGCCTTCTTTCTTTTCTTCGCCTTGGCATGGCTAATTTTGTGGAACAGCCTGGTCATAAAGGTTTTTCCTCTATTCCCATGGATTGAGAAATTGACACAAGGCACGACTTCACTGACGCATGGGCATATTAACTTCATCTTCTGCTTCGCGGTTGTCGTGAGTTTCGAGCTCAGCAGGATCGCTGGATCCACACAGGACGGGCCCTCAAGCTCTGCCACGCGTGCCGACAGGTGCTTAGGCTGGTTGAACCTCAGCCTTATCGCGCTCTATATGCTCGCAGCGGTAGTAATGGTGAGCGGCATCTTAATCTACAACACCGGCCTGAAAAGCCTTTTCTGGCACAGAATAAATAACTCACACCATATTTTGATTTATTATTACTTTGGTTACGCAGCATTAACCTTTTTAGCTATGTTCCTTATTCGCGGCGCTATCATTTGGATATACCACAGGCGATACTTTGTCCGGACATGGGGATCTGTGCTCCTCCTGATCCTCGTTATAGCCGATTTTGAGCTTTGTTTCAGAACGTGGTATCCCTTCACCGACATGGATGACAGATACCGCGCGGACCTGCCACAGAATGCCTTTGTGAGGAAGAAGACCGAACCGTTGGATCGTCTTGGTGCGCCTGTGTATCAAGCGTACGGCCCGTCAAGAGAGCAGTGGCAGGAATTCCTCAAGGCGCCGGCCGATCAAGAACCTGCCGAGCTGCTGGAAAAGTTTGCTCGACTCTATTATAAAGGTTACGTCAAGCCCCTGTATGAACCGTCCTTTTCGTGGTATCCATTGACTGTAGGAAGAAGTTTTTTCAATTTTCACGAGAGCATAATGCCTGATTATTTTTGGGAATTTGACAAAGCGCTCAACAAGAACAACCCTCGATACTCGCGCCAATCTTGGGTGGGGTTGTGGGATCCTACCTCACGACTCGCGGGCGTGGCTGGAATAAAATATATCTTCTGGGACGATGAGGTCAAGGATGAGCGTCTGATTGAAGTGGAGAAGTATGACAACGGCAAAGAATTCGGTCGTATTTACCTCAATCCCCACGCCGTTCCGAGAGCATATATCGTGAATAGAGTCGAGCTCTTCAAAGACCGCGGCCAATTACTTTTACGAATGGCAGCAAGAGAGTACAATCCACTTGAAGCTGCAACCACCGAAGATGCTCGACTCGCCCAGCTAATGGAAAGCGGCAACACGACACGGCAAAGCAATTCTAATGTCGGGATTGACGCTTATCTGCCCGACCAGGTGAGATTGACCGTGGAGACAAAGAACAGAGCTCTGCTTGTACTGAACGATTTTTATTATCCTAACTGGACTGCAACCGTGAACGGGCAGCCCACCCCGATCTACCGGGTGAATTGCTTGTTTCGAGGGATCGTAGTGCCGGAAGGGCGGAGCGAGGTGATATTCCGATACTATGATTGGTGCGCCCACGTCGGATTGATAGCATCCATAGCAGGCTGGATATTTGTGGTGTCGTATCTGGTGATTTCAGGCTTCTATTGCAGTATTAGAAAGCGCTGCACGCGTGCGAAAGATATTATTGCATGAAACTGGTATTTGTTGAAACAAGACAACAAGCTCTGGGGTGCAAGAAAGCATTTGCCGCTGACCCTAGAGTCAAACTGATTGGGCTCACCGCGGAGGCTTATGAGGCTCTGGCGGAATGTGGTCTTCCTTGCGATCCGGTGCACGCGTATGCGAATACTCGTTCTCTTCCGACGTTGGATTACCAACTCAATGTAGGATGCCTTCGTCTTCTGCAAGAGATTGAGGCTTATGTAGCAGAGCAGTATCCACCTGCGCGGTTTGACGGTCCCGGGTTTCTGTCAGGAAATGCGTATTATGTTCAGTATTCGGGCCAGTTTGTACTGACCAGAGGTTTTTTGGTCCGTGAAGTGTTACGCGCCTGCTCACCACGCTCGATAGTGCTGTTTGAGCGGGCGATCGAGCCCTGGTTCGCGGGCGATGGCTATCAGATCGATCCCGGCTTGCTCATTGCGCAGGAGGTCGCGAAGGCTCATGGAGTGCATTGTGAGATCCTGTCTGTAGGCGGGGAATTCGCGCCGGACCCAGCGGTGCCCGCGGCTTCCAAAGCTGTCAAAGGGCTAAAGACTGTAAGAAGATTGCCCGGACGAGCCTGGCGATATTCTAGAAGAGAGCTGCTGCCGTACGCCACGCGGGTGTTGTCCGCCTGCAGATTGAGGCCTGATTCAATTCTTAGCCTAAGAGGCCTACGATTACTATTCGCCGATTTTCTGGGATACGATTGGGGCCCTGTGCTCAGCGTTCTGCGTGGAATGACGGAGGTCGACTGTTTTCTCCTGCGCTTCTCGTCTTTGGATCAGCGCGTGTGGACGCGGTACTATGAAACTAAGCTTTACGATGTCATACACGGCAAGACACTAGATTTGGATTCGGAACGGCTTGAGATCAACGACGCTGAAGCACGCGCGCTCGGCGAACTGTTTGACGAATGGATCGCTACGAGATCTCGGCCACCGGAACTGACCATCGGAGGATTGAATCTTTTCCCGTTCCTTCAGCAGCATCTCCGGGCCGTAACTTGTTTGACCCCTGCTGTGGCGCGGCATGTGGATGCTGTGGCCGAAAGAGCTCTCAGCGTGGCCCGCCCTCATGCGGTCTGCTTTTTCGCCATCCCATGGTTGCTGGAAAAGCGTTTAGCGCATCAGGCGCGACTGCGAGGTATTCCCGTGGTTTGCTATCAACACGGAGCGTCATATGGAACACATCGAGTGGCGTCTCACGGTCAGATCGAATTTCGCGAAGCTGACTATTTTCTCTCTTACGGAGAAGGGGTAAAGCCTGACCTCGGCAGTGATTTCCCGATGCGTGCCCGGTGCATCCCAGTAGGGTCGAGTCGACTAGAAGAATGGAGAGCCAAGACCACGCCGATTCGGGCCAGAAAGAGGCAGCGCCTGAACGTCTTGTGGGTCGGTGAGGTTTCGTTTCGCAACACCATCTCGTTCTGGGTTGTTGAGGACACGGAAAGGTATTGCCTCGAAAAGCAGTGCTTACAGATCCTTGCGGAATCTCCCGGTATCCGACTCGTGTTTCGGCCGTACCCTCACCAGGTGCAGTGGGATGGAACCTGTCGCTGGCTTAAGCGGACAGCGCTCCGGATCGAGTTGGATACGGAAACGCCTTTAGAAACCCTTATCCTCAAGAGTGACGTAGTTGTTACAGACTCATCGAGCGGCAATGTGTGGAACGAAGTGCTTGCCATTGGACGACCTCTCGTCGTCTACTGCGACCCGAAACAGACGCCTCTCATGCCACACTTCATTGCGGATCTGGAGCGGACTTGTTGCTGGTGCAGGGGAGAAGACGAGTTAGTGAAAGCGGTTTCTCGTCTGCTGAATGACAGCGACCGCTTCTTGGCTGAATTGCGGCGCATCGATACGAGCGCCTTCCTGCGCAAGTATGTTCTTCATCAGGACGACGGCCAGTGCGTGCAAAGAGTGCTTTCATTTCTCGGAAGTCTACGAGAACAGCAATAGGGGCCTAGTGCGCGCTGATCTTAGGGAAGCTTCGGGTCTTCATCAAGCCACTCGTCCAACCAGCACAGGATCCGACTATTTTGGTTGGTCTTCAGGTAGCTCTTAAAGTCTGCGATCTTGTCGATCTCGACCACGTTGACAAAAAGACGATTGTATTCATTTACAACGAGGGCGGTCTTGAAACCCTGTTTCTTTAATCGTGCATTCACCGAAGGACATACGTAAAAGCCCCAGCTTGTCGCGGAGAAATCGCACTCTCGGCCGGCCTCGGTCTGCATCGACAGCATCTCACCGGCCTCCAATACTATCCTACCCATATCACGACATTCAAAACCTTGTGCAGAAAATACTCGTGGTTTATCGCGGATAAGGACTTTCATCATCCCTCCTCAGTCCTCCAAGTGGCCGGGGACAGACCATGCTCCAGTGCGGTCTCTTTTCCAGATCGCTGGATTCCTGAATCTTTCAAGGATATCCAGGAACTGTTGTTTTGTATATCCCAAATAACCGGCTACGTCCTCGCTGTAATAGTCGGAAAGCTCCTCAAGATCATGTTTCCGAACCAATTCCTTGGCCGCTTCGCGTGTCAAATAGCTATTCCTGATATCTTCACACGCATGATCGGTTGCCCTACCGTATCCGAATTTTAGCACTTTGAGATACTGGTGTACCCGATTTATCTTTTCGTCGATTCCCACATAATTCCGATAAGTACCTTCCCTATGTTCGTCCAGTGTCCTGAACCCATACCCTTTGGCGATCTCCAGGTGTTTCTCCGAATCCCAATGAAAATAATGACTCATGAATATTGCGCGCGTTTCCAAGTCCCGGAGCTCATCGGGAAAATCATACAGCCTCAGCCGGGACATCGGAATGTCATAGCGTTCCGAGACAAATTTCGCGTCCCGGCCCTGATTCGCCACATACCTGGAGAACCAATCGCGAGTAATCTCCTTGCTTGCCGCGATTTTGGAATCGCCGCCGTATTCAAAGGCCGAGTTTTCGCCGAGTACTACTAACGGGACGTTGAATTGCAGTGCGAAATGAAGAGGAAATCCGTAGAGCAGCGTGTGACTTAGCAAATCCGGGTCGCCAAAATCTTCAAGCCCGATCCGTATCAGCCTGCGATGAAGCTCCTGTTCCGGACGATAGATAATTAGGTTGGCTCCCATACGAGGGACCAGGTCGAGATTGTGTCTGCCCACTTCCGTCTTGACGCCGTAATCCACGTTCACGGCTACGATGCGGAGATCGTACTCCAGGAGCCTATGCACCTGAGTGATGCTGTCCTTGCCCCCGCTCACGGGGACCAGTGCATCCCAGTGCGGCGCGTTCCGAGCCTTGGCTCCCAGGACGAGTTCGTCAAACTCCCGCTTCCTGGCTTCCCAGTCTATGCCCGCGAGGTAGCCATTTTTTAGCTTGTGCGCCCCACACGCGTTGCAGACACCTTGCTCGTCAAAAGCGATATACGGCTTGGTATCCGGCATGAGGCATTCCGTGCAGTACTTCAAAATTCCTCCTTAAGCTTGAAATGCCGGAAACTGTTCCGACCTGCCTTCCGTGGCCGCTCATTCTCGGTCCATGAGGACCTGCGCCGGGTTCCCCACCGCTATCTTATAGGAAGGGATGTCTTTTGTGACAACCGCTCCTGCGCCCACGATGGTTCCTTCTCCAATGGTCACGCCTTTATTGACGAACACATGGCCTCCGAGCCACACGTCGTTTCCGATCTCTATCGGAGCTCCGGAAAAGCCCTGATTCAGAACCAATTCGCCTCTCTTGAAGTTATGGTCCGAACTATTGACATATACAAATGCAGCGAATACACAATGGCTTCCAATCCGAATGCCGTGGCCTCCATTGAAAATGCTATAGCTACCGAGCACCGTGTTTTCGCCAACGGAGAGCGTAGCATCATTCGCTCCGACCAACCACACGTCTGTGCCGAGTCGCACCCCGTCCTCTACGGTGACCTTGCCCTCTTTTCTGATCCTCAAATATGTCTTTCCCGTAAATGTGACATTGTCGCCTATCGTCACATTCGACAATTTCCCCCCGTCGCGCAAGAGGATCTCTATCGGCCCCTGCACCACGAAATTCTTGCCCACACGAGCTCCATTCCTTCGGAGATGCCAGGTCCAGTACAGCGTGCGAAGTGTAGACATGAGAGACATCGCATTATGCTCCAAGACGGCGACATCGCACACGGCTCCCGCCTGCCGATAGCCCGTTACTCCAAGGAGTAAGACCGGATGTTCTCATTGCAGCTCCTCGGGTCAATATGGCCCACTGGATGATAGTTCAAGAAAAATCTTACATGACAGAAAGTAAAAGAGAAATTTGCTTTCGCTGTTGGGCAGATCGGGCTTCTGTATAAGCGCTTCGATTTCCCCACGTTTAACATGATCGAAAATGCGGCCGCCGTCCAGCAGATAGCTGCGCACCCAAGGATCGTGCACGTCAAGATAAGAAAAGATCGGTACGTTGAAACCGACTTTCCGCCGATTGTTCAGTACCCCGTCGGGCACAATGCCGCGCATTGCATCCCGCAGGACCGCCTTCGTGTAACCGTCATGAACAAGATGCCGCGTGGGAATCTGATAACAAAACTCGAAGAGGTTGCGATCAAGCATCGGAGAGCGGTTTTCCACAGAATAGTACATGGCGTTGAGATCGTCCTCGTGTAAGCTCACAGGGACGGATTCATAGAACATTTCATTCATCATTCGGTTTCTGAGGAGACTGTCGGTGAAGTTGCTCTCCACGAAAGGCTCGTTCCAGTGAAGTGTCAGATATTCCGCGAACCGATCGGCATTAAGGTACAGGTGGTCCCTGAACTGGGGGTCTCCAATGAAAAGAAACGGATCTCGAAGATAGGGGTTGCGCACATATGGTTTGACTTCGCTTTCCCACTTCTGAAGCGACGACCGAAAGAGCTCGGGGAAATTATTCATTTCCTGCAAATAGAACATATGGTGGTCATAGTATCCGGAAAGCAGTTCGTCGCCTCCAGTGCCGCTGACCGAAATTCTATAGCCGTGTTCGTGAATACTTTGCTGCAGGAGCCAGTGTGCAAAGTAATTGATCGTAAACACAGGCGCGTCATGATACTCGATCAGCGTTCGTAATTTGGGCAGGAAATCGTGAGTTTCAACGGGAATCGGTGTATGCCTGATTCCAAGCTCTCGCACCGCGTGTTCCACTACATCGCGCTCTTCGTACCGCGCATCGGTGTTCATTATGGTAAAGCCATGAACATCATAATCGAATACATTCTTGGCCACACTGATGAGAGAATTGGAATCGATCCCTCCGCTCATGCAAAATGCCAGGGGGACATCCGCTCTCAAGCGAAGTTCCACCGAGCGGATCACCCGTTCCCTGACACCCTTGGTTGCCTCCTCATAGCTCATGGAATCGACAGGACTAAATCTTGGCTGCCAGTAAACCTGTTGGCGCTCGGTTCCATCTGCTTCGATACGCAGAAATGTTGAGGACGGAAGTTCGCCCAAGCCTTCAAAAAACGTCTGGGGCTGCTTGTATAATGCTCGATAGCCGTTCACCATAAAGCGATACAAGTGACGGAAATTGACATCAAGCTTCCGTCCCAGGAGCGCAGTGACGAACTTTACCTCAGAACCGAAGTAAAAACCCGACTCGTCTCGGAACAGATACAAAGGCTTTTCAGCAAACCGATCCCGGCAGAGAGTAAGCGAGCCGTCGTTTTCGTCGTACACAGCGAATGCCCACATGCCCTCGCATTTGTCCAGAGCGTCCCAGCCGAAGTGATCGATGGCAGTGAGTAGCGCTTCCGTATCCGATTCGGTGGCGAACGAGCGGCCGGCTTTCTTTAATTCGTCTCGCACTTCGACGTAGTTGTACAGCTCGCCGTTGAAGGCTATCCACTTCGAGCTCACTCGAAGAGGCTGATTTGACCGTTCTTCAAGGTCAATGATGCTCAATCTGCTGTGGAGAAGGTAGGCATTTCTGCCGGAAGCATGCTTCCAGCAGCGATGAGCCGCGTAATCGGGACCCCGGCGTCGCATGAGGCTCAGAGCGGTTTGCACACGATCCGGTGGGATTTCGTGCGGTCCGTAGTATCCAGCGATTCCACACATCGTTTGGTTGTGCCCTCCCTACTCGAGGAACTCCTCTACAATCACTTCCTGATAGTCTAAAGGCCGCAGGAGTTTTCGCCCTATGAGTGACTGCCCTGCGGAGGGCGACAGTCCATCATTTCGGGGGCGAATATAGTCAAGGTCGTCCGCGGTCAAGCGAGTCCCTTTGGGGACGGCTCTGGATGCCACAATGGTGCGCCGGGCTGCCCGGGCCATTTCGTGCTCTGCCGGCGAAGGTAGTTTCGCGCCGGTGCCGACAATCCGATCAAATTCGTGCACAATTGTCGCGAGCTTTCCCAGTTCCTCCGGATCGGCGGAGAGCTGGTGATCTCTGAAGGAAGATCTGTTCTTGTCCAGCGTGAAGTGCTTCTCAACGATGCGAGCTCCGAAAGCCAGCGCCAACGCGGCCATTTCTATCCCCAGCGTGTGGTCTGAGTACCCGGTAACAAGATTGAAGGTGCGACCCAGTGTCTCGGTGTCGCGAAGTGCAGCCTGTTCCCACGGCGTAGGATAAAGGCTCACACAATGGAGGAGCGCAAGAGAACCTTCCAGAGAGCTTCCCGGCGGCAAGTAGTGAGCGATCACGTCCACAGCCGTGCGTATTTCATTCAGGGTTGCCATACCCGTGGACAACATTATCGGCTTGCCTATTTGCGCGGCCCGTATAAGCAAAGGCGTGTAATCGAGGTCTCCGGAAGCTATTTTCGTAGCCACGGTCAACTCTGAGATACGCTCCAATGATCTGATGTCAAACGCAGAGGCTATGAACAGCATATTTCTCCGGATAGCCCGATCCGCCATTTCTTCAAGAACGGAGAATGGCAGCCGAAACTTCGACAATTGCTGAATCCGTTCAATCTGGGAATGATGGACAAGCCGCTCCGGATCGATCACCTGCACCTTGACCGCATCCGCACCGGCCTGCGCGGCCGCGTCAACCAGCTCCAGTGCAATTGAAGGATCGCCTTCGTGGTTGTTTCCCAATTCCGCTACCAGGAGGCGATCCGATCGGAGGTCTTTACTACCCAGTATCATCGGACGATCTCCCCCCGTACAACGTGGGCGTGAAGCACGTACACCGCGTGAGAATACCGGAACCCACAGCCCTCGTAAAGTCTGATGGAAGGCTCATTGGCCGCCTGAGTCCCCACAATGAGGCGCTCAAAGCGACCAAAGGAATCGTTGATGAAGGACCGGACCAGAGCACGGCCAACGCCATGGCCCTGATGGGATTTTGAAACCGCGATCAGGTCGATAACTCCCACAGGCAGACCATCCTCCACGAACGCGAGGACTGCGAGAAACCCTACAGCCCGGCCATCCATTCCAGCGACCAGGAGGCGCTCTCCCCTCTTGGAGGTCAGGTAGCTGTTGACCCATTCTCGTTTCACGCGGTTCGCAGTGGACGCGTCTATGCGGGAATCCAGATGAAAGCGGGAATACACAAAACTGGATTCTGCAATGCGGAGCAGCGCATCGTGGTCTTGTGGCTCCACGTCGCGGACCTCCACGACACCGGCCTCTTGTTCAGGTGGAAGTATCTCTGGGAGTCGCTGGAGCACGATACTTGCTTCAACCACAATGAATCCCGCGGCACTGAGGGCTCTTACCTCGTCGACCCTGTGCACCGGCGTCTTAACGAAATAGAACGCCTTCTCTTCCGGTGAGCCGCGCACCAAATCCTGAATGCTTAAGTGCGAAAGGGGTTGAAGAGGCGCATCTGCCGGCAGAGAAAGTTTGAAGACTTGGTAGCCGAACACCTGGGTCAACCAAGTGTCGAGCACAACCTTCATGCGCCCTCCATCAGCTCCATCCAGAAATGGCCGTCTTGCTGGAGTTGTCTGTACCACTCGATGTACTTGGGGAAGCCCACTTCAAGTGGATTCTCAGGAGCATAGCCCAGCAATTGCTTTGCCTTGGCTACGCTCAAGGTTCCTCGCATGGGCATCAACTTGTCCCGCTCGCGGTATTCTACTTGGGATCGAGGGAAATACTGTTGAACAATGCCAACCATGTCGGCGATAGAGCGAGCTTGTCCGTACGTAATGTTGAAGATCTGGTTGCGGGCTTCACGCTTTTCTATGCAAAGGCAAACCCCATGCACGAAATCATCCACATACGTGAAGTCCAGGCGTTCGGCCCCGTCTCCGTCCACCCTAAGCTTGGCGCCATTAAGGGCATTCTCGACAAAGACCTGCCCGACCCGCCTGCTGACGCAGCGTGGCCCGTACAGGGCCGACGGTCTGATAATCGTGTAGTTCAGGCCGAAAACCTGGTTATACGCGATGACCAGCTTTTCTCCTCCGAGCTTAAGCGCGCCGTAAATGCCGATGGGTTCCAAGGCGTGAGTTTCGTCAACTTCCTGAGATTGGAAGTTGCCGTACACCATGCTCGAAGAGAGAAAGATGAAATGCTCCGCGCTGGTGCGAGCGAAGTCCAGACTGTTCTCTAGTGTCCTGAGACTGTGGTCGAATGTGCTGTATGGGTCTTTGTTCGCTCTCCCAGCGTGTGCTACCGCAGCAAGGTGGATGACCACGTCCGGCTTGATCTTGTCCAGGACCATGCTCAATCGAAAATAGTCCCGCGCGTCCTCGAGGTGGAAGGGTATTCCAGCCTTGTGAAGGAGATCGAGTCGCTGATTGAGGATGCTCACGTACAGTTTTCGATTGTCTTCACCCCCGCTCCCCGAAGCAAACCAAAGGAGGTTGTTCACCTGCAGACTGTCGATTACCTCTACGTGGGCACCGCTTTCCGCCAGGGTCAACGCCAGATTGTGCCCAATGAATCCCGCGCCGCCCACCAACACAATTCGGCGGCCTTTCAGATCACAGGTCATAAGTTTAACTCCTCCACAGTTTCGGCCACGATCCGGGCCATGTACTGGATATCATCACGCCCCACATGCGGAGCGACAGGCAAAGCGATCGATTGATCGCTGATGCGTGCAGCTTCTGGGTAACGTGTCTGGTCGTAGCCGTACTTGTTCCGGTAATAGGTCATCCGAGGCACCGGCTGGGGATAGTATATACTCGTTCCGATCCCTGCGCTATTGAGGCGGGCGACGGCTTCATTGCGCTTTTCTTGCAGAGGTCCTTCCAGGACCATGCTCAGGCAGTAATGACTGTTGAACTCTTCAGGACCCGCAGAATCCAAAACCCTGATGTTGGGAATTCCAGAAAGCCCCTGCTTGAGTTCCTCAAAGTTCGAACGCCTCATATCCAGATTCTGCTGGAAACGCCGCAACTGGGTTCGTCCGAGCGCGGCCTGCATTTCACTCATCCGGTAATTAAGCCCCAGGCTCGGCACATCGTAACTCCCCGGGATCGCTCTTTCCGTGTGGCTGCGGTCGACGCCAAAGGCTCGGAGCTTATTTACCGCCGCGGCCACATCGGGGTGCCTGGTCATGAACATGCCCCCCTCTCCGGTGGTAATATGCTTCACCGGATAGAAGGAAAAAGTCCCCACATCCCCGAATAAGCCCACATGGGTTCCGCTGTATCGCGATCCCAGGGCGATCGCGCAGTCTTCCACGATCTTGAGGTTGTGCCTTTCGGCAATCTCCACTATTTCGGGCATCCTGCATGGGATGCCGACGAAATGGACCACGGAAATCGCCTTTGTCTGAGCGGTAATCGCAGCCGCGATCCCTTCTGGGGTCATGTTTCCCGTCGCAGGGTCGCAATCGACAAAGACCGGCGTCGCCCCCACCCATTCTGCCGCGTGGACAGTTGCACTATGCGTCTGCGCAGGAACAATCACTTCGTCGCCAGGACCGATGCCCAGGTGAAGATACGCCAAGTGAAGCGCTGCCATGCACGAGCTGACCGTCACGCAGTTGGCCGACCCCCCGACAAATTCGGAAAACTCAGACTCAAACGCCTTACACTGAGGCCCGTGAGTCAGGATAGGGCCGTTGAGCACCTCCATAACCGCGTTTCGATCGTCGTCAGTGATCCAGGGTCGGCCGAACGGTATGTTTCTTATTCCTGTCATACGTATGCAATCTCCACGGAGCTGCCTGTGGAGAGGCTCTGGTCAGCCGCGACACAGGCGCTTATAATATCGAATTCGTGCTGGGCCACAGTGTCAGGGTCAGCTCCCGACAAGATCGACCGGATGAACCCGGGGATCAAATCACCCTTTGTGGCCGGAAGAGGCGCTAGGTCCAGCGTTTTGGCCGTCACAGCCGGTTCTCGGCTCGCGTGCAGACGTGGGCCCTGATCGTCGTAGATAAACGTTTCCTTGGTTCCAAAAACCCTCACGACGTGCTGATGCCGGTGCACGCAACCGAAATTGGCCGTGATCCTACCTATCAAGCCCGAAGGAAACGCGTACACGGCTTGCACGTAATCAAGGTAGTGGAACTCCGTTCCTGCCGTACAGATCTCGTTGCCGCTCGCTGAGACGGACACAGGCTTCTCGCCCGTGAGCCACAGCATCAGATCCACTAGGTGCACGCCGCCGCCCAGCATCACTGAATAGTCCGGCACCGATTTTCGCCAGCCTCCGGTTATTTTTTCAATTCTACCGTACAGGTAATCCCCGTCAAAAGCGTAGATTTCACCAAGCTCTCCTGACTGTATCGCCTTTCTCAGCCAGCCATACATTGGGGCCGCCCTGAGTACGAGGTTCGAGACCAGGTGTCTGGGGCCACTGGCTTGCAGTGCTTTCTTGATTGTCCGCAGCTCGTCTATTGATCGACACAGAGGTTTTTCTACGAAGACATGCTTTTGTGCCCCCAGCGCCTTGACCACCTCGTCGAAATGGCAGTTATCGTAAGATGCGAGCGAAACCACGTCCACCGACGAGTCCGCAAGAACTTCCTCAAAGCTTCCCGCTACCTTAACGGACTGGAATTTCTTGGCCACAGCCTGACCGCGTGCCGGGTCCACGTCATAAACAGCTCGCAAACTGCATCCGGGAGTCTCGGCGTACGCGAGCGCGTGTTGCTCCCCGACTCCGAGACCGACCACCGCAGCTCCGAGAGCGGTCACACGCCACCTCCCTCCCAGTGGCTCGTGGCGAGGTTCGCCAAGTCCTCAAGCTCCTTGTGGGACAAAACTCCGAGCCGCAGCAGGTCGTCTACCGTGTCGATGGCCAAGCTCATTTCGGCCAAGTGAGGATCTCCCGACTCTACGCTCACCACGCGGAACCGCTCCGGATGACGGTAAAAAAAACGGGTAACATGTTCCTTATCTTCCGGGGTCAATTCGCGATCATCAATGTTCATAAGGGCTTCCATACGAATCAGCTCGGCGTTTTGACCCACAGGAAACGTGCGGGGGAATGTTGTCGTAACCAGGTCGCAATTGTCAAGGCGAGCAGAGCCGATCACGCGCCGGAGGATCTTTGGGTTGGTTAGAGGGCTGTCACCGGTCACGCGCAAAATCCACGTACAAGGAAACGCACGCGCGCAGGCTCGGAATCTCTCGAACACATCCTCCAGAGGCCCCCGGAACACCGCTATCCCGATACTGGCCAAGTACGTTGCGAGTGGGTCATCGGACGCGTGGGTGCTCGTCGCGACCAAGAGGCTCTCAGCCTCCACCGCCTTTTCCACTGCGCGTATCACGTGTACGATGAGTGGCTCACCCCGAAAGGGCGCGAGCATCTTCCCGGGGAACCTACTGGAACTCATGCGAGCCGATATGAAGGCTCGAATCGTCCTGCTCCCTGATGTGCGGCCTTCTACCTTATGATCGAAAGTTGAATTCATTCACGTGTTCGCTCGCGCATTACCGGCCGACCACTCAAGCGAGCGTAGACCAAAAATTTATACAATTCTACACCCTGCCTGTGTCGAGTCAACCCTCTCCCCTTTCAAGAGCGGCAGACTAAAGGCTCCGGAGATTGCCGATAGCTTGGAACGCCGTCGTATGCTAATGATTTGAGGGCAATGTGAATCGCCACGGGGTAGGCGGTACGGGAAGCGTGGATCAGGAAGCAACTTCATTGCATGACGGGCGGAAAGGTGTGCTCAGCCTCTTTCGTGCTCTGGCGTTGGCATACCCATTGAGGACTGCGGTTGTCTTTGGCCTGCTCGTTCTCGCAGGTCTCTCCGAAGGCTTCGGCATAGCGGGCCTCCTCCCGCTTCTTGGGATTCTGCTCGGAGACGGGGCATCAGCTGCGGGACCTTTGGCTCGGAGGGTAAGAGCAGTGCTCGGGATGCTCGACCTGGAGCCGACGCTATCGGTGCTCCTCTTCGTGATTGTAGCCGCACTTGCGCTGAAATCCGCGCTCTATCTCCTCGCGATGACTGCAGGGGGCTTCTCAGCCGCTCATTTGGAACGTGATCTCCGCGTATCCCTGGTTAGGGCCCTCTTCAAGGCTCGTTGGAGCCATTTCTTGAGCCTCCCGACCGGTACGCTCGCCAACGCGGTCACTACTGAGGCTTCTCGGTCGTCTCACGCGTACATACTCATGTGCACGCTGATGTCCGACCTTGTAGTAGTCGCGGTATACGGTGCCCTGGCATTGCTGATCTCCTGGCAGGTCACGCTCGCCGCGGCGACCTGCGGCCTTGCGATCTTTCTGTTACTCAGGGGACTAATACGTGTTGCACGTGAGGCGGGGGTTAAGGTCACCGATTCGCTCAATGCCCTTTCCGGGGGACTTGTGGACGGGATCCGCGTAATAAAGACCCTTAAGGCCATGGCCTGTGAGCAGTTGCTGGCCCCGTTCATTGCACGAGAAAGCGAAACCCTCAAGCGAGCGGAACGGCTGTACTGGCTCAGCACTCACGGGCTGGTGGCGCTCCAGGAACCTCTTATGCTAGTTGTTCTCGCAGCAGGTCTGTACGCGAGTGTCACTATCTGGCAAGTCCCGTTTGAGAATATTATGATACTGGGGCTGCTCTTTTGGCGCACCACCAGCCGCATAAACGTGCTGCAACGAAATTACCAGAATATTCTGGTTTTTGAGAGCGCATTTTGGTCCCTGAGAGACCTCTTTCATAAGGCTGAGGAGGCTGAAGAAACGGTGGGCGCTGGCCGCCCACCCACGCTCAACCAAGGAATTAGGCTGGAGCGAGTGAGTTTTGCACACGATAACTCAGGGCCAGTGCTCAAGGACATCACCCTCACCATCGGGGTAGGCCGCTTTACAGCGATCGCGGGCCCTTCGGGCTCCGGCAAGAGCACCCTGGCAAATCTAGTAGTCGGTCTATTTCGGCCCCAGGCCGGCAGAGTCCTCATTGATAGTGTGCCTCTGGAAGATCTCGATCTCAGCGCCTGGCGTCGCATGATCGGATACGTGCCTCAGGAGGTGATCCTCTTCCACGATACCGTGCACGCAAACGTAACGCTCGGAGATCCTGCTCTGACTCGCGATGATGCCGAGGCCGCGCTTAAGGCTGCGGGCGCGTGGGATTTCGTGTCCGGTTTGGAAGCAGGCATGGACACCCTTGTGGGTGAGCGAGGAACAAAGCTCTCCGGAGGACAGCGTCAGCGGATCGCCATCGCGAGGGCGCTGGTCAGGAAGCCTCGCCTGCTCATACTCGATGAAGTGACCACCGCGTTAGACCCTTTGACTGAGGAGGCCATCTGCAAAACCTTGAAGGATCTCAGCGGCCGGATCACAATCCTGGCGGTCTCGCATCAGCCCGCGCTGGTGGAAGCCGCGGATCAAGTTTACCGGCTCCAGCACCCGTGAGATGTTGGAGAATTTGCGAGACGCAGTCTAATTCCATGTTGTTGTGTGTTCCCCACAGCTCCGGTTGGATCGTACAGGTACCCAACCAGCTCCCAGATGAGGAACTGCCATACGGCGGTGTCTTTACAGAGGCTCATATAGAGAGCGTGGTTCCTTTCGTTCCCGATCAGGTGGTATATTACGCGTACACTCTAGGTCCTGAGACCCTGAAAGAGCTGCCGAACAAAGAGGATCTGATCCGGCCTGTCAAACGCGGGAGTGGGCAGTACCGGAAGATTGTCCGGAGGTATGTGAAAAGGCAGGGCTGGCAGGTTCGCGGTTTTCTTAACTTTATCAGTTGGGTGAAGGCAAATCGCAGGCGAATTCGACTCTTGCACGCGCACGGCACCGTATGGGCGGGCATCTGGAGTGTGGTTGCCGGGAATATCTTGAAGATCCCGGTGGTGCTCTCCGAGTATTCCTCAGGCTATCCTCAGCAGACGTACCCGTGGGCGCTTCGGCGGATCTTTCCTGTCGTGCTCCCTCGACTGAACGCTATATTCCCGGTGACAGAAAACCTGGGATCTTTCATTCAAGAGTATGCACCTCAGGTGCCCCAGCGCGTCGTGCAGAACTGCATTGACACGGAATTCTTCAGGCCGAGCCCGCTGCCTCCGGCTGAGCCGGCCCGCATTCTTTACGTGGGATCTCTCGAGCCCGTGAAGAGGGTGGATTTGCTCCTGAGAGCCTGCGCTCGGCTCGCGGAACGACGTGACCTGCGGGTGCGCGTGGGCGGAATCGGACCCCTCCTGGAACCGATGAAGGACGTGGCCGCGTCGCTTGGCCTTGCTTCCAGGGTCGAGTTTCTCGGTTACCTCTCACGTGAGCGGGTGCGCGAGGAAATGGCCCAGTGTCATGTGCTGGTGCTGTCGTCGGAATGGGAAAGTCAGCCCTGCGTTCTGATCGAAGCCATGTTGAGCGGTCGCCCCGTAGTAGCCCCCCGCGTGGGCGGGGTGCCGGAAATGGTGACCGAGCAGACAGGCCGCCTCTTTGAAGTGGGAAACGAGGATCAACTGGTACATGCTCTAGAGGACGTGTTGGCCCATCTCCCGTCTTGGCAGCCTCAAGCGATTGCGGCGACGTGCCGGGACAAGTATTCCTATGAAACAGTCGGTAAACTGCTGGCTCAGCTCTACCAACAGTATGCCACGCATGAACGGTAAGGGCCTCCACGTGTGACTAACCTGAGAAAGCCACTTCGCAAAATCTTAATGCTATCCGCGCACCGGATACAGCTCGACCGTCGTATAGTCTCTGAGGCGAACGCACTGGTCGCATCGGGGCGTGAGCTGACCCTGGTGAGTGTGCCGACCGACATGGGAGGCGCGGTGCTGGATAGTCGTATTCGGGTGGTAATGCCGGACCGGACCGACCGAAGCAGTGGATCCGGTTCTATTGAACTGCTGCTTAGTCGTCTGTCCCGCTACTTGCCTGGACCTTTTTTCCTCCGCATGACGCCTCGCGAGCAATTCGACGTGATCCATTGCCATGATCTCAAGACGCTCCCTTCGGCCGTGGCTGTGAAACGGAAATGGTCTCCGGACGCAAAGCTTGTGTACGATTCCCACGAGCTGTATCCGTATCAGTGGGAGAATCGTGGCCTGCAAACATACTGGTCATGGTTGGAGCGCAGATACATAAAAGAAGCAAACCTGATCATCACCGTCAATGAGTCCATTGCGGGTAAACTGGAAGAGCTTTACCGGGTGAAGCGGCCTGAAGTGCTCTACAACAGCTACGGAGTATTCGGCGAGAATACCCCGGTAACGGAAAAGGCCTTTCTGGAGCACTTCGGAGCGCCGGAGGGCGGCTTCAAGGTCATTTTTCAGGGCAACCTGGGTCTTGACCGCAATCTGGACAACCTGACCGCGGCTTTCGGGCTGCTCGATGAAAGCATGAAGCTCTTTCTTCTCGGAACCGGACCTGCCGAGGCGGCTCTGAGAAGACTCATCGCGAGTAATGACCTAAGAAATGTCTTTATCGGTCCCTGGGTGCCGCAGGAGCGCCTCATGGCATATCTGGCCCGCGCAGATCTAGGAGTGATCCCATACGTGGGCGACAGTCTACTCAACAATCTGTACTGCACACCCAACAAGTTGTTCGAGTACATTGAAGCGGGCGTGCCCATATGCGCAAGTGATCTGCCGGAGCTGCGACGAGTGATCCGTGGCCAGGGTATTGGGGAAGTCTATCGAATGGCCGGCCCTGAAGCCATAGCCGCGGCCATCGAGAACTGCGCTTCCCGATGTTTGCGGGGCGAGTTCAGCGAGGAACGTTTCAGAGCGGCTCGTGACGCGTACGGATGGCCTCGCCAGGAGGAGAAGCTCCTGAGGCTTTATGACCAGCTAGCGGGGTAACGAAATGTGTGGAATAGCCGGAATCTGTGGTCCCGGGGCCTCACGTGAAGTGCTGGAGAAACAACTCGCCGACATGACGGCTCCTTTGTCCCACCGTGGTCCGGACGGCGAAGGGCTGTGGATCGATTCGGATGCACGATGCGCGATCGGTCATAAGCGCTTGGCGATCATTGATCCGGCCGGCGGCCAACAGCCCATGTGCAACGAAGATGAGTCCATATGGATCACGTTCAACGGCTGCATCTATAACTACCAGGACCTAACCAGAGTCCTGAGACAGCATGGGCACGTATTTCGGACCAATTCCGACACAGAAGTGATCGTTCATGCGTACGAGCAATGGGGAACCGAATGCGTGAAGCGCTTCAACGGCATGTGGGGCTTTGCGATCTGGGACACAAGAGAGGGCACACTCTTTTGTTCGCGTGATCGCCTGGGCGTCAAGCCCTTCTATTATCGGTACGACGGGAAGGACTTTGTCTTTGCCTCTGAAATCAAGGCGATTCTTGCTGCGTCTCCCGCGCCCCCCGAGCTGAACCAAAACGGCCTGCGACAGTATCTGACTTTTCAGTACTGCCTGGGGCCCGAAACACTCTTCAACGGCATATCCAAGATTGAACCGGGCCACAATGTCATCGTGAAACCCGGCGAGGCGCCTCGCGAAACCTGCTACTGGGATATCTCCTTCTACGTGGACACGGAGCATGACGAAGAGTACTTCGTGGACATGCTCAGATGGCTGCTGGAAGACGCCGTTCGCTTGCGGCTGCGGTCCGATGTTCCTCTGGGAACCCATCTTTCCGGTGGTTTGGACTCTTCGGTAGTGGTGAGCCTTGCTCGGTTGCTGCTGGGGAGTTCTCCGATCAAAACCTTCACTGGCGCTTTCCAGGAAGGCTCCGCGTTTGACGAGACCTTCTATGCGAGAGCCGTCTCCGACGCCGCGGACACCGAATACCTGGAAATTTACCTGACTCCGCAGGACTTCGCCTCCTCAATCGAAAAGATTATCTGGCACATGGACGAGCCCGCGGCAGGGCCGGGCGTGTTTCCTCAGCATTGGGTCTCAAAGCTGGCAAGCGAGCATGTCAAGGTGGTCCTGGGCGGCCAAGGAGGCGATGAGATCTTCATAGGCTACGCCCGATATCTGCTGGCATATTTGGAGGAATGCCTGCGCGGCGCTATCGAGAACACAGCGCACCGCGGCCATTACGTGGCAACCCTGGAAACCATCGTGCAGAGCCTTCCCACGCTCGAAAACTACATTCCCATGCTCAAGCACTTCTGGCAGGACGGCCTCTTTGACGCGCCGGCCCGGCGCTACTTTAGGCTCATGGACCGATTCTCGGACAGCCGGGCGTTCATAAGCAAAGATCTGAAGTTCGATTCTGAAAAGACCTTTGAAGAATTCCACTCTATTTTTGATGCCCCGGGCGCGGCTGCTATGATTAACCGCATTCAGGCATTCGACTTGAAAACGCATCTCCAGGCTCTTCTCCATGTGGAAGATCGGACCAGCATGGCCTGGGGACTCGAATCGCGCGTCCCGTTGCTCGATTACCGGTTGGTGGAACTGGTCGCGTCTATACCGCCTGTTATCAAGTTCAAGAATGGCGAGCTCAAGTATCTCTTCCGCCGAGCAGTCAAAACGCTCGTTCCTGATGTGGTGCTCAACCGCACTGACAAGATGGGATTCCCAGTACCTCTCTCGCAATGGGTGGCGCGCGATCTGAGGGATTTCGTGACGGATATTCTGACGAGCGCCCAATGCCGCAAAAGGGGCATCCTAGACTCGGACGCGATCCAAGCTTCCCTCACCCGCCAGGCGCCGTTCAGCAGGGGCATCTGGGGCGCACTCTGCCTTGAACTCTGGTTCCGACAGTTCATCGGTCGGTAAATGTCGTGGGTGAGCATCTGCGGAGCTTGACCAGAGCGGTCAAGATCACTATGATGCGGCTGTGGCGCTGCTCAATAGGCAGTCACCCGGTTTCTCAAGCGACCGAGCAGCTCGGGACAGGATAAGATCTTTAGCGGTTCCGAATAAGAATCGCAAAAAACTCAGGGCCACCTCCCTCCCCAAATGGGAGTACCATGAATAGTCCCGCGTCCCGCGGGATGCAACCCGTGGTACACGGCGCCAATAGTTGCCTCCTCCCGACCCTAAAGGGGTCGACCCCTCCAGGGTCGATCGCAGGATGAGTGGGCGGCGGCTTCCCCTGGGTTTCATCCCGCGATGCGCGGGACTACTCACAGTGTTCCCCGGCGGGGAATGCCGGAAGGCATGGGCGGTTTACCGAAAGTGACGTCCGAGTGGATGGTTCGCGCCGCTGCCAAGTAACTTGGTAGTGTGATTCAATTCGGATGGAACTTCTGAGAACGAGTATCGTCGCAGGGCCGGTGGCGGCCTTTTCTTTCTTTGACGCACATATGTCGGACGGTTGTTATTAGGACATGTCACGAAAAGTGCTCATCACCGGCGGTGCAGGGTTCATCGGGAGCCATCTGGCAGGGTCGCTCCTTGCTGACGGCTATGAAGTGGATGTGGTGGACAACCTCTCCACCGGGCGAATCGAAAATGTTCCCGCGGGAGCCGACTTCCTACAGCTGGATTTGCGGTTTGAGGAGGCTGTCGAGTCACTTCCCGGGAAAGATTACGCGGCCGTCTTGCACCTGGCCGGCCAATCATCCGGCGAGAAGTCCTTTTATGACCCGCTCTACGATTTGGATGCCAACGCGCGCTCCACGCTCCTGTTGGCCCGATGGGCACTGGCGAAGGCAGTTCCCGCGTTCTTGTACGCGAGCTCTATGGGGGTTTACGGCCAACCGGAAGAGTTGCCGGTGAGCGAAGCTACTCCGCCCAGGCCGATTTCGTACTATGGAACTTCAAAGTTGACCGCGGAGCGAATCCTTGCGGTAGCTTCCGATCAAGGGTTGCGAACGGTCTCTTTTCGCATGTTCAGCGTTTACGGCCCCGGACAGAATCTGGACGATATGAAGCAGGGCGTGGTGAGCATTTACCTTGCTCAGCTTCTGCGAGAAAGCTCTTTGCTGGTGAAAGGGTCTTTGGACCGACAGCGGGACTTCATCTTCATCGATGACGTTGTGGCTGCCTGGAAGCTCGCGCTGGAATCCTCGGCGAGCGGAGTCTTCAATCTTGGCACGGGCCGGCCCACAACCCTCAGGGAGCTGGTCCGGATACTGAAAAGCGCGTGCGGCGCGGGCGATGAATTTCCTGTGGTGGAAGGTCCCGGCACGCCAGGCGATCAGTTTGCGCTCGCGGCTGATATCGACCAAATCACGCGTACTCTGGGATGGAGTCCGAAAGTGTCGCTTGCCGACGGGATCTCAAGAATGGTCGCCTGGGCAAAGGAGAATCTGTGAGGAGCGCGTTGCCTAAGAATAGTCGACTACTGCCCGATGAACCCCAAGGTGCATGCGTTCCCCTGGGCAAATCGGCAAGTTGTCTGACGGTGAGCACGCTGGAAGCGTTTCAATAATATAGGAGTTTTTGCAAAAGCTTCCCGGAGGAGTTCATGCAAGGACCGGTGAAATTTGCTCTCATCGGCTGCGGCCGAATAGCAAAAAACCATGTCGGGCCTCTCACCGAGATCGACCGGGCTCGATTGGTCGCGGTCTGTGATCTGGTCGAGGAGAGAGCGCAGGCGTACGGCGAAAAATCCGGGGCCGCGGTGTACACCAACTACCACACTATGCTCCGATCGGAGGATATCGATGTGGTAAGTATCCTGACTCCTTCAGGGATGCACGCCCATCATGCCGTGGATGTGATGAAGACGTACAAGAAGCATGTGGCCGTTGAAAAGCCAATGGCTTTAGCCTGGGACGATCTGGCGAGGATGACGTCCGCCGCAGATGAGGCTGGGGTCAAGATATTCCCCATTTATCAGAACAGATACAATAAAGCCGTTCAAAAGGTACGTCGGGACTTGCGTGACGGCTCACTGGGCAAGCCGGTGCTGGCCACGGTGCGGGTGCGGTGGTGCAGGCCGCAGCGCTACTACGATCGAGACCCGTGGCGCGGCACGTGGGCAATGGATGGAGGCGCGCTTACCAATCAGGGCATTCACTACATAGATCTACTTCAGTATGTGGTGGGTGAAATCAGCTCGGTGTACGCTCGCACCGCGACCCATCTGGTTGACGTTGAGGTCGAGGATACTGCCGTCGCGGTTGCAACCTTCAAGAACGGCGCCAGCGGCGTCATCGAAGTCACCACAGCCGCGCGACCGGACGACTTTGAAGCATCCATTTCAGTGCTGGCTGAGAAGGGAACGGCGATCCTCACCGGCATAGCCAGCAATGAGCTAAGTACGTACACGATCAACCCCGATGAACGCGGTGATCATTCCGAAGTGTTCCCGGATGCTTACGGATTCGGCCATTGGCCGTTCTTTCGAGAAGTCGTCGACGAATTGATCGACGGCAAACCTCATTCCATATCGTTTGAAGAAGGATCGCAGCCCATTAGGCTGCTCAACGCGATCTACCGCTCGGCTGAAGATAATCGGGAGGTCTCTCTGTCTGAAGGCGTGATGTCTCGTAACTTGGGACGGCCGGACCTCGAGCTATTCCGGCTGTACCACACGCCTTCTGATGGGGCCAAGAGCCCGTGATCGTTTAGGAGAACGCAGCCTGATGCCCAAATGGGATGATGATGCTCCGATAGTGGATGTGGCGTGCCCGTTCTGTGACCAAGGCGCACGACGTCGCATAGTTGATACCGTCTGGGACTCACCTGACGCGGCGGTGTACCAGTGTAGCGGCTGCGAGCTGGTATTCATCTATCCGATCATGACGCTTGAAGAAGAGAAGGCTTTCTATGAGGCCGAGTTCTCCAAGTACATGAAACAGCGTGGAGCCACTGGAGAAACTGTCCCGGCAGAACATTTCGTCGGAAACCAACCTGAGGCTCAGCGAAGACTCAAAAACTTGGGGCCATACTTGAAGCCGGACATGCACGTGCTCGAAATAGGCAGCTCTACCGGGTTCATGCTGGCGGCTATTCAGCCGCGTGTGGCATCGGTGACTGGTGTGGAGCCCAATCTTCTCTACGCGGACTACGCCCGCGGGAAGGGCCTCACCACATACCCGACTCTGGCAGACGTTGAAAACGGGCAGTACGATCTGATACTGGCGTACTACGTCCTTGAGCACCTCAGAGATCCTGTGAAGTACCTGAAAACTCTGCACTCACTCTTAAGACTCGGAGGTATACTGGCTCTGGAAGTGCCCAACGTTGATGACGCATTGGTGCGCTTTTACCAGGTGGAGAGCTTTGATCGCTTTTATTGGCAGCGGGCACATTACTGTTACTACTCCCACCGGACACTGAAGGAAGTACTGACACGGGCCGGCTTCGAGTCCGTTGAAATGATACCTGAACACCGCTATGATTTTTCAAATCATATCCACTGGATACTCACAGGTCAGCCGGGAGGCAAAGGCAAGTATGCGCACCTATTCGACAAAGACCTGGACGCGCAATACGCCCGCTGCCTTAAGGACCACTGGCTGTGTGATACGGTATTCGCTGTGGCGAACAGGTAGGAGGAGGGAGCAGGTTGACTTTCGGCAAGTCCCTTAATTCCGGCGATTCTCGGAACCTTGAGAAGAAGCCGCCGAATCCTGCGCCCGCTCTTGTCGGGCTCTATCGAGTCCGGGAACCTGGGGACGCCCAGGGGGTTGTGAGGCTGAACCGGAACGAACGACAGCATCCGCTGCCCGACTGGTTCCTGGAGAAGTTGCTCAGCTCCATACAGAGCTCCACTCTGACCAGTTATCCGATCACTGACGGATTTTACCAACTTCTGAGCGAACACCTCGGTCTCTCGGAGGATCGCATCCTGCTGACTCCAGGTTCGGACGCTGCCATCAAAGCGCTCTATCAAGCGTATGTGAGTCCTGGGGACACTGTGGTGATTCTTGATCCCAGCTACGCGATGTACGCGATATACGGCCGGATGTTCCAGGCGAACGTGCGGGCCATACCATTCGATGAGCGGTTGCACCTTGATACCGAGCGATTGCTCGCCGCAATGGGTGAGAATACACGGCTGGTGATGCTCGCTAACCCCAATCAGCCTACGGCCACGCTTCTGGATGATGAGGTCCTGGACGCGGTGATCGGTCGCGCACATGAGGTTGACGCGTTGGTAGCTGTGGACGAAGCGTACTTTCCATTTTCGGGGACGACCGTATTGCCGAGGGTCATTGAATTCCCCAATCTCGTGGTCACGCGGACCTTCTCTAAGGCCGCGGGCTTAGCCGCGTTGAGGATCGGGTACGCGGTAGGGCATCCTGACGTTATCGGCAACCTCTTCAAAGTACGCTCGGTGCATGACATCAACAGCATCGCTCTGCTTGCCGCATCTCTGCTCGTCAGTCACCCGGAAATCATGGCAGATTATGCGAGCCAGGTGTCTCAAGGGGCTGAGGTTTTGACCCGCATGGCGAACGACTTGGGGTTGAAAGCGCTCCCGACGCACACGAACTTTATGCAGATTCAAGTCGGCCACAGATGCGATCCGTCACGTCTGGTGAGCAAGCTGGAAGAAAAAGGCTATCTGGTGAGAAGCCATACCGGGGTTCCGTGCCTTGAAGGCTGCATTCGGGTCACGCTGGGTCCGCCGGAGCTGATGCTGTCCTTCGCCCGCGCTCTTCAGGATGCCCTTGCCGAAATAGTAGGACCGGGCGCCACATGATCCAAGCTGTATCGCAGATCACCAAATTCGGGAGACGGGTCCTGGTGAAAGGGATGGCATTGACCGGATTCCCTCCCGATCGCATTGTCGCCGAACTCGTGGCGAATCAGCTTGGTCGGCACCCAGACTCGGATATTCGGCGGATCTTCGAAGAATATACTGACGATCAAGCCCGCATCCACTTTGGAGAGCACGAAACGCTCGATGAAGAACATCTGCGCGTTGTTCTGCGCTTCTTTCATGCCTGGCGTGTGCACAAGCTCCGCGAACGTATTGGTCCACGGCTTGCCTACAACCGGATCCTGGACGTGGGCGATACTGACGGCCTGATCCTCAAGGCCCTGGGGAAGACTGGCACAGGCTTCAACCTTTCACCGGAGGCGGTTAAAAACATTCAACGGAACGGCATTGAGGCGCGGCTGGGTGATGGACATGGATTGCCGTTCGAGGACGCGGCATTCGACAATGTCCTCTGCTTCGAGACATTGGAACATGTGGAGAACCCGCATCAGGTGCTCTTGGAACTGGCGCGTGTTACCAAGCCGTCGGGTAGGGCCTTTGTGACCATTCCGTGGGTACCCAGGACCTTTATCCATCCTCGAGATTTCGGCCATCCTCGCGGGGCGATGCACATCTTCGAGTTCTGCATGGAAGACTTCCAGGCCCTCTTGAGCCACACGCCTTTCACTGTCGAACACCGTGAGATCTGCCATATACTTGGCGAACCGGAGACTCTCAATCAGCGACTGTTCACTTTTCTGCACCGATGGGACCATATCGTCGCGGGCACGTTCGTAGGTTTCCAGTTCTTTGAGCTTGCAAAAAGGGATGAGGTGTAGGCAGTGCCTGACTTTGAAATGCCGCCGTGGGCGGAACACAAGGATATGGTTGCTTTTTACGAAAGCAATCGGCGGCTGCCCGAAGACCTGTATCCCTCGGAGCGCCGCTTTCTTCCTTGGCTGGCCAAGAAGAGCGCATCCGTGCTTGACGCGGGTTGCGCAGCGGGGGGGTTTTTGAATATCTGGCGGCACTATAATCCTGCGATATCATACACCGGCGTAGATATCTCCACGACGCTTATTGAACTGGCGACCAGCTTGCATCCTGCAACACGGTTCCTGCGCGGCAATGTGACCGCAGGACTGCCCTTGGCCGACGGCTGCTCGGGTTGTGTGGAAGCGCTCGGTTGGCTCCATTGGGAACCGGAATACCCGCGAGCAATCCGAGAACTCTGGCGATTGACTAGGAAATACCTCTTTATTGACCTGCGTTTGACAGTAAATAGAGAAGAAGCCATTGTGGGTCGTCAGAAGATGGCTCTTGTGTCTGATTGGGATGGGGCCACCACAACGCCGTACATAGCGGTGCCGTGGATCGACTTGGCCCGGCTACTGCTGGATCTTGGGCCGGTGACCATCCTGGGATACGGATATTGGGGCTCACCCGCGGAGACAGTAGTCGGCATTCAGGAAAAGATCTGTTTTGCCGCGTTCGTGTTGGAAAAGCCTTCGGGCGGATCCGATCGCCCCGTCCCGAAAGTATGCCTGGACCTGCCCTTTGAGTGGCCCTCGGACCTTATGGATCAAGTGCGACTTCTACCCAGTGAAGATCTGGAGGTCCTCGTTCCGCAAGAACCGGGCTGAATCGCGAACAGTGCATGATTCGACTTCTCGGACACGCACGACCGGCTTCGGAGAGAATGGTAAAATGGCCGATAACATGATAAAAAGACAAGAACTTTAAGGTGAAACCGGATCAGACGTGACTCAGCCAGGAATCGACTATATGCTTCGTAAACTGTCGCGTGCTGCTACCCTGGGTTTGAGCCCTGTTCGCGCGCTCCACGATTCTTACATGGCGCATCTGCATAAGTGGCCCCACAAAGTCATATTCATCGCAGGCATGCCTAAATCCGGCACCACATGGCTTGAGCAGTTGCTGGGTGAAATCCCTGCGTACAGAGTCCGAGAGGTTCACGATCCATGCGGCTGTGTAATCAATCACGATGTGTGCGACGCGGTCTTCGCCGGCTTGCCGTGGAATCTCTATTCCGTGGTAAAGCTGCATACACGCTACACCACGGAAAACTTGCAGGTCATCGACAAGTTCAATCTCCATACCATCGTCATGTTCCGCGACCTGCGAGACCAATGCATTTCACGCTATTACCACGTCCTGAACGAGGCCGCACACAGACACCATAAATATTACGTTTCGTCGCCGCAGCCAGAAGGTATTTCGCATTGCATCGAGGTCGTCTTGGAACACTATGTGCCCTGGATCCGAGATTGGCTGCCGATTATTGCTGCCCATCCGGATCGCTTCATGGAGGTAAGATACGAGACGCTGCGAGCTGACCCGCGCTCTGTTCTAGCAGATGTCCTGGCCTTTTACGGCATCAATGAGCCTATGGAATCAATTGATGCGATGATCGCGGGAGTTAAGAAGAAGACAACATTCAACCTGAGGAAGAACCTCAATAGAGGATCAGGGACCGCGCGAAAGGGTGTGATCGGCGACTGGCGCAACCACTTCACCCCGGAGCACGTGAAACGATTCAAAGAGGGCTGCGGTGAGTTCCTGATTCAATTGGGGTACGAAAAGGATTTGAACTGGGGCGTGAGTCACGCGGGTGAGTAGTGCCGGCATCGGACTTGATCCGGGGAACGCTCGCCCCTGAAGTATAGGAGCGATAATGAGCATTGCGGCTCTGCTATTGGGTCGCGGGGGGAGCACAGGCTTCCCGGGCAAGAATCTCTACCCTGTGCTGGGCAGGCCGCTGATGGCCTATCCGTTGCTCGCGGCCCGGGCCAGCAAGTACGTGGATCGAACTTATGTTTCGACGGATTCAGATGAGATCATGGAGGTCGGGCGCCGGTACGGCGCGGAGATCATCATCCGGCCTCCAGAGCTGTGCACCAGTCAAGCGCTCGGGGAAGACGCATTCGTGCACGGATATCGTGTCATCAAGGAGCGATTGGCCGAAGAAGGCCAATCCGTTGAATTCATGGTTCTGCTCTTTGCCAACGCGGCCACCATTACTGCCGAGCTTATCGATGAAGGGATCGAGAAGCTCCGTGCAGATCCCTCACTCGATTCTGCGGTGACTGTGTCGCGATACAATATGTGGAGCCCGCTTCGGGCCCGCAAGCTCGATACGGACGGTTGCCTGAAGCCTTTCGTGCCCTTCGAGACCTTTGGTGACCCCAAGACGCTCAACTGTGATCGAGACTCGCAGGGCGACGTTTTTTTTGCTGACATGGGCGTATCAATCGTTCGACCCTATTGTCTTGAGCATCTGGAAGAGGGCCTGCTCCCCCAGAAATGGATGGGCCGTCGGATAGCGCCGATCGAATCATGGGGTGGGTGCGACGTGGATTATGAGTGGCAAATCCCGGGAGTGGAATTCTGGCTGAAAAACCATGGATGGTAGCAGGTAGCAGACGACCAACATATTGTATGTCCGATTTTCATGGCAGCACCCAATTGAAACTGAACATCTTTCAAGATCTGAATGACCTCAGCCGGCAAGCCGCGACACGGTTTAGCGAATTGGCCTGTGAAGCCGTGCAAGCGAACGGTCGCTTCACTGTCTGCCTTTCGGGCGGGTCTACGCCTCAACTGACTTACTCTTTGCTGGCGGACGAACCCCTGCGATCGCAGATCCCTTGGGGCGCGGTCCACATATTCTGGGGTGATGAACGGTGCGTGCCGCTGGAACGGCCGGACAATCATTTCACCATGACCACCGGCTTGTTACTGTCAAAGGTGCCCATTCCCGCGGAAAACGTTCACAGAATGCGCGGTGAGGCCGCGGATCCTTTTGAAGCCGCGTCGGAGTACGAAGCGTTCCTGAGAGAATTTTTCGCTTTGAGGCCGAAAGAGCTCCCTCGTTTTGACCTGATCTTTCTCGGTATGGGCGCGGATGGACACACTGCGTCGTTGTTTCCCGGCACTCTCGGTCTGGAAGAACGTGAAAGGCTGGTGGTAGCGCATTATGTTCCCAAGGTGGCCATGAATCGTCTTACCCTGACCTATCCTGTGCTGAACAACGCGCGCGTCATCATGTTCCTCGCCGCGGGCGACGAAAAGGCCGAAGCTTTGAAAACTGTTCTTGCGAATGATATTAGTGCGCCCACTCCGCCTGCACAGCTGGTCAAACCCCTGGAAGGTGAGGTAATATGGATGGTCGATCGAGCCGCGGCCGGGCTCCTTGATCGATGACAGGGAATGTTCGGTAAGGGAGGTTGGTGGCCAATGAAGATACTGGTGGCTGGAGGATCGGGCTTTATCGGGAGTCACGTGGCCGACGCGCTCTCTGACGCGGGCCACGAGGTCACCATTTACGATCTCCGGCCCTCTCCTTATATCAGGCCTGATCAGGGGTTCGCGCAAGGCGACATTCTCGATAAGATAGCAGTCCGGAACGCTATTGACGGAAAGGACGCGGTGTACAACTTCGCGGGCATCCCACATCTCGACATAGGGCTCCACTATCCCATCGAAACGGTTGAGCAGAATATCCTCGGCACAGTCATCATGCTGGAAGCGTCCCGAGCAGTTGGCGTAAAGCGTTTTGTATACGCGAGCAGCATTTACGTGTACAGCGAGGGAGGGTCATTCTATCGGTGCAGTAAGCAGGCTGCCGAGCTTTACGTTGAGGAGTATCAACGTCTCCACGGACTGGATTACACCATCCTGCGCTACGGCACGGTATACGGGCCTCGAGCCGATGACCATAACAGTGTGAGACGTTACATCAAAATGGCGTTGCGGGATCGGGTGATCAAGGCGTCGGGAACAGGCGAAGAGATACGGGAGTACGTCCATGTGAAGGACGCGGCCAAGTCCAGTGTACGGATTCTTGCCGACGAGTATAGGAACGAGCATGTGGTGCTCACCGGGCTCCATGCCATGAGATTCCTCGATTTACTCGTGATGATCCGAGAGATAGTGGGAAGAGACGTCGCCGTCAAGGTCTCGCCGCCGGATCCGAATGATGCCAGGGCCGGAAATTCAGGACATTTCTGCATTACCCCGTATTGTTTCAGACCCACCGTTGCTAAGAAACTCGTGAACAATCCCTATTACGACATGGGCCAAGGTCTCCTGGATTGCATCGAAGAAATCTACGCTGAGATGCAACCCGAATCGGCCGGCCAGTCCGACGACTCATAACGAGGTCTCCCCATGCCCGTGTTTAGCGGTCATTACCTCAAGGGCGTCGCGTCCAACATATTCCTGCGTTCCGGTGCGCCTGCCGCCGTGGCCGATCTTGTGGCTGATGCTCTGGTGGAGGCCAACCTCGTGGGGCATGATTCCCACGGCGTAATTCGCATTGTCGAGTATCTCAAGCGGATTCAAGACGGCAAGGTCAACCCTGCGGCTGAACCCGAAATAGTGAAGGAGACGGCCACCACCGTTATGGTGGACGGCCATCACGGGTTCGGGCAGCTGGCGGCGCGCTGGACGATGGAGAGGATTATCGAAAAGGCACGCGTCTCGTACTCGGCCGCTGCCTCCATCTTCAACTGCGGTCATGTGGGGCTTTCCGGCGCCTATCCGGCAATGGCCGCGGAGCAGGGCATGGTGGGCATGGCCTTCGTGAACGGCGGCGGCTCCAAGCCGAGAGTCGTTCCATTCGGCGGCGGTTCGCCGATGTTCGGCACCAACCCTCTGGCGGCTGCGCTCCCCGTGAAGGACGCGCGTCCTATCGTGCTCGATTTCTCCACATCGGTGGTCGCCTCGGGAAAGATCCGCGTGTACCGCGACAAAGGGGAGTCACTCCCTGAGGGGTGGATACTCGATTCCCAGGGTCGGCCGAGTCGCGATCCCAAAAAATACTATGATGGCGGAATGCTTCTCCCCGCGGCAGGCCATAAGGGGTCGAGCTTGGCGCTTCTGGTGGAAGTCCTTGGCGGCCTGCTGAGCGGTTCAGGATCGTTGATCCTACCGGACAGCGGCTATGGAGGCGGTAACGGCGTCTTTCTGTGGGTGCTCAATGTTGAGGCTTTCCAGCCTCAAGAGCACTTCACATCACAGGTTGGCAGAATGGCCGATGCGCTCAGAGCCACGCGGCCCTGCGCGGGAAGTCCCGGGGTCCTTATTCCGGGCGATCCTGAAGAGGCAACGAGGCAGGAGCGCCTTTCCAAAGGAATTGACATTCCCCAGAAGACATGGGACCAGATCGTCGAGGCTGCGTCCCGCCTCGGTGTGTCGACATAGAATCGGGCAAGCTTTCTATGAGAGTGCTCGTCTTGTGGCGCCTGTGTTCGGGTGTACGTATGGGGAGGTTTGGAGGGGAGATAAGTTGGTATGTTCAAAGCGATTGTCTTTGATTTCGACGGTGTAATCCTGGAATCCATGGACATCAAGACCCAGGCTTTCCGGGACCTGTTCCAGGACTATCCGGATCACCTGGACGATATCGTGAAACTCCACGTTGAGAACGGCGGTATGCCGCGCTTTGAGAAATTCGACATCATCTTTCGTGACCTCCTGAAGAAGCCTTTGAGTCCAGATCATCGAAGAGAGTTGGGCAGGCGTTTTTCGGAACTGGTTTTTCAAAAGGTGATTGCGTGTCCGTTTGTGGCCGGGGCCGACCTCTTTCTCGACAAGTATTCGTCAAAACTTGAACTGTTCGTGGCTTCGGGGACGCCGGAACCCGAGCTACGCCAAATCGTCGAGAAGCGCGAGCTGGGCCGGTTCTTCCGTGGCGTTTACGGAAGCCCCAGGACCAAGGCTGAAATCGTTCGACAAATCGTTACCGAAAACGGTTTCCATCCATCTGAAGTCCTGTTTGTGGGCGACACGCTGGCCGATTACCGCAGCGCGTGCGAAACGTCCGTGGCGTTTGTCGGGCGGGTGCCTGCCGGGTCAAGCAACCCTTTCCCTCACGAGCGTGTGCTGAGCATTATTCAGGATTTGCACCAATTGGACCAACAATGGTCCTGCCTTGATCGATCCGTGCCTGTCTCATGAACTCTTCGCGGAATTCGACAGTCTACGTTGCCGTGCCTCGTGCCTTGGGGAGACTACAGACACTCTTGCGTGATCGGCCACCGGTGCGCTGGATCTATTACGGCCGAGACATTGAGCAGTACTATCGAATCAGATCGCGGTTCTTCGCCGATCAGGCCATCTGCGCAGGGGAACTCATTAACAAAAAGGCCTTTGAGATCCGCCGAGACTTCATGAATGTGGATGCGGCCCTGGATGTGGATCAATTAGACCTCCTTTACCAGTCCTCTGATTTCGCAGAAAAGAACCCATACACTTCCGAGCTCTTCTTTAATTGCTGCGCGTATCTGGTCTTTGACGAACTCCTGCAATCGGGAGAATCGCTGGTTGTCATTGTCGAGGATTGGCAGCTTGGGCTCCTTATGGAGAGACAAGCTGCGACAAGGGGTTACTCGACTCATCGGCTGGGTTCAGTCGCGCTACTCGATCACCTGCCCGGCTTTGTCACCACCGTGATTCTGTGGGCTGACTTGAGCATGAAGGCTGCGTACCGCCGTCTCAAGTTCCTGCTGGCATTCCTCCGCAACCGACGCCTCCTGAAGAAATGGTCCGGTGGGTCTGCGAGCGACCCGTACTTGCCGCTGCAAAATCTCGACGTCCTGCTGATCACCTGGGGTCAGGAGAACATGTTCGACTCCCATCCTAGAGAGTCAGATCGGTACTTTGGGGAACTCCCTCGGCATCTGCGCGCTCGACGTTACCGAGTTGCCCACGTGGTGCATCCGTACCCGCGGACATTGCGGGAACTCGCAGAGCCGGCCCGTACGTCTGGGGAGCTGATCGTATTTCCGGATGAATGCTGGAACTTGCTCGATGTGCTCAGGATTGCATGGCGAACATTGATTCAGAGATGGCCGATCAGGTCGAAGTTCATTCTCCAGGGTCTGGATCTTACACCTTTGCTCGTCTCGGAAACACTGGCCGAGCGGGCAAAGACCAGGGAAATGTCCGCGATGCAATGGTATTACGTGGCCCGCTTCCTGGCCCGACAGGGGTTTGCCCCGCGCGTTGTCATCATTCCCTTTGAAAACCAACCCTGGGAAAAGGCTTTTCGCGTGGGCACTCGTGAATTCCTGACAGACACTCGAATTTTGAGCTATATGCACGGACCTTTCGCTCCTCTCTGGTTGCCGCTTTCCATTTCCGGACACGATCCGAGCAGGAAACTGATCTCAGGACCGATCATTGTTCCAGGGCCGGTCTGGGCACGGCTCATGGCAGAGCAAGGGTACCCTCAAGAGCAGGTGCAGGTAGGGCCCGCGTTTCGTTTTTCGCATCTCTTCACCCACAAGGATGATGTCGGGCACTCCGAATCAACCGGCATTGGGGACCGAGCATCGATCCTTGTTGTCGGCTCGCATTCTGCCCAGGACACCTTGGAACTGCTGTGCAAGGTGTTTGAAGCGCTGGGAGATTCCAGCGGCATGGAGGTTGTAATCAAGTTCCATCCCGACATCGGAGAGACACGAGGACGCGAACTCCTCGACAGCGTGGTGGCGTTGCTTGGCCGAGAGAAGGTCCCGAGACATTTCACCGTGATCGATCGACCTATCGGCGAACTGCTCAAATCCGCCGCGGTCCTGATCGACATGGGCACATCGGTGAGCTTAGAGGCGCTGGCGCTCGGGGTGCCTGTGGTGCATGTGCAGCCGGACCTCTGGTTCGATATGGATACCCTGGGGCATTTCCCGGATGCCAACATACAGGCTCGTTCGCCTCGGGATATTCGCCAAGCGGTTGAGACACTATTGCGCGAAGACTTGAATACGTCGCGGGAGCGAGCAGAGGCGTCGTACGCGAGATTAAACGAGCTATTCAGCCCTGAATCTGCTCACCTTATTCGACGTCTGATGCCGTAAGAGTATTTGCTGAACCCTTGATCACGCGAAGCAGTCGCCGGGAAGCCCCCTTCGCCGACGCGCGCAGCACCGAAGCCTTGAGCTACGCGGGGTTCGGTGCTATATCCGGCCGGAATACTGTTGAAGACCGACGTCCTTGACGGTGCAACCCGTATGACCATTCCTGGAGAAAGCATTAGCCTGCAGAAGCAGAACGCGCCTGGCGCCGATCGGAAACGTTCCGGATCGAAAAGATCCAGGGCGGCCAAGCTCTTGCGACCCATGAAGGAGATCGCCGGACAGCTTCTCCGGGGCAGGTGGACGCGGTACAACATCTTCTCAGGCACCAACTCGTGGAAAGAGGTCCGGATAGCGCTCCAAGGGCTCCTTCGCACCATCCCCATAGTCGACGGACCTGCAATCGCCGAGTACGAGAGGCAATTCGCCCGAGTCGCGGGCACTTGCTACGCTTTCAGCTTCGCTTCGGGTCGAATGGGGCTGTACGTGATACTGGAAGCCCTTGGAATCGGGCCTGGGGATGAAGTGATCCTGCCCGCGTACACCTGTGTGGTTGTGCCCAACGCCCTGATCTACCGTGGGGCTCGACCGGTCTATGTGGATATCGATCCAAGGACCTTCAATATTGACATCAATAAGATAGAAGCTCAGATTACGCCGCGAACCAAGGCCATTATAGCCCAGCACACGTACGGGCTAGTGTGTGACGTGGAAGCCATATCAGAGATAGCCCGACGCAGAGGTCTCACGGTCATAGAAGATTCGGCGCACGCGTTGGGTATTGCACACAAAGGAAGGAATGTGGGCAGTCTTGGAGATGTGGCTTATTTCTCGACAGATCATTCGAAGGTTATTTCCACGTCCACCGGAGGCATGGTTACCACGGACAACGCGGAACTCGCCTCGCGAGTCGGCCGAATCCAATCCCAGACCCCTTTTCTGAGCGAACAGGCAATCCGGGCGACCTTGAGAACGTTTATTCTGGAATATCTTCTCTTGGACCCCCGTGTTTGCCTCGTGGGCTCGTATCTGTATGCCTGGCTCGCAAGCAGGGGGAAACTGGCCTACTTCTACGATGAAACTGATCTGGTGAAGCCTACCGCGTATCCCTACCCCGCGCGGCTCTCAAATGCTCAGGCATTGATAGGCTTAAGCCAATTGGCCATGCTCAACGAGAACATCGCGTGGCGCAGGAACCTGGCCCGGATTTATGACGGCATCATTGGCGCTCATCGCATGGATTCGGGCGCGGATCTTTCAGATCATGCATTCCTGCTTTACACCTTTCGTGTGGCCAATCAGCATGCTTGGGTCGAACATCTGTCTTCGGCCTTGGACTCTGCTATTTGGTTCACCAGTGTCTGCCAGGGACGTGATGCGAATCTGGAAGAGGTCGGATACGAGCCCGGCAGCTGTCCTTCTGCGGAAGAAGCCACTCGGCATTGCATGAACTTACCTACCCATCCCCGCGTGCGACGACCGAAACTGCTGACCAAACTCCTTAAACAGGCTGTGAAATCCACGGATCCGGAATTACGGATCCTGACTTCAGAAGGGCTCGCACCTGATAAGAGGTCACTATCAGGTTATGTGTGCTGATTACTGGAACGACGAAGAGATCGAGCGATCAAAGAGCTTCTGGATCGAAGATGTTGACGATCCTCGGCTTCTAAACCATCTCCGCACCGAGACGAACCTGGAGCGCTGTTTCCGGGATGCGCTCGCTTTCGTTGAAAGCCATCTGGGCGGAATTCGTGGCACTGTGCTCGAACTGGGCGCGGGCGTTTGCTGGACAACTGCAATCCTTTCCCGGTGCGCAGACGTCGAGAAGATCATCGCAGTAGATATCTCCGAGCATCGTTTGTTTCGCCTGGCGCCGCTTGTCTTCCAGCAATATCATGCTCTGGAGCAAAAGATTGAGCGGGTGGTCGATAGCGCGGAAAATGTCGTATGCAAAGAGAACTCTCTCGATGCCGCGGTCTTTTGCCAAGCCTTGTACATGATTTCTGAGCCGGTCTTGCTCTTGCAGGCGATATACAAATGCTTGAGACCGGACGGCCTAGTCCTCATAGCGTGCGAACATATCGAAGGGCCTAAGCCGTGGCGCGGGCGTGGGAAGTTGTGGCTGCAATCTCTGTTGAGTGGACACTTCACACCAAAGGTTCCAGCAGACGATTCCGGTAGACACAGCTACGAGGACCGTCATTATCGCAAGTTCATTCGGGACGCGGGGTTTCGTCTTTTCGGGCAGAATCTGGACTATCCGGTCTTACCCAATTCGCCTGTTGACGCTATCAACTATTTCGGGGTCAAGCCAGGACCTGTAGCCGCAAAGGAATGAAATAAGGAGTCAGAGGCGGCTATCGCGTTCGTACGATGGGCGCATCCAAGACCGGTCTAGACAGCCGAGTTGCCCTGCGCTATTTTAGGTTCTTCTCCGTACGCAACATGATACGTCCATTCAGGGGCAATAAATGGCCATACCGCTCCAACGACCATATCTGGGCCAGGAAGAACTCGGCGCTGTGGCAAAAGTGTTCGAGAGTCGATGGCTCGGCATGGGCGCGGCGACAAAAGAGTTTGAAGACAAACTGAGGGATTACCTCGGCGTGCCGCATGTGATTGCGGTGAATACCGGAACATCCGCGCTCCATATCGCGCTCGACGCTTGTGGTATAGGACCTGGAGATCAGGTGATCGTCCCATCACTGACTTTTGCCGCGTCGGTTCAGGTCATCACCTCCTGCGGAGCCCAACCGGTCTTCTGCGACGTGGAAATCGACACGTTCAATATGGACCCGGCCGACGTTGAGAAGAAGATCTCCCCGCGCACCCGTGCAATCATGCCGGTACATTTCGGCGGTCTGGCATGTGATATGGACCGGCTTCTTGATGTCGCGAAAACAAATAATTTGTTAGTAATCGAAGACGCAGCCCACGCGTTCGGTTCGACCTATAAAGGTCGCAACATAGGAACTCTGGGCAATGTGACCTGTTTCAGTTTTGACCCGATCAAGAATATCACGTGTGGCGAGGGCGGCGCGGTAGTCACGGCGGACGACGACATCGCTGCTCGAGTCATCCACAAGAGAATCCTCGGCATCGATCAGGATACATGGAGTCGCTATCGCCATGAACGAAGCTGGTTTTACGAAGTGGTGACTCCGGGATATCGTTACCACATGAGCAACATAAATGCCGCGATCGGGCTGGAGCAACTCAAGCGATTGCAGGCGTTCAGAGCCAAAAAGAGGGCGATTGTGCAGCAGTACGATCAAGCCTTCGGAGACCAGCGGGGCATCGCTCTGTTGCGACACGACTTGGACCAAACGTTTCCCTTCTTTTACGTAGTCAGGGTGTTGGACGGGCGTCGTGACGAGCTTATGGATTATCTGAAAGAGAAGGGCATCGCGTCCGGCGTTCATTACATACCGAATCACTTGCAGCCGCTGTACGCGGATTTTCGAGTTCCACTGCCGGTCACCGAACAGGTGTATCGGGAGATGATTACGCTGCCTTTGTATTATGAAATGACGGATAACGATCCCTTGCTCGTGATTGAGGCAGTGCGGTCATTCTTCAGCCGCTGAACGCGGACGCAGCTTTTCCGCGGCCCTTGGAACCATCGAGGGCTTCCTTTTTTAGAAGAGTCTGCTGATGCCTTGTGCAACTCCATTAGTCAGTGTGACAATCTGTTGCTACAACAGCGAAAAGTACATCGCTGCAACCCTGCAAAGTGTCCTGAACCAAACGTTTGACAATTTCGAAATAGTTGTGGTCAACGACGGGTCAGCCGACCGGACAGAAGAAATCGTAAGAAGCTTTTCTGACGCGAGGATTCAATATCATTTCCAGGAAAATGCGGGTGTGGGGGCCACGCGAAATCGTGCCGTGGACTTGTCCCGGGGCAAGTATGTGGCTTTCTTGGATCACGACGACCTCTGGGAGCCCACGAAACTGGAGAAACAGATTCCTCTCCTGGAAACCCAGCCTGAGGTCGGTCTGGTCTATTCCGACTGCTATTATATCAATCCGAATGGGGAACGCTTCGCCACGTATTTCGCATATCAGGGTGTTGAGCCGTGCCGGGGCGATGCGCTTCTTGCTCTGGTCAAGCATGGCTGCTTCATGCAGCTCCCGTCAGTGATCGTTAGGAAAGAAGCCCTTGTCGAAGCGGGTAAATTCGACCCCAGGTACAACATCGTCGAGGACTACGACACGTGGATGAAGGTCGCTGCTAAGCACGCTGTAGACTATGTGGGCGAGCCTTTGTGCAGCTACCGCGTGCACTCGGCCAACACCAGCAGGATTCAGCAGGAGCGAGGATACAGGGAAGTGCTGAACCTGGTCACGGAATGGATGAGACGCCAAGATCTCGCGGCAGAGGTGCGAGCGGAACTTGACCGCCAATACGCGCAGTACGCTGTGAGCTACCTCTATTGGCTCCTGAGCCGCGGGAGACTGGTAGCCGCGTCTGCCCGATCGGCCGGGTTTACCCTCACTGAATTGAAGCATCTGTTTTCGCCCTGGTCGTCTGACTGGAGGCCGGAACGGTCGTGGAGACGCGCTTCGCACGCGATGAAAGTAATCAACTCGGAAATCAAGAAAAGGTGGACGGATCGCCAGCGCGGCCTGTGACATTTCGAATACCGAACATCAACGTGAAATACGCTATGACCGAGTCCAACCAGAATACGTCAAAGCCGGGAACCATGTATTCCGACGGATCGTACCAGGCTTGTCACCCAACATGGCATGAAGAGGACTCTTGTTGGAAGGCGGATCAGATATGCCGAATCATCGAAAGTAATTCGATACGTTTCAATTCGTATGTTGACATCGGCTGCGGAGCCGGGAGGGTGCTCCACGAGTTGTCACTCCGCTACCCTTCAGCGCGGTTTCATGGCTATGACATATCGCCCCACGCGATAGCTATGGCCAAGAAATACGAAACCGAACGAGTCAGCTTCCACCACCTCCAGGTCTTTCCTCCGAGCGGCATTAAGTGCGATGTCGCTGCGGTTATCGATCTGGTCGAGCACATCGAAGATTATCTGGGTTTTCTCAGGAAATTACGAGAGTTAGCCAATTATTTCATCTTCCACATACCTTTGGAGATCTCCGTTGAGGGTGCATTGAGAGATCGTCAGATCCTGGCTCGGCGAACCAGCGGGCATCTGCACTATTTCACAAAAGCCACAGCATTGTCCGCGTTGGACGAAACAGGGTACGAAGTAATCGACTCCCAATATACGCCCGCGTTCATAGACCTGGCTCGGACTCCGAAACAGCGACTTGCCCGAGTGGTAATGAAGCTCTTTTTCAGGCTTAAGCCAGATCTTTGCGTCAGACTCTTGGGAGGAGCCTCGCTGATGGTTCTTGCGAGATCGAAGGAAGTGAGCTTCCAAGAATACGTGCGACCTAGTCAGGAAACTGCGATATAATAGCTCAAGTGAAATGCTACCGTTCTGAGATCATGCTGGCGCGATGGCTTTAAGGGAGCCGTCGAGATCAATAAGACATAATAATAGCGGTGAGGGGGTTTCGCGCAATGGCTGACATATCAAGGAAACTCGAACAGCGAGCTTACACGATGCGTCTGCAAGGCATGGATCGTGCAGATGCATCGTGGAGGCAGCATTTGTGGGAGACCCATCTTGCGGTGAACAAGGGGGCCAAGGTCTTCAGCGACTGGCTGCTCACACTGAGGGGCGGGTTAGATCACACACTAGCGGACGTGCGTATTCCCACAGGCACCAAAAAGCTTACAGTGAAAGAACGGTGTGTCAATCGCATCCTACTTGCGCTGTCGTGGTTATCCGTGGAATCCGCGGAATCGGAACTCGAGTTGCCGAAACTGCATATCGTAGCTTACGGCAAAGAGTCGCAGGTGGTACGCAACAAAAAGGTTTTGGCGGCTCTTCGCAACATACTTGAATCACGAGACCTGACCCAACGTGACATTGACGCATGGATCAATGACTGCGAAACATCCCTGTGTGTCGCTATCCGCGATAGCGCAGTTTGGATCGACAGGAGCGCTGCGTTCGATGAAGTCTGCCGTCATTGGAATAGACATGAACGGCAAGAAGCAAGAGAGGATGCGCGAACGGTTGTCTGGTATTTGCTTACCGACGCTTATTTAGCGCTGCCCAGGAAAGAGAAGAAAAAGGCCGCTCAGGCGGAGGACGCGGCCGAGGCTGTCACCATGTCAGGAAAACGCGCTGGCCACCGAACGAGGCATCTGTTCTCCCATATCTTCGGAAAAGAAAGCACCCAGGGCTTTGGTAAACCAGTGCGTTCACTCAAGCTGCGGAATCAGTGGCGAGAATACCTTGGACTGAGCATTGCGGAAACGGGTATCCCGTTGAGCGACCCCGGCGGGAAAAGCAATAAAGGTGCACTTTCTCCTACTGAAATTCACCGCGAGATGTTCACGCAGGCAGCGTCTCGACTGGGGCAAATATGGACCAAACAAAAGCAACAAGAATGTGAGCGACAAGAGCGTATGAAAGCTGATGCCGCCCTGAGGAAATTTGAGGATGACCAAGCCTACCGCGCTGCGTTGGATTTGCTGGAGGCTTACTGTAGCGAACGCGGCCAGGTTGAAGGGTCTCTTGACCAATACGCTATCAGTCAGAGGGCTATATCCGTTTGGGGGGAGATCGTTGCAGCATGGAACAAAATAAACGAAAGCGATCCCTCCATCGCCACACAGAAACGGAAGGCAGAGGTGGTAACCCTGCAAGGGGAACAATCGGATGCCAAGTTCGGCAATGTCAACCTGTACCTCACCTTGGCAGAACCGGAGTACGAGCCCGTGTGGAGACATGCCGGCAAACCTACATCTTCCATTCTCGAGACCTACGTGAATGGTTGGAAGGCACGCTTCGACGCAGTGCGGCTTAAAGTGGCGGCCTTTCGGCACCCTGATCCATGCTTTCATCCGGTTTTCTGCCAGTTCGGTGTCTCCCGCCCCCAAATCTGGCACAGCAGGCTGGAGAGGAACTTAATGCAAGACCAAGACCCGCGTGTGGTCAGATTACGTCTTTGGACGGGGAAAGGCGCGAAGGATGTGCGCTTGTTAGGACTGAGCAAGAGAATCGATGCCGAGATTGGTACCGCAAGAGAATCGATGCAGCACCAATCGCCAAGAGTGCCGCAGGTGTCACGGCGGACCAGGCTTGGCATCGCTGCCGTGGCAAAACCTGACCGTGGCGAGACGTTCCGCGTTGCCCACGTTTTTGAGAAGCGGACACTAAGATCCCGCCAAAGCGCGGACAGAAATACCCCTCGCGATGAAGTCGGCGACGCCGAATCCCAAGTTGGCAACAAAACACCGGCATGGAATGGGACACTCAAGGCCGATCGGGGCGAACTTGAGGCCATCGGGCGGTTGATCAAATCGGACAACACGACGGCGAAAGCAGCCGTGAGTTGGCTGCGATGGTGGTTGATCGTCTCACTGGAATTGGAGCCTATGGGTCCCTGGTTTGACTACATCGAGAGGTCGTCGGATAAGTCACCTTTCCTGAGAACCGTCCGAAAGGACGAAGATATGGGCAAGAAGCGAAGCCGGGGAACCGCGTACATCTCATGGTCCGGTTGGCCACATGAGGAAAGCAACAAGCCTTTGCGCGCGAATAAGAGAAACACAGCGCTGGAGCTTGATTCAGACGCGCAACGCAAAGGCATGGCTGCGCTCATTCTTTCCCGGCTGCCGAGTCTGCGCGTGCTTTCTGTGGACCTCGGTCATCGCTACGCCGCCGCGTGCGCGGTGTGGGATACGGTGACGGCAGAGCGAGTCGAGCAGGCATGCAGAGCCGCCAATCATAGCAGCCCCACTGAAAGCGACGTCTATCTGCATCTTCGGGACGGCAAGCGTAAGGTCGTCTATCGGCGGATTGGCCCGTCCACGTTCTCCGGCCAAAAACCGAACCCGGCCCCTTGGGCACGGCTCGAACGTCAGTTTCTCATCAAGCTCCAAGGCGAAGATCAGGAAACCCGGGAGGCATCAAACGAAGAGATCTGGGCGGTGCACCAAATGGAGTATGCCCTTGGCCGGCCGCTGCCCCTTGTCGACCGACTGGTAAAGGAGGGTTGGGGCAATAGCCATAGGCAGCCGGCCAGATTGGATGAACTTCGCCGGCTGGGTTGGCGGCCCATGTCCGGCCGCACATCGGGCGAGAAGAATCACGATGACGATGGAATGGCGAGCAATAGGCAGTCGCTACGGGTGGATAAACTTATGTCCTCCGCGCTCCGCACCATGCGGCTTGCCCTGAAGCGCCACGGGGATAGAGCACGGATCGCTTTTGCCATGACTGCTGAATATAAGCCCATGCCAGGAGCCAGAAAGTATTTCTTCGGTGAAGCCAAAGAAGCCTCGGCTGGCGACGACGATCAAAGGCGGCGCGACAAGCGCGTGGATTACATCTTGGACACGCTACTACTTTGGCATGAACTGGCAAACTCCGGTCGCTGGCGTGACGGTGGAGCGAAAGCCTTATGGGATGACTACATCGCCAAGCTGCCCGGATACCAGGCACCGGAAGAAATCCACGAGGGAGTTTCAGCGGCCGAACGCAAGGATAAGCAAAACAAGAACCGGCACGCCCTGCACCCTGTAGCGATAGCCTTGGCTACCAACGATAACTTACGCAAGCATCTGCACGATCAGTGGGAAGAGCAATGGACTAGTCATGACAAGGATTGGCACATGCGCTTGAAGTGGTTCAAGCACTGGATTCTCCCCAAAGGAAACGCCGCAAAGAAGCCTTCCATCCGCCGTGTCGGTGGGCTGTCACTCACGCGTCTTGCTACGCTCACCGAGTTTAGACGCAAGGTCCAAGTGGGCTTCTTCACACGCTTGCATCCCGACGGCACGAGACATGATATCAAAGAGCATTTCGACAGGCGCAGCTTGGCCACCTTGGAGCACCTGCGCGAACAGCGCGTCAAGCAACTTGCCAGTCGCATCGTGGAAGCCGCACTGGGGGTCGGACGGGAGCATGTGCGGCCAACCAGAAAGAAACCCGAACGAAGGTGCTGGTGCGGTCAGATTCACAACCGCGAAGACCCAGAGCGGCCCTGTCCCCTCAAATCACTTTATCAGCCCTGCCACGCTGTTGTTGTAGAATATCTTGCGGATTACCGGCCGAAGGAGACCCGCACAAGACGCGAGAACCGCCAGCTGATGAGATGGTGCGCGGGAAAGCTAAACAGGTATTTATCGGAGGCTTGCAGACTGAGCGGACTGTATTTTCGTCAGGTAGATAAGCGCTATACGTCCTGGCAGGATTCGCGCACTGGTGCGCCTGGCTATCGGTGCCAAGATGTACCCCTTAAGGAATTCATGCAGTCGCCCCTCTGGCGCAAGCAGGTTGCAGCGGCTGAAAAGAAGCGTCCAAGAAATAAGAATGAGGCTGGGGAGGGATTCCTTAGTGATTTGAACGAGAGATGGAAGAACAAGTCGGCGACTGAATGGAAGCGTGCAGGGTCTGTTCGAATTCCTCTCAAGAGTGGCGAAATATTTGTTTCGGCGAAGCCATGCGAATGCGAAGACTGCAAACGCAGTGACCGAAAAGGTCCCGCGGGAATTCAGGCGGACTTGAACGCCGCGGCCAATATAGGGCTTCGAGCGTTGATGGATCCGGACTGGCCGGGCCGGTGGTGGTACGTTCCATGTTGGCGGCGCAATCTCCTTCCCGTTCCGGACAAGACCAAGAATTGCCCCGCGATAGATCCGGACAAGCCGCTGAAAGTAGCAGGGAAGCTCCAGACAAGCAAGAAAATCGTCAACCTGTGGCGGGATCCGTCAACTCGTCCGATCCAGGATGACGACCACAGTGACAAGTGGATGCCCACGCCGGAATACTGGGATCACGTTCTGGAGCGTGTGATAGAGAATTTGAGGAGACATGCAGGCTTGACGTGAGGTTCCCATGGCTGATCATAGGATCTGGCCAGCACGCAACGTCGCGGAGTACGCGTACTGCCCGCGGCTTTTCTACTTTATGGAGGTTGAGGGACTCCCTCATGAGAGCGTTGACGTGGAGCAGGGTCGCTCGCTTCACAGCCGTGTGGATCGGCCTAGTCAAGCCCCCGGAAATGTAGGACAAGAGGAATACGGGCCGGATCGGCCGAAAATTCTGCGGAGTCTGACTCTCACAAGCGCGGCGTTGAAACTTACCGCAACTCTCGACCTCGCGCAGGTATCAGGAAAGAAAGCTGTTCCGATAGAGTACCGGAAAGGACGACCCAAACGCTCCGTTCGCTCGGTGGACGCTGCCACTGCTGATGAAATTGCACGTCCGGGGGTCGAACCTTGGCCTACCGACAGAATCCAGTTAGGACTCCAGGCAATCCTTCTCCAGGATGCGGGCTACACCGTCAATAAAGTTCTCATTTACTATGCGGCTGAGAAGCGAAAGCTCACGGTGCGGGTCGACGATCAACTCAAGCGTGATGCCCTTGATACGCTGACCGCTGCGATCGCATGTGCACAAGGGCCTCGCCCCTCGCCCCTGGTCAACGACGCAAGATGTCGAGGATGTTCCCTGGAACCCTTTTGTTTGCCTGAGGAAATCAACTATCTCAGGGACCCGCGTGAATTCGATGAGCCTAATCCACGCGTTATTTGGCCTCTGAGGGATGAAGATTTCCATGTTGTGGTGCAGACCGTAGGAGCACATGTGGGGGTTAAGGGGGGCTCGCTCAGGATAACCGATACAGGTGGCGGTAAACTGAAGGAAGTTCCGTTGGCAAGCGTCGGCGCATTTTCGATTTTCGGATCGGTCCAGGTGTCCACCCAAGCGCTCGCTGCGCTGGCGGCCCGCAATATCCCCATCGGCTTCCACTCTACAGCGGGCCGACTTGTGGCAATGGTTGATCCGCTGGACGCGGTGAGCGCTCAGGTCAGGCGCGCGCAAATCCATAAGCTGGACGAGCCTGCACATGTGCTGCAACTCAGTCGAGTGCTTGTCCGCGCAAAAATCGCGAATCAACGAACCCTTCTCATGCGCAACCATGCGGGTCTGCCTCAACACGTTCTGGGCGCGCTGTCTGAACAGATACAGAAGGTGACGCGCGCACGATCGCTTGATGTCCTTAGGGGGCACGAAGGCATTGCTGCCCGGATATACTTCGAGCACTTCCCTGGAATCTTCAAAGGCACAGCAGGCGAGCAATTCGCGGCACGCGGCAGGCAACGACGGCCCCCTCCGGACCCGATAAACTCCTGTCTGTCCATGGGGTACACCATGCTTGCCCACGAGTGCGTGTCTGCGCTTCGGATGGCGAGATTGGAGCCTTCTATTGGTGCGTTCCATGTCTCCCGGCCGGGCAGGCCAGCCCTGGCGCTGGACCTGATGGAGCCCTTCAGACCACTCATTGCCGACTCGGTTGCCATATCCGCATTTAATAGAGGCGAGCTGCAGAAAGGACACTTTCGGCAGACCGCAGCCGGATGCCTCTTCACAGACGAGGGGCGCCGTGCTTTTTTCAATGCCTACGGTCGCCGAATGGACACAGAAGTGACCCATCCCATTTTCAAGTATCGCCTGAGTTATAGACGCATGATATCTCTCCACGCGCGGATGATTGCCGCATGGATGATTGGCGAGATCTCAACTCTCCACTTCTTAACCACTCGCTGACCCTAGTGCGAGGGGGCAGGCAATGAGGCGCTGGTACATCGTATCGTACGATATCCGCGATCCGAAACGCCTGAATCGCGTTTTCCGGGTCTTGAAAGGTTATGGCGAGCACTGGCAGTATTCTGTCTTCTTCTGCGCGCTTCGCGATACCGCGCGGGTTCGGCTGCAGGCCGACTTGGAGAAGGAGATGAACTTGAAGGAAGACCAGGCCATAATCGTGGATTTGGGGACTAGGGCGGACAAGGCTCTTGAAAGCATCTCCGTGGTGGGGGCCCCACTTCCACCGCCGGACGATAGGATGCTTGTCATTTAGTCCTTGGCCTTTTGCACAACATTTCTTATAATTTCTTTCAGCCTCCAAGGGAGGCAGAATTCTCCACGGTGCGTGTCTTCCCCGTCAATGGGATTGGTACCGTGGGGGTCGATTAATTTCTCACCGTTCTTTGGCATGACGCACGCCGAGCGCCGAAGTGACGCAAGGGGGCCCTGGGGATGCTCGATGCCCTTTCACAGCGCCGATTTGTGGCTATTTGCCTGACAGGAGAATGCAACCATGACGTGGGGAATCTGCGGCGCGCTCGCAAACCGGCTGCAAGAATGGCTTCCACAGCGGATTGGAGGAAGCAGAGTCGGCCTACACGGTGTGGAAATAATCGGCTGACACTTTGAAAAACTCAGGATTTTCCACCACGTTCCCAGTCGGCCTACACGGTGTGGAAATAATCGGCTGACACCGTAAATGTCCGACACATCGAGTGTATCAGCCCCGTCGGCCTACACGGTGTGGAAATAATCGGCTGACACACCTCCTCTATAACTAACTACTTACCTTCCATGTGTCGGCCTACACGGTGTGGAAATAATCGGCTGACACCTGTCCCACCGTGATACGATTTTCATTTCGCCTCCGTCGGCCTACACGGTGTGGAAATAATCGGCTGACACTCCATAACAATCGGAAAAACAATCCTATCTTGAAGTCGGCCTACACGGTGTGGAAATAATCGGCTGACACAGACTACACTGAAGGAATACCTCGACCGACAACGGGTCGGCCTACACGGTGTGGAAATAATCGGCTGACACTGAAAGACTTTGGGGAATCGCTCGGATACAATTTTGTCGGCCTACACGGTGTGGAAATAATCGGCTGACACCGTGGAGGCCGGTTGCTCCCCAAAAGTGCGAAAAGTCGGCCTACACGGTGTGGAAATAATCGGCTGACACTCTATGGCCTGCACGAGCTCGCCTTCATCTATAAAGTCGGCCTACACGGTGTGGAAATAATCGGCTGACACCTCCTTGCTTGCGTATGGGCCGCCCGTGATTGGAGTCGGCCTACACGGTGTGGAAATAATCGGCTGACACGCCGGAGCCAGCCGTGGGGGGCAGGCCATCGGTGGCGGTCGGCCTACACGGTGTGGAAATAATCGGCTGACAGGATGTTACGGAGTTGTGTATGGCGTCCTCTAGGTGTTGGGAATTAATATCTTTCTGCACCCACTACTTTCCTTGCATGAGAACTTTGAACTTTTCTCTGCTGATCTTCAGGTAGTCTGTGTCCCGTGAGAAGACCTCCAGGGTCACCGTGCCGTCGTATCCGATTTCTTTCAGCGCGCCCGCGATTTTGGAGAAATCCACCGTGCCTGCCCCGACAGGTAGGTGGTTATCATCATTGCCGAAATTGTCGCTCGCATGAATGTGGCCGATGCGATCCGGAAAGCGTCGAACAAAGTCTAGAGCCCTCTTGGAACCTTTACCGCCGATATTAGCGTGTCCGGTGTCCAGCGTGAGTTTCAGGCTCGGAAAACGGCGAAACACCTCGTCGAAATCTTCCGGCTCGACCAGAGACCGTGTGCGCGGAAACATGTTTTCGATGCAAAGGGTCAAGCCGAGTCGTTCGGCTGTCTCCACAATGATTGCAAGGCTCCGAAGGCCGGACTCCGCCGCCTGCTCCGCCACAAAGATCGCCAGTCCCGTAACGTACGCGGGATGAATTACCACCTTGAGCGGGTTGAGTTGCGCGGCTACTTCCAGAGAAGAGACCATCTCGTTGACCGATGCGTCTCTGATGCTTCCGGTGAGGTCTCCCAATCCGAGAAAAGTGGGAAGGTGAACGACCAGCTTCATCCCATGCCTTCCCAGTGCATTCAGCAGATCGTTTCGCTGTTCCCGGATGGTACTGTGATGCGCCTGAGGCGGATCCATGGTCAGCTCCAGGTAATCAAAGCCCAGTGCGGCAATCGCTTCCACTTCCTTGAGAACGGGCCTCACCGGAAAATTCATAGCGCCATACAGCATTTCGCGTGCCCCCAGTCGTGGTGTTCTCGTCTCGTATCAGCGCGCTGCCAAACAATGAACGGTCCGCTGAATCAGACACGGACCTGCCAAAGCCCAGGTCCGTGGCACCCCCGGGCCGATCTTGATAGAATGTCGGGTGCCACTGACCTGGGCACCAGGTCAGTGCTGCTTTTGCTCCAACGTCACCTTCACCGTTTGAAAGCCAACTGGTATTGTCTCTTTCTTACCACGTCGGATCGGGAAAGGGAGATCTTTCGGCAAGAGGCATCAGGCCGCGGGAGGAATTAAGGGCTGAAAAAATCCCCTCCGGAAAGGCCGGAGGGGCTGAGTAGAAAAGTGCTCTTCAGCAAACCCGTGCCAAGCATAGCAGGTCGAAACCGATATAGTCAAACTAAATAATATGAATGCGCGTTAGTACTACTACTTAAACGCAGGACCGGCTCTTCAACTGGTATTGGCGGCAGGCTGCGTACACCAGCATAGCCCTCTCCGCGGAATCGAAGAAAGGCACTCCGTTCTGACAGAAAGTCCGCGCCAGCGCCGGATCGAACCCGGGAATGCTCACCATGAGGAACGGTTTGCCCGAATCTTTACGCGCTTGGATCAGGGACTCGGTGTAAGCCTTGTTTGTGTCGGGACTGATGCCCGCGCCCACGATCACCACCGCGTCCACTCCCGGGTCCGCAGCGACCGTCTTGGCCGCCTGGATATAGATCTCTATCTCGAACGATGCGGTAAGGCCCACGTCCACGGGGTTGGAAAGGCTCGTGCCGGTCGGCGCGACGAACTGCGCCAGGGTTTCGCGACTCTGGGGCGAGAGATCGGCCAGCTTCAAGCCCACGGCTCCACATGCCTCGGCTGCAGCCACGGCCAGTCCGCCGGGACCGGAGAGGATCGCAACGCGATCTCCCAAGCTTGCGGGGAGCATGGAAAAACCCATGAGCGAGTCCACGAGCCGCTCGAACCCCACCACCGGGATTGCTCCTGTCTGCCGGACTAGTGCATCCCATATCTTGGGTGAACTCGCCAGCGCGCCCGTGTGCGAGGTAGCTGCTCGGGTGCCCTCAGGGGTGAGACCGGTTTTCCACAGGATCACCGGCTTACGAGAGGCTGCCTCCCTGAGCGCCTGAGCGAAGAAAGGTCCGTCTTTCACTCCTTCCAGGTACGCGCCGATCAGACCTGTGTCCGGATCGTGGGCCAGATAAGAGAGGAAATGAGCCGCGTTGAGGTCGGATTCATTGCCCAGGCTGACGGCTTTGCTGAACCGGATGCCCTTCTGGTCTGCTATACGGCCGAGGATGTTCGCTAGAGAGCCACTATGGGAAATTAGTGCCACAGGACCGGGAGTCTGGGAGAGGCCCGGAAAGAACGAGAGGCCGCTGCGAGGGCAATATAGTCCCATGCAATTCGGGCCGAACAGGCGCATGCCCGCTCCCTGCGCAATCCTCACGAGCTCTTCCTCCAAGGCTCGGCCCTGTTCGGTGCCGGTCTCCTTGTATCCCGCGGTAAAGAGCACAGCGCCCTTGACGCGTTTTGCCGCGCAATCCTTGACCACGTCCAGAGCTTGATGATGAGGCACCAGCACAATAGCCAGGTCTACTTGTTCGGGGATTGCCGCGACCGTGGGATAGCACCGAATCCCGTCTATCTCCTGAGCTTCAGGATTCACCGGATAGATTGGTCCCTTGAAGCCTTGTTCGAGGAGCGCAATGAGGAAGAGTTTCCCCATCTTGAAGCCCCGTGGCACCCCGACGACAGCCACGGACCCAGGGTTGAAGATCTCATCAAGCTGTCTGATCAGTTTATCCGGTCTCTCCAGGGTTTGCACAGCGCTCTGATCAAACATCGCTTCACGCTCCTTCATGGGCCGACCGTCTTATTCGGTCGCGGTACATTGCGGCAAGCGCGGAAATGGCCCTAGCCGAGGACAAGAAGACCGGGACTCCTCGGGATTCGATGGTCTGGACCCACTGTTCTTCCTGTGCGTCCATGGTGGAGCGCCACATCGCAAACGGCTTGCTAGGGCTTCCAAGGCTTACGAAACCTTGGGTGAACTGCTCAATGGCCTTTTCTGCGAGTTCCGGCGTGATATGAGGCGCCGACCGCGCGAAGTCGCCCATACTTGGCGGCAGCTGCATGATGACGCAATCCACGCCTTCGTCTCTCGGTATCGCTGTGAGTGTCTTGAAGAAATCAAGGGGCCTTTGCACAAGGGATTCCAAGCAGACTCCCCCGTCGAACGGATTCACAGGGATTTCCCACGCGGGCATCACCTTCTTGAGTATTTCGCGCGTCCCGCTGCTAAGTTGCCCTGGTTCAAGCCCGTTGGCCACACACGCGTCCGTGGCCATGACCCCTTCGCCCCCTGACATCACGATGACAGCCAGTCGATTGCCCTGGGGTGCGTTCAGGAACGCGAAAGCCTTTGCCAGGTCAAAGAATTCCTCAAGATTCTGTGCTCGAATAGCCCCTGTTTGTCTGACTATACTGTCAAAAACGAGATCGTTTTCCTGCGCTATCGCGCCCGTGTGAGAGGCCGCGGCTTTCGCGCCTGCGGGAGTGCGGCCGGACTTGAGGACTATCGTGGGCTTCTTTTCCGCTATCCTCTTGAGTGCTCGCACAAAGGCCTCTCCGTTGCCCCGAACGCTCTCCACGTGGATCGCCAACGCCTTGGTTTCGGGATCCAGGGCAAAGTATTCGAGCGCATCCACCTCGTTGATGTCCAGCTTATTTCCCATATCCAGGATCTTGTTCACGCCCAAACCCGAGCAGATCCACCTGATACGAGGATCGTAAAACCCGGACTGGAAGGCAAAGGACATCCCGCCTCGCTTGATCGATCGCACCTGGTTGTAACTGATGGCGAAGGCGGCAGCCGAATTCACCGGACTCAAAGTATTGGGTCCCAGGACGCGTATGCCCTGATCTCTTGTGTACGCAGCTACTAGCCCGTGGAGGTCTTTCCCTGCAGCGCCGCCTTCGGAAAAACCGCCCGACACGATGACCAGCTGCTTGACACCCAATGCGCCGCATTCCTGTGCCACAGCAAGGGTCTTTGGCGCGGGTACCGCGCTCACCACCAGGTCGATCGGGTCGAGAATGTCGGTTAGCTTCGAATAGACTTTGAGGCCAAGGATCTCTTGAGCCCCGGGATTCACCGGGTAGATCTTCCCAGGGAAGTTGAGCTCCACTAAGTTCTGTGTCAGCTTGAAATTGATCTTGAGCGGATTGGGTGTGGCACCCACCACCGCCACGGATTTCGGCCAGAAAAACCCATTCAGGAAATGATCCACATGCGTCACTATGAACTACCCTCCAATGAATCTAACAGCGATGAAACAAGCCCCGTCGTGGTCCACGAAAAGAGTCATCATTCATCGAAGCCAATGGTAATGACAAGGGTGCCGCGGCTAGCTTGTCCAGCCGCGTGAACCTACCGTCGCGCGCGACGAATCCGCTGTCCCACTTTCCACCCCGTCCCATGTTAGGCTTGTTGAATTGCCCTGAATAAACCAGGACCGAAACGCAACAATCTTGAGCTCCGGCCCCCCCACATGAGACACCATAGCACGCAGGGGACCCCACGGGAATTCCGTAGATCTTTCGACAGAATTTTCGAGCGATTGGCCGGCTTGCCCTCCGGGGACCCCGCACTTCCCAGTCAATGCTTATTGAGCCAAATTCAACCTCGGTCGGCGAAATACCTTTTACTCGATTGACTCTGTTCCTTGGTGCTCTTAGAATAAAAACATCCGGTTTTTCAATAAGCTATTCATGGTTGCGTCCACACCGTGAGCTTCCGGGAGGTTCCCGTGAAAGAGATCCCCAATTCAAAAAAGGGACGTAAGGATGAGTTGGCGCTCATGCGCCAGCGAGTAGCGGAACTGGAATTGTCTCACGCGAAACTTCAAGCCGTGGTGGCAGCTTTCGACGGGCTAATCTACGTCTGTTCATCTCAGTATACCGTTGAATACATGAACGATAGGTTTATCCAAAGGACAGGTCGAAACGCTGTGGGGGAGCATTGTTTCAAGGTCGTTCATGATCGAGATGAAGTCTGCCCCTGGTGCGTCCATGAGAAAGTGCTCGGAGGCGAGACAGTGCGATTCGAGGTGCTCAGTCCCAAAGATAATCGCTGGTACTATGTGGTGAACTCGCCTCTCCGTCGTCCGGATGGAGCTGTTTCCAAGATGACGATGTTTCAGGACATTACCGACCTAAAGCGAACAGGCAAGGCCCTCGGGAGGATCAAAGATCGTTTTGAAGCACTCCTCAATGCAACCACTGAAATGGCCTTTCTGCTTGATAGCCGCGGCAATTTCCTCGCACTCAACAAGCCGACGGCCCAGAGACTTGGCAAAGAGATTCCCGAACTCCTCGGGAGGAATGCTTTTGCTCTCTTTGCTCCTGAAGTAGCTTCTGAACGCAAAGCCCAGGTTGACCTGGTCCTTCAGACAGCCTCCGCGGTTCGGTTCGAAGACGAGCGGCAGGGAAGGTTCTTTGACACCACGTGCTTTCCGGTCGTTGGGAAAGATGGAACTATCGATTCCGTCGCGGTCTTCATCAGCGACGCAACCGAAAGAAAGAAAGCCCAGGCTGCGCTCCGTCGACTCAACCAGGAGCTTGAGCAACGGGTAGAAGAACGAACCGCGGAGCTAAGAAAGATCAACCAAGACCTGGTGCTGGAAATCGCTGTTCGGGAAAGAACAGAACGTGAACTGCGCCAATCTGAAGCGAAATATCGGACGCTTGTCGATCAGATTCCCGCGATAACGTACATCGCTGAGGCGGACCAGGCAAAAACAAAGATCTACATAAGCCCCCAGGTGGAGACCATCTTGGGCTTGTCGCAGGCTGAAGTCCAGGCAGATCCGGAGCTGTGGCGACGGCGCCTTCACCCGGAAGATCGAGACCGGGTGGTTGGTGATGTGGCCAGCAGCTATGCATCAGGCGATTCATTCACTTCCGAATATCGGATGATAGCAGCCGATGGTCGCGTCATTTGGTTCAGAGACCAGGCAGTGCTCGTGAGCGATGCTGCCGGTCGTCCTGTATTCTCCCACGGAATAATGCTCGATGTAACGACGCTCAAGCAGACAGAGGGGGCTCTGCGCGACAGCGAGGCGCGATACCGGTCCCTGGTGGAAAACACCAGCGATTGCATCTGGGAAGTTGATGTTAAGGGTGCGTACACCTATGCCAGCCCGGGAATCAAGGATCTGATCGGATACGAACCTGCTGAGATTATCGGAAAAAGGCCGTTTGATTTTATGCCTCCGGAGGAGGCAGATCGTGTCGCACCTTTGGTAAAGGCCATCGTCGGCTCGAGCAAGCCTATGGAAAGGCTCGAGCACCTGAATCTGCACAAAGAAGGCCGGCTGGTCGTGTTGGAGACGAGTGGTGTCCCATTCTTTGATTCACGAGGTCGTCTCAGTGGATACCGAGGAATTCATCGGGACATCACCGACCGCAAACGAGCGGAGGAAGCTCTGCGGCAAAGCGAGGAGCGCTTCCGAACCATCTTCGAGTGCGCTCAAGACTATATTTTCCTCAAGAACCGCGAACTCAGATACACCTATGTAAACCCTGCCTTGGAAAGACTTCTCGATCTACCGGCCTCTGAAATCATTGGTAAGACGTACGAGGATCTGCTCGGTCGAGAGGGATCCGCGTACATCAACGACGTGGATCTGCGTGTCCTGGCGGGACAGGTCATTGAGCACGAATACACCAGGAATATCAAGGGAGCGCCCATGACCTTCCATGAAGTGAGGGTCCCTATGGCCAACAGCTCGGGCGAGATTGTCGCAATTTGCGGGATATCCCGCGACATTACCCGGCGCAAGAAGCCTGACCCGGTTGTTCTGACAAACATCGAACATTACCCCTCCTCTGTCATGCGCGCGACTCTGAAAGGAGCTCATTACGCGGCGGCCGGCGAGGGGATCGTCCTTCTCCTCGGAGAGAGCGGCAGCGGCAAAGACTATCTGGCACGGTGGATCCACGACCGTTCCAGGCGGTGCAACGGACCCTTCTTTGCAATAAATTGTGCCGCCATATCAAAGGAATTGGCAGAATCGGAGCTCTTTGGGCACGAGCCCGGCGCCTTTACCGGAGCGCGCGGTTCGAAGCGAGGGCTTCTTGAGCTCGCAGAAGGCGGCACATTGCTGCTCAACGAAATCGGTGAACTCTCCTTATCTTTGCAATCCAAGCTGCTCGCGTTCCTCGACACAAAGACTTTTGTACGTGTGGGCGGCCAAAAGGCCATGCACATAAACGCAAGGATTATTGCAGCCACCAATCGAAACTTGGAAACCGACATTGCCGAAGGACGATTCCTTGAGGCTCTATTCTATCGCTTAAATGTCTTCGCAATAGCGGTCCCACCCCTGCGAGAGAGAATCGAAGACCTTCCCATTCTCCTTGAAGAGCTCATGGCAAGGCTGGCCGCAGAGCTGCAACTCACTGAGATTCCCGAGATCGACCCGGCCGACGTCATCATACTCGCCAGGTACAATTGGCCGGGGAATGTTAGAGAACTGCGCAACGTGCTTGAACGGGCGCTAATGCTGTGGGACGGCGAACAACTAAGGGTGACCCTGCCCTCCATTGACATGACGGCTGAGGATTGGTGCTACAAAGTCCGCTTTCCTCATGGAGGAGCGCTTCGCAAAGTTACCGGCGCACTGACCCAATCCCTCTGCGTTGAGGCTCTCCGTCGGTGTCGCGGCAACAAGACGGCAGCCGCGCGCCTTTTGGGGATATCTCGCGATTCGCTGTATCAGTACATGAGGCGTTACAGGATTGCCCCAGGGAGTTCTCGCGGATCGATGTGAAAAGGGTCTTGGTTTGGCGACCTCATGTTCGGATATGGCAGCGGCAGTGTTTGTCGGAGAGAAACCGTCCGAATTCCCGACAGCTACGCGCCTTAACTGATTGATATATTTGAGCGCGCTCTGTGATCGCCCGGGAAGCAGGCGTCTGGCTTTCCGACAGATGACCGCTTCGCACCCCTCTCCCCAATCTCCGCCCCTCTGTTACTACCTGTTATTCCAAGCATTTTCACCACATCCTCCTGAGTTGAATTGTGGCACAAAAAATGCTCTTCCACCGCCCAGGGTGCCCCGGGCTTTTCCCAAGCCCGTGTGCTGTTGCGCAAAAGATACAGCCGGCTTCAGATAAATCCGAGAGAAACGGAGCCGCCCTTTCGCGGGCGCAGGAACGGGAGGCCAAGATGCCCACGTATCTTACGGTACACGAAGAAACGATAATTGATCGGGTGCTGCTCGAATCTCGATGGACCGAGATCGCCAAGGATTCGAGGGCGGAGTGGCAGATGACTCTGTACCACACTGACGGCGGCAGACGATTCTGCGAGTGGAAGGCGAGCGGGCCGAAGGTTATTGCCGAAGTCCTTCGCGGTCTGGGCGTCAAATGGTCAGAAATTCTGGAAGCTGAGGTGACCAGTCCCTCCGAATGGCGCGTGTGGGAGATAGCCAGTCGGTCGCTGGTGCTCAACTGTTGGGAAGCTTTCAGGTGCGGCAGGGAACCGGGCGGCTCCAGGACGGGCGAGAAAGGAGTTTGCCCGGTGGCCAGTGAACGCGGTCTCTGGGGCAAGAACAGAGGTCTGTATGCGGGAAGGTGCTGCTGGAACATCCTGGGGACACTTTGCCTGGGAAGCACCCAGGCCACTTTTGAGGACAAGATAACTACCTGTTCGCGTTGCGATTTTTACCAACGGGTCAAGGTGGAGGAGGGGCCTCGGTTCGAGGCTTAACTCCGGACAGGTATCACGAAATGGGGGACAAGATGGCCTACTACTTATCGATCCATTTTGAACCGTCAGTACCCAGGCAGAAGGTCGAAGGTAGGTGGATCGAGCTGGCCCGGGAACGAAGGGCTCTGTGGGTGAGGACCTGGTACAATCTCAATGCGGGCAAGCGTTTTTGCTGGTGGGACGCCCCTGACAAGGAAGCCCTGGAAGAGATCTTCCGAGATCACGACATTCCATGGGACGAAATTGTTCAGGTCGAGCACACCACCCCGGCCGATTGGGTGTCCCGGGAGGACTGATCCATCCCGATCCCCGAGTCTCCGTGTTGGCCGCGTGGTTTCCTTTCGTCAACTGAGGGCACTGACGCGAGAAAAACCCATGAAGCGGGTGACGTACCCATTTGGGCACTTGGAATACCCGAAGATGCAGCAGGGAGGACAGCGATGGAAACGTGCAGAGGCCTATGCACCACAATAGATCCCAAGGCTCGTTCTCAGATGATACCGAGCGCGGAGCTCGTCCGTCTCGACCCGATAGTGGACAAATATTCAGGCCGAGCGAGGTACCTTATTCCAGCGCTCAAAGAGGCCCAGGATATTTTTGGGTACCTGCCCTGGGAGGTGCAACACAGACTGGCATGGGGTTTTGGCATTAGTCCCTCCCGCGTATATGGAGTGGTAACGTTTTACTCCTTTTTCACCACAGTACCCCGCGGTCGCCATACCGTGCGGGTGTGCCTGGGGACCGCATGTTACGTGAAGGGTTCCAAGGGCATCCTCGACAACATCGTCACGAAAATCGGCACCAACGTGGGAGAAACCTCTCCGGATGGGCGCTTTACCATAGAGGCCGTGCGGTGTCTTGGGGCCTGCGGTTTGGCTCCTGCGATGCTCGTGGACAGCGAGGTGGAAGGTAATCTGGATCCTTCAAATGCCATGACGAGACTACGACGCTATTACTAGACCCAAGAAGGGACTCAAGAGACCCGCCATGGACGGTGCTTCGCCAGCGAGATTGGAGTTCAGGCTTTGCGCCGGTACATTATGCGTTGCTCGCGGGTCTCGCCAGTTCAAAGCTGCTCTGGAAACCGAATTACTGAAAAGGAATCTCCAGGACTTCGTCAGGGTCACTATGTCGGATTGTGGAGGGAATTGTTCCGACGGCCCTGTCATGGAGGCCTACCCCGATCCTGTGTCCTACGGCCTGCTGAAACCTGAACATGCCCAGCTTATCGTCGAAGAACACGTGCTAAACAACCGAGTTGTCCCGGATCTGGTGGTCGGCAATCACCGGCCCGCCTCTGCCGTCCCTCTCATGCGGGACGTGGGCTTCTTCCGCCATCAGAGATTGATCGTACTGCGCAATCGCGGGCTCATCAACGCAGAAAATATCGACGATTACATCGCTCGGGACGGCTATGCAGCCCTGGCCAAAGCCCTCGACAAGATGACCCCGGAAGAGGTCATCGAAGAGATTAAGAGTTCCGGTCTCAGGGGCCGAGGCGGCGCGGGGTTCAAAACGGGTCTCAAGTGGGACGCTTGCAGAGGATACAAGATCCTTCCAAAGTATATGATCTGCAACGGCGACGAAGGGGATCCGGGCGCGTTCATGGACCGTGCCGTGATGGAAGGAGATCCTCACTCCGTTCTTGAGGGCATGGCCATCGGAGGTTATGCGGTCGGAGCGAGCCGGGGGTACATTTACGTACGAGCAGAGTATCCGCTCGCAATCGAGCGACTCCAAAAGGCCATTAACGACGCCCGCCAGTATGGCCTCCTAGGGAAGGACATACTTGGCAAAGGATTCGACTTTGATGTTGATATCTATCCTGGAGCGGGCGCGTTCGTGTGCGGGGAAGAGACGGCCCTGATTCAATCGCTCCATGGGCTTAGGGGAATGCCGCGTCACAGACCGCCCTTTCCTGTCGAAAGAGGCCTCTTCGGTCTACCGACCGTTATCAACAACGTGGAAACGTTCGCGAATATCAATCCGATTATTCTCAACGGAAGCGAATGGTTCGCGTCTATCGGCACCCGGGAAAGCAAAGGAACCAAGGTCTTTGCCCTCACCGGCGCAGTAAAGAACGTGGGCCTGATCGAAGTCCCTATGGGAACTCCGTTGAAAAGACTCGTCTTGGACATCGGCGGAGGCATCCGCGGCGGGCGGAGGTTCAAGGCGGTGCAGATCGGTGGTCCATCAGGCGGCTGTATCCCCGCCGGTCTGCAAGATGTCCTGATCGACTACGAATCGCTCAAAGGCGTCGGCGCCATGATGGGATCCGGCGGCGTCGTGGTAATGGATGATACGGCTTGCATGGTTGATACCGCGAGATTCTTTACGAACTTCTTGATGGAAGAGTCGTGCGGAAAATGTACGTCATGCCGCGAAGGCCTCAGGGTGATGCATGACAGGCTCACCGAGATCGCAGAGGGCAGAGGCCGAGACGGGGACATTGAATTCCTTCAAAGTCTTGCGATGCATGTAAGCTCGATCTCCTCATGCGGTCTCGGAAAGACAGCAGGCAATCCCGTGCTCTCCACCATTCGTCACTTCAGAGACGAGTATGAAGTACACATACGCGATAAGCGCTGTCCGGCGCTATTTTGTGTGGCTCTCGTCGATTTCGAGGTCGTAGAAGACAAATGTGAAAGATGCGGCCTCTGCTACAAAAAATGCCCAACCCAGGCGATCAGTTGGGAAAAGAAGAAGGTGGCCCATATCGATCTCAAGAAGTGCTCAAAGTGCCGAACCTGCATCATCAGTTGCAGATTCGGCGCTATTAGATAGATGTCCCTTCAAGACCTCACACAGGGCGCACGAAATGAAGAAACCCAATTGCTGAGAAGGCCCGAACTCCATGAGGAGAGATTACTTATGGTCAGTATGAAGATCGACGGCATCCATGTTGAAGCACCATACGGCGTCAGCATCCTGGAGGCCGCGAGCGGGATCGGGATACACATACCAACCCTGTGCTACGACAAACGAGTGTCTCCCCACGGGGGGTGCGGCCTCTGCATCGTGGAAGTCAAGGTGAACGGCCAAAAGTCAATTGTTCCGTCGTGTTTGACCTCGGTTCGCGAAGAGATGGAGGTGACCACAGAGAATGCGTCGCTTGCCCAAAGCCGGCGCATGCAGCTCATGTTGCTTCTCCGGAGCCATCCTCTGGAATGTCCTGTTTGCGATGCTGCCGGCAATTGCCGGCTCCAGCGGCTCACCCACGAATACGAGATTGGCGAGCTTCCTTTTCCCAGGGAGACACGCTCCTTTCATGTGGATAACGATGCCCATTTTATGCGCCTGAACATGGATGTCTGCGTCAAGTGTGGATTGTGTGTCCGTGTTTGTGATGAACTGCAAGGAGAAGGCGCTCTGAGCTTTGTTAACCGAGGGGTTGCCTTCGATGTTTCACCGGATTTCGGGTGGACGTTGGATTGCGAGTTCTGCGGTCAGTGTGCTCAGATCTGCCCGGTCGGGGCTATTAGCTCCAAATGGCTGGTCGGCACAGGCCGTCAGTTCGAGCTGGAGGAGACCCGGACCGTGTGCTCCTTCTGCAGCCTGGGCTGCTCACTTGCACTCAAGCTCAAGGGGGACAAAATTGTATACGTGGAATCTCCGGAGGAAAGTCCCAACCAAGGCGCTCTGTGCGTCAAGGGGCGCTACGGCTGGCCTTATGTCTACTCAAAGGACCGCCTGACCAGGCCGCTGATCCGAAAGGAAAGATCTCTGGTCGAGGTGGAGTGGGAAGAAGCTCTCCGGTTTGTAGCCCAGGGCTTTGCGAGGATCAAGGAGAGCTCCGGCCCATCGAGTTTGGCGGCTCTCGGTTCGGCGCGCTTGACCAATGAGGAAGCCTACGTATTTAACCGGTTCGTCCGCACTGTCCTGGAAACCCCCCATCTCGATCACGGTGGCGGCTACGCGTATCGGGCTCCGATACAGGCTCTCGGGCGCTCCCTCGGCTACCCTGCCTGCACCAACTCAATTCGCGAGATCAGGAACGCCCAGGTAATACTCCTTCTAAACACGGATCTTGCCGAGACTCATCCTGTTGCGAAGAATGAGGTGGTCCTCGCTACCGGACTCAGACAGGAGGGCAGAGTCATCGTGGTCGATTCCCGCCGAACCAACCTGTGGGATCGCCCCGGGACCAAACTCGTGGCGAGGCCCGGCACCGAGCATCTGGTCGCGAACGCAATGCTGAAGGCCATCATTGACAAGCGTCTGTACGACCCCGCGGAAGTGTCTCGGCTCACAGAAGGATTCGACGAACTCGTTGCATCGCTCGAACCATATCGTCCTGAAGCTGTTGGAGAGCTTGTCGGTGTGAATCCCTCTCAAATTCGGGCTGCCGCCGAGGATTATGCCGGAGCGCCAAAAGCAATCATCATTCTCGCAACCGGTATGAACCAGGCCGGCTATGAAGCCGAATTGGCGCAAGCCGCAGTTAATCTGGCCCTGATCACAGGTCACATAGGGAAGGAATCTTGCGGAGTTCTCGTCCTCGGGGAGAAAGCCAATTCCCAGGGAGCCGTTGACATGGGTTTGGCACCGGATCTACTCCCGGGTTTTCAGGATTTCTCCGACCCCGAAGCCCGCGCCAAGTTTGAGACGGCCTGGCGTTGTCACCTTCCCGCTGGACAAGGATTCGGCGCTCCAACGATCTTGAAGAAGGCCGAGGCCAAGGAGATTCGTGGCCTCTATGTGGTTGGGGAAAATCCTGTGGATAGCTACCCTGACCGGCGCCAATGCAAAGAAGCTCTGACAGCCCTGGATTTTCTGGTGGTACAGGATCTATTCTTGAGCTCCACCGCCCGCATGGCTGACGCGGTGCTTCCTGTGAGTTCTTTCGCTGAAAAAACGGGTACATACACAAGCGCGGAGAGGCGAATTCAGCTTCTGATACCCGCTATTCAAATGTCGGGTCCCAAGAGCGACCTGGAGATCTTTCAGGCTCTTGCGAGTTTGATGGGACGGTCGTCATTGGAATATGCAGGGCCCGAGCAGGTGATGGCCGAGATAGCTGTTCTTGTGGACGTGTACAGAGGCGTATCCTACTCCAGGCTCAATGACCGCGGGCTTCAGTGGCCTTGTTTGTCCGCCGGGGAACCCGGAACCGGATTCCTCTACCGCAACGGTTTTCCGCATGGGAAGGCCAAACTTCTGCCGGCACCCGAGTTGACCTACACCCCACCGGATCCGCAAGCAATGTACCTCATACCAGGTATTGTTAAGTTCCACTCAGGCTCGCTCTCTCAGTGGAGCACGTCTCTGAAGGAAGTCAGTCCGGAGGGATTGGCCGAAATGACCGGCAGCGATCTCGAATCACTGGGCTTGCAAGACGGCGCCACGGCCACGATTACCTCGGGACTGGGGCGCTCTATCGATGTTAAGGTCAAGAAGTCCGCGAGACCCGCAAAAGGCTCAATTATAATTCCCTATCATTTCCCCCCGTTGAGGCTGAATACCCTTACCAGCTGGAATCATCCTGTGGTGAGCGTACGTTTGGAAAGCTCCTTGCTCGAGCATGGCTCGGCATGAGGAACTGATGGGCCAACCAGTGTAGAGAGAATTCCACCGCCTTGCGCCGTCATCTCCAGACCGGATCTTCGTGGCTCGCAAAAAAGCCG
>JBMOME010000201.1:0-9125 GCA_049323095.1 Thermodesulfobacteriota bacterium
CCTGGGGACAAAGAGGTGGATCTTTGCTCATCAGTCACCCGGCAATGAATTGCCGGGCTACTTTCAATCGCCCCTTAGGGGCTTCAGGGGAGTTAAATGAATAATCCCTTCGCAATTAGGGACTGCTTGGGCCAACCAGTACAGCCATGTTGGCGCAGGAAGCGTTCGCCCAGACGTGAACCGTGATTATCTTTCTTATAGGGATGAAACAGCTTGCTCATGCGGAGGCTCGGATATGGCTGCTACAGGTTGGCCGAGGATTAAGGAGATACTGGATAGCGCTCTGGAACGATGGGAAAAGGCAAACGGCCGCAAACCGGCCATAAAGGTGAGCCACGAAGACGCGCTTTCGTGGGAAACCAAAGAAGAGCTCGCTCAGAGTCGGCCGTTCGATATGCAACTGATCGAGCCGGATAAGGTCGGTAACGGAAAGGCTGAAGAAACCAACCTGGTCAAGATCCTTAGGAGAAACGTGGGCGGGTTCCGTCGCATGCCCTCGCGGGGACCGTACCTGTCCGACGAGGAGATCAAGGAAATCGCGGACTGGATAGATGCAGGAATGCCGGATTGAGGTGACGCGGTTCCTCTTTTCGGTCCCCCGAACGGGGAGCACCTTGAGTAGTCCCGCGTCCCGCGGGATGAAACCTGTGGTATGCAGCGCCAATAATAAGTTCTTTACGACCCTGAAAGGGTCGACCCTTTCAGGGTCGTTCCCCGGATTCTTGGGGGGCGGCTTCCCTTGGGTTTCACCCAGGGCTACTCATAGTATTCCCCTTCGGGGAATTCCAGAACGCCGAGAAAGCCTACTGAAAGTGAGCTTCCATTAACTGGCAAGGCTACTGCCGCGTGGTCTGGGAGTGCGATCCAACTCCGGCAAAACTTTCGAGAGTAGATTAAGGAACCTCACCCGAATTTAATGTACGCGGCAAAGAAAGCGTTGACTTGTTGTTCCTTCAGAGCGAGCAGTTCTGGCAAGAAAGGACTACCGTATCGGGAGGCTGCTACGAACTGCCTTTGGGAGTTCGGCCGGACATTGCTTCGTTCAGTCGCGATCGTTCTTCGAGTTCTTTGATAAGCGCTTCGTACGTCACCCCAAGTTCTTCAGCCTCTTTCAGGCACCGCAACTTTTGGAAACGGTACGTCAGGATATAGCCCGGTATAGCAGTAACCAACGACACAAGAACGGCCGCGACGGACCATCGTATGAGGATATCTTCGCCCAGGGCCAAAAACGCGGGCAAGGACTCCCAGAAGTACTCGGCTGACAGGAGGGGTTTCATAGCTTGCTGGAACGCATCGGAACTCAGGATTGATTCGTACCCCAGGATGAACGATCCCAGACGATAGTACCCATAGTACATGGGGATAATGGTGAACGGATTGCTCACGCACGTGAAGACAAAGGCGAGGACTACGTTGAAGCGGAAGATCGCACGCGACAAGCCCAGGGCAATCATTTGGGCGCCCGCCGGAACGCCGAAACCCACCACCATCCCTACGGCCGCAGCCCGTGCGTCAAACCGAGGCGGATTTCGGGAATGGATCAAAGGCTCCATAAGATACTTGTGCAGAGCCCTCTGCCACCAGTTGCGCCGTTCATCCACCGGGACCCGCGGTCGCCCGAAGAAGTCCTTTTTGGTGCTCTTGTCGGTCTCTTTCTCGGCTGATAGCATGGGTAGCGCCACCTTACGAACGTTCTGATATCACCGCGGATTCACGGGTTCAAGCATGTTCGGCAAAAGATTTGACACGTAGTTCCGTTTATGATCGATTGGCCTCGCCGTAACCGGCATCTTTTTTGGAGTAACCAATGAAACCTATACTCATCGAAGCGACAACCATCCCCGACGCGTGGTTCCAGTGTTTGTACACGCTCATCGACGAATCGAGAAAACCCGACGGTGCGGCCCGCCGCTACACCGTGGATACAGGATCGAATCCAGGAGCGGATCGGATTGAATTCGACGTGGTCATGGTCCACATACGGCAGCCCGGTGTTCGTCCTCTCCTGCCACAGATCCCTGAACATCTCAACCTCCCGCCTGTCGCGGACGAAAAGTACCTCGCGGACTACATGCCGTACCTCTTGTCTCCCCAGAAGGCGACAAACGAGCACTATACGTACGGCGAACGCCTCCAGGTGGCGTGGCAGTACGTCATTGACTACTACAAGAAGCACGGGCCCCGAACCAATCGCATGTGCATGGAAGTGGGCCGGCCGGACGATATTTTCTTCTACGATCATGAGGACGGCTCAAGCCCGTGTCTTCGGCTCGTAGACACCCGGATCATGGACAACAAACTCCACTGGATCATCTATTTCCGCTCGTGGAACCTCTGGTCCGGATTTCCCGTCAACCTGGCAGGCCTGCAGCAGGCAAAAGAGATCATGGCCATGGAGATCGGAGTGGAGGACGGGGAGATTGTCGCGATCTCCAAGGGGTTGAATATCCGAGATTACAACATCGAAGTAGCTCTGATGCGATTGCAGAAAGATACAGGTCTGGCACTAGGGGCAAGACGAGAATAGAAGCCGATCCAAAACCGACTAGCTTTTACGACAATTGCTGAGGAGCCCTTTTTGTAGGGGCGCAATTCATTGCGCCCGGTGCGAGGGCGTGATGAATCACGCCCCTACGGTCAATCCTACTTGTTCTTCCCCGCTGTTTCTCTACGAACGAGCTGCAATAGACCATTTTCAATGCACATGGACATCGAACAAGCCAGGTTACTCGGCAATGGATAGACAATAATACCACAGACCCGAGTGTTGCAGGGTCTGTGGTAGGGAAACGCGTTCGCAAAAATCAGAAGTCGGGGGGAAGAGGTCTCGCGCGTTATTTCTCGGGAACGTGATGGTGCGCTACTGGTTGTGCAGACCGATGAACCGTAATTTTATCTACCCCATTGAAGAGGTTTGTCCTTTGGCTCAGCAGGCTTCACGTCCACCTGGCCCCACGGCATCTTCTTGGTGTCAGGCTTGGGAGGCAGTTCATCAACCGCCTGAGTTTGTGTTCGCTGCTTTATCTGATCAGTGCTCGCAGGGGAAGTGTCTATGCTCGTGCCCGGCGACCTACGTGGGCTTCGGCCTGGAGTCGTAGGTTGGCGCGTCGTGGAGGTACGGGGCTGATCAACGCTAGCCGGCCGTCGGGGCGCAGGCGTGACGGTAGTCGGACGGGGGATCGCGGTCGGCTCTGGGCTGACTTCCGGAAATTCCGAGGGCTCGTCTATCTCGGGAAGCTGCCGAGAATCATAGATCTCCTGAGTATAAAGCTTGTCCGGATCCAGGGGCTCCCCGATCTTCAGCTTCGTGTCCTTGTCGGTGATGGTGTCATCCACCGTAACCTCACCATCCCAATAAACCTCTTGCGCGGACAATAGCGCGCCGGAAAAGACCATGACCAGTATGCATGCACCAGCCAGAAGAAATCTTTTCATGGCTTGCTCCTCTTGTTCAGTAAGCTTCCCCAGTGGACCCTTCCTCGGTTCATAAGGCCGATTTATTCAATTTTAGCACAACTAACGGAAATTAGCCAATATTTTCATTGCCATTTCAGATGGGGCAAGACCGCGCCTATTCCTCGAACGTCTTAATATAGCCCCCCTCAGCAGGCTCTTCTCTCCATGCACCGCCCCTGAGGCTGGGGTCTTCCTTCATCTTTTCATACCGATCTGCTTCCTCCTGACACCGGACGCAGAGCCGCGCAGCGGGGAAGAGGCGCAGCCGCTGTTCGGGAATGGGTTCCCCACAGTCTTCGCAGAGGCCGTAATCGCCGTGCTTCAGGCGTTCCAAAGCATCTTCGATTTCCTGTATCTGCCTGTGCTGCCGCATAGAGATCCTGGCATCGAGTTCTCGTGAGATCTCATCGGTCGCCAGGTCGATTTCGTCTCCCTTCTCGATCGCGTCGATGCTTCGACCCACCTTGATACTGCTGAGCAATTCCAGAAGAACCTGCCTGGGGTTGAACGCGCCGGGGGTGGACGAGGCCGCGATGCTGAGGGGCTTCGGTTCAGTGACCTTTGGCTCGGTCAGGCGCGGTGGCGCGGGGCTCCTGGGGGGTTCGGGTTCCGGCGTTGACTTAGACAGCAGTTCAGGGTCCAGGATCCGGTACAAATTCTTCCCGTCAATCGCTTTTCGCTCGATCTGGCCTTTCTTCACTTTGCCTCGGATACTGTTGGGAACAACACCCAAGCGATCCGCTATTTCTTCACGGGTCATCCACATGATTTCACGCTCCTTCATCTGGGCTCGTCTCGCTCAAATAATCATCGGACCCGCCAATGGCAAGAGCCTCCCGACCGCGGAGCGCGGAATTTTAGACACCCCTAGGGTCCGTGTCAAGATCTTTTTCCGCACACTCAAAAATCAGTTGAAATCGAGAGCGCATCGGACTAAGTCTTCCCGCCATGAAACCCATGATTCGGGAGGATACTATGCGCCTCATCCACACCATTTTCCTTTCACTGTTATTGATCGCGATTGCGATTCCGTCTGTGGCTTGGCAGACGCAGCCTCAGCCTGCTCAACCGGCTGCTCAGTACGGGGGACAGGCCCCTTCTTTGCCTGCGCAGCCGCCCTACCAGGGTTATTCCGGAGGGAATCAGCCCGTACCGTCGTACGGCCAGCCCGCTCAGTACGGTCAAGGCGGTTCGTTCAACCAGACTGCGCCTCAAATCGCCCCCCAGGCCGGCCAAGGCGGTCACCCCAACTATCCGTACCCGCGGCACCACAATCCGTATTATGACGAGCTCAACCCCAGAGCATTCATATCCAACACCCTGGAATGGTTGATTGCTCTCCCTTCCAATTTCATGGATCGGGTGTCCAACTTCATAGACGGGCAATTCTTCCCGGAAGCGCCGGCCACGTCGGGACAAGGTGGAAATACGTCGGCTCCGCCTTTGCAGCCTCCGCAGGGCTATGATACGTCGGCTCCCTTGCCTGCTGCTAAGCCGTATACGAGTGGGCCGCCGCAACTTTCACCGTTTCAGGGCCCGCGGAGATAGCCGGTTGGGGCTCTTGGCCGCTGCGGTGCGGGCATTGTCCGTCTTGGGTGGCATGGGCCTCGAGCCGGGCCGAGGCTCTCACAAGTCGTGATAGAATGATAGGGGAAAGGCATCTTCCCGGTCACTTGCTTATTTGTTGATGCCGATGAACATGAGGCTTGGGTTCTCCTTCGGGCGCAATACGATGAGAGATCATTCTGCTGCTCGAAAAGTGATGATAAAGCGGCAGCTTGAGGCGCGAGGTATAACTGATCCCCGAGTGCTGGCAGCGATGGAGGAGGTCCCTCGGCATTTGTTCGTAGATGCTTCTCTCGCGGATGAGGCGTACGACGACAATCCACTACCCATCGGCGAAGGCCAGACCATAAGTCAACCTTACATGGTCGCGGTCATGACGGAGCTCTTGAAGCTCCAGCCGCACGAAAGGGTCTTAGAGATAGGGACCGGCTCCGGATATCAAGCTGCGGTGCTCAGCAGGTTGTGCAAGTGGGTGTACACCGTGGAGCGCTTGGAAAGGCTTCTGCAGAAGGCCCGCAAGACCCTGGATGAGTGCGCGTACCATAACGTCAGCTTTCTTGTGGCAGACGGAACACAGGGTTGGGCAGCCGAAGCGCCTTTTGACGGCATCATCGTTACGGCGGGCGCGCCGGTAATCCCCGAAGTGCTAGTGGAACAGCTCCAGGTGGGAGGGCGCTTGGTAATTCCTGTAGGGGATCGCTTTTCCCAAACACTCAAGCGAGTGACGAAGACGCAGGATGGCACAAGGGTTGAAAGCCATACCGGTTGCCGATTCGTGGACCTCATCGGCAAGTTCGGCTGGTGAAAAGCTATCGAAAAGACTGACAACCTTCTTCAGAAGAGGGAAGATCCCGTCTTTCACACTGCTTGCCGGATGCATGACAAGGGCCCGATGACAAGGGCCTCTTTCGGATCGAGATTCCCCGTGGCAAACTCCGCGCTCAGAACCGCTTTGCTGAGGATTGTTCCGGCGCTCGTACTTGCTGCATTACTTGTTTTCACCGGAGGTTGCCTGCATCGTGGCCGCGTACGGGAGGTCAAGACAGGCCTCGATTCCGGCGAGCGGTCGTCAGTGCATCGTTCATTCGCTGGGCCCGGACACGTCATGAAGCCTCAAGTGCCGACCGCTTCGCAGCCTTCCGGCAAATTGATTTGGCCTGTGCATGGCCGTATCGCCTCCAGATTCGGCGCACACAACCGCGCGGAGCAAAACGGGATCCTTATCTCCGCGGAAAACTCAGCGCCTGTAAGAGCCGCAGCAGACGGCAAGGTCGGGTACGTAGGTTCAATAAAGGGCTACGGTAACGTAGTTCTCATCGAACATGCAGACCGCCTCGTAACAGTGTATGCTCACCTTGATGGCCCGAGTGTCGAGAAAGGTGCGCCGGTCAAGAAAGGCCAGGCAATAGGGACGGTGGAGAACTCCGGTCGATCCGGGCGCGCGGACTTGTACTTCGAGGTGCGGTCTCGCTCAAAACCGGTCGATCCTTTGCCTTTACTGGAGAAGGCAGGTTGATCGACCCGATAACTGGTACGATAAGTCCCGCAACGTGGAGAGGTGGCTTATTGCCATGAGCGTCCTCCAATCTGCACTCAAGCGCCTTGAGACAAAGGCCCTGGCGCGTCTGGGGATCACGTCACCCTTTACGATCCCATCAGGGATTGTGACGACCACTCCGGCTGTGCTTGCGCGCATCGCCCGAGACGTTCCCGACATCGGCTTCCTCACTACGAAGACCCTCAGCTTAGAGCCTCGTGCAGGCTACCGGGAACCCATTCTCCACGAGTACTTTCCCGGGTGCTTCGTCAATGCAGTAGGCTTGGCTAACCCCGGAGCTCAAGCGTTTCTCGACTCCATGCGTCCGCTCTTGCCGTTGCGGAATCGGAAGCCGCTTGTTGTCTCCATCATGGGCATGGGTCCGGAGGAATTCCTGGAGTGTGTGCGCATCCTGGAACCCATCGCGGACGCATTCGAGCTGAACCTGTCCTGCCCGCACGTGAAGGGCGCGGGTCAGGCAATCGGCTCAGATCCTGAAGCTGTGCAGACGATCGTTCGGCTTCTGAAAAGCTCAGTTGCCAAGCCGATCATCGCGAAGCTCTCGCCTAATCTTGGAGATATCCCCGGGATGGCGCGACTGTGCCGCGATGCAGGCGCAGACGGTCTGACCCTGATCAACACTGTGGGCCCGGGGATCGCGACAGACGACGAAGGAATCCCAATCCTCAGCAATGTGGCCGGAGGCCTGTCGGGCGCAGGGGTTCTGCCCTTGGGCATCAGGGCAGTGCGAGAGGCGGCCGCCGCCGTGGATATCCCAATCATTGCGTGCGGAGGTATCTCCACTGCCAAGGACGTGGTTGCATATCTGAACTCAGGCGCGGCCCTTTTCGGCATAGGGTCTGCGCTTGCGGGGATGGACACTCGGAGTATCGCGCGATACTTTACTCGGCTCATCTCCGACCTGGACAGCAATATGGAGACCGTAAAGATCTCCAAGCGGGCTTCTAAGGGCGCGTGCACGGCGTACGTGCGCGCGAAAGTCGTGGAGAACAGGCCGATGGGCGATTCCATGTTCCAGCTTCGGCTGGAAAGCGGCCCGGAATGCCGACCGGGTCAGTTCTTCTTCCTGCGCCTACCCGAAGTGGGAGAAAAGCCGTTTTCACCTGCGCAGGCGAATCCGCCTATTTACCTGGTGCGGGAGGTCGGCCCGTTCACACGAGCGCTCAAAGGGCTTTCACCTGGAGATTGGCTGTACATGAGAGGCCCGTACGGCAATGGCTTCCCTGATCCGCGGCGGTCAAAGGGCGAGCTGGTGCTCATAGGCGGAGGCACGGGGTTCGCGCCCATCATGATGGCGGCTTCCAAATGGCGCGAATCGGTGGTGAGGTCTTTTGCAGGCTTTTCCAGGCCCGTTCAGGAATGGTTCCGAAAAGATCTCTTGGCCGCGCTTCCCCAGGTCCGCGTTGTCGTGGACCGAGAAGGTCAGCCTGGCGAAGTGGTCAGGACTCTCGCGGAAGACGTACAAAAACATCCTGAAGTGTATCGCACCAGCTCGGTTTTCCTCTGCGGACCGGGTCCCATGATGGATGCCGCGGTGAGCGTCCTGCGCGATCTTATCCCTTCTCGGCGCATCTATCTTGGCCGCGAAGACATCATGCGGTGCGGCGTCGGAATCTGCGGAAGTTGCGGCACACGAGCGGGTCTGCGCTCATGCGTGGACGGCCCTGTGATGCCTGCGACCCCAGACTAAGCATGTTTCGGAATGGAATCTACAGAAGCCTCAAGGCGACCTTCGCAATCTGTGTCTCCATCGATAAGGATGGCACCACATGACTAGTGACGAAATCCTTAAGAAACTGGAAGAGAACCAGGAAATCATCCGTGGCTTTGGAGTGCGCCGCCTCGGTATATTCGGCTCGTATGCCCGCGGCGAACAGAGAGGCGCTAGTGATATGGACTTCCTCGTGGAGTTTGAGAAAAAGACTTTTAACAACTACATGGACCTGAAGTTCTTTCTCGAGGACTTATTCGGATGTCGCGTCGATCTGGTGATCTCGGATGCGGTTAAGCCGAGATTGCGGAAAGCAATCTTCGAGGAGACGGTCTATGCCAAGGGATTATAAAGTCTTCCTCGAAGACATGTTGGCGTCGTTGCAGCGAATTCAGGTCCTGACTTCAGGCCGTTCCTACGATGATTTCGCCAGGGACTTGACCATACAGGAAGCAGTAATCCGAAACCTCGAAATCATTGGTGAGGCGGCCAAGAGTGTCCCCAACGAGGTGAGGTTGAGCTACCCCGAGATTGATTGGGCTCGGATGGGAGGTCTGCGTGACATCCTTATCCATCAGTACTTCGCTGTGGACCTGGAAATTGTCTGGGACATCATATTGAATAACCTCCCGGATCTCGAAGTTGAGATCAAGCGAATTCTCTCGGAACAAGTCTGAATTCACATTTCCCGGGTCAAGGAAACCAGAACCTGCAAGATCAGAGAGGGGCAGAGCCGCATGTCTGTCTGAATGGAGACAATTCGGAAATTGTCACGCGGTCAGTGGTTGTTAAGGTCGAATTTATGCAATTTGTTGAGCAGGCCCTGGCGGG
>JBMOME010000202.1:0-9120 GCA_049323095.1 Thermodesulfobacteriota bacterium
CCCCTCCACCAAAAACTCCCGCCTTCTGCAAGCGCTTCCAGCGCTTGCGCCGCGTGACACCGGACCGCATATTTGTAACGGCAGGTTTTATGACGTTTGCCGAAATTCATGACCCGAAAAGGCCACTTGGGCCAGTACGGCGCGGACCCGCGTGTCCGCACTGTCTCATGCCTTTTTCGATCCGGGCGGGCGCGCGGGCCTGCGTCTACGTTGGCGGGGACATTTCAGACAAGAATTTTGGCAAACACTATGAGCCTGCCCATTTGGGATAATCTATCGGGCTGCGAAAAAAATGCGCGGTGTGCTCAGCGTGCGCGGGCAGGTGCGAATAAATTGATCGCGCGTGGCTGGTTTGATAAGGAGGAGATTAATGTAATATCACCACGTTAGGACCTCTTGCACTTTGGCATATGGATTGCTATACTCAAAGGCGAACAACGACTCCTTAAACCATACCCTCAGCCCCCCTGAATAAGGTGGGCTATTTTTTTGCCTGCTGTGTCAGACTGTCAAACCCATTCCCCGCCTTCATGAGCAACCACTTCCATGCTCGGCGACTTGCGCTTTATCGGTGTTCATTTCAAAAAAGACTTGAAAAGTGCTTGAAGGTTACGCAGAAGAGTGTTCTCAGCCCCGCGGGGAATTCACGCGCGACCGGACGCGTCTGGGTCGTCGTTGACTTTGTCGGGGCTGTGAAGCAATGGCGCGCCGCGCTCCCTCCGGAGAAGGCTTTGGATTGGTTCACGAACTTCTATTGCCTTTTCCTGATCGTTTGCATAGGATTCTCGCGAAATCCTCGCGCGGTGCGTCTGTGAGCCAATGATTGGCCGTTCGAGCGCGCTTGGCTCGAACCCGAGGACATGGCCTATTCCGGTTGCGCGAAGAGCACGAGGGCCGAGACGCAGCTCATTTGCCTTCGTCAACGCGACGCGCAGAGGATGAGGCGGACAATGACATACGGAGCCGACACAGGACCTATTATGACGCCCCTCGACAAGATCAGCCAAGGAGATAGAGGATGGAACTGACCGAAGCGATGGTCAACGATGCCAATGAGGACATCATCGAAGTAACCCTGACAGGAGATGAGGACGAATGGAGCGAAATTGCCGCGGTGCTCAGGGAATCTGATTCGGATTTGGCCACTGAGTTGGGCCTCAAGATTCTCGAGGCCATTCGCCATGCGGGAAGTTAGAATAAAGTACTCGGAAGCCTACCCTGGCGGCACTCGCTGAGTGCCGCCCTGTGCCCACCGATCTTCCTCGTCAGCCCAGACGGTCAGTCAGACCCCATTTGTGCGCGTAATACCGATGCGCGTTCAAGAAAGTAAGACGGGGAGAACCTTTTTGTAAAAAGGTTCCTCCCCGAACCCCTTTCCAAAAACTTCTATGTGCCTCCGGCATTTCGTCTCCCTGTCCAGGGAGACGAAATGCCGGAGGAATATAGAGTTTCTTGAAGGGGGCTTTGGGGGAAACTTCTTTACACAAAGAAGTTTCCCCCATGCTTTACTTCTTTGAAAGCGCACCGGTATAAGACCGCATCGCACACGCGGCGCGTCACGCGAGATCATTTATGGTTTCGCCCGCGTGATAGGAACTGCGCACCAATGGCCCAGCCACCACTTTGGCCATGCCTTGCGCCATGGCAAGCGCCTTGAGCTCTTCGAATTCGTCCGGATGAAGGTATCTCTCGACCGGATGATGAAGCATTGACGGCTGCAAGTACTGTCCGATTGTAAGCACCTGACACCCCACACTTACCAGGTCCCGCACCAGGCCAAGGATCTCATCGGGCGTTTCGCCGACCCCAACCATGATGCCCGATTTGGTCCACATTCTGGGCGCCCATGTCCTTACTCGCCTCAATAGCTCCAGCGACCGTTCGTACGACGCGCCCTGCCTCAACTGGGGGTAGAGCCTTGGTACGGTTTCAAGATTGTGGTTCAGTACGTCCGGTGAGGCGCCAACGACTACCCTGAGCGCGTCTTCAGAGCCCTGGAAATCGGGCACGAGCACCTCGATGCCTGTTCCCGGACATTCCCGGCGAATAGCCTCAATGGTTTCGGCAAAGACCTTCGCGCCGCCATCCGGCAGGTCGTCCCTGGTCACCGAGGTGATTACCGCGAACTTGAGACCGAGAGCCTTCACCGATGACGCCACCCGAAGCGGCTCATCTAGGGCCACGGGCGCTGGGGTACCGTGCTCCACCGCGCAAAATCGGCAATTGCGCGTGCACCTGGGTCCGAGGATGAGAAAGGTGGCGGTGCGTCTGTGAAAGCAGTCCCCGCGGTTGGGGCAGCGCGCTTCCTGACAGACCGTAGCGAGACCTCTTTGGTAGGTCCATGAGCTGATCTGGGCCTGGTCCTCAGCGCTCGGGAGGCGTGATCGTACCCATGGGGGAAGTCGTTTAGCCATGAACCTCAACTAAAACCTTTTCTCATGCAGATGGTTTCAGGTTAACAACACAAGAAGGCCATGATCAAGGGGGCAAGAAAGGGGGCGTGCGATCCGGTGGGAAAAAGCGCGAGTTACATCTCAGACAGCCGCGTCTTTCACTCGGCACAAAAAGAAAGACCGTCTCCGGTAAGGTATCAAGGGGGGGAGTCATGATACAAGTGGAAGACGGCCTTCGTGATCGCGATTATAGGCGCGGGCCCGTACAAAAGTCAACCCCTGCGACTAGCGAAAAAAACACAGGGGTCGATCGACTCCCATTCCTAAGATACCAACCGGCCTGGTTGTCAAGCATACCGTGTCGGGCGCTCCTGTCAAGGTATAAATGTTGATAACGTGTTGGGTAGTCCACATACCTAACGATCCCTGCACCACCCTGTGTATTCAGTAGGTTAACTCTGCCTTTCCCCATGCTCCAAAAGCCATTGAGTCCCATTATATTACGGGTGTATTATCGCACGATTACCGCGCCTAACCCACTCAGGCCGCTTAGCAGCCGGCAATAGCGCCCAGCGCGCTTCCGGAAGCGTGTGCGAAGGGGTCTGAGTAGTGCGCGCATGTGAGGAATTGTCATGAGCAACGCGTTCAATATCGCTGTGATTCCAGGAGATTGCACTGGTCCGGAAGTGATCGCGGAAGGGAAGAAAGTGCTGGAAGCCGCGGGGGCTCGGTACGGATTCACCCTGAACTTCTTTGAGATCGACGTGGGCGGCGAGCGCTATCTCAGGACCGGCGAGACTCTGCCTGATTCGGTGATCGAAGAATTGCGTCGCGCGGACGCGATTTACCTGGGCGCGCTCGGGCATCCTGACGTACCACCCGGAATCCTGGAGCAGAAAATCCTCTTGAGGCTGCGCTTTGAGCTGGACCAGTACGTGAACCTGCGGCCCGTCAAGCTCTACCCGCATGTATACACCCCGCTGAGGGACAAGGGCCCCGATGAGATCGATTTTGTCGTGGTCCGGGAGAACACGGAAGGCTTTTACGTGGGCGCGGGCGGCTTTCTGAAACGAGGCACCCCTGATGAGATAGCTGTCCAGGAGTGTATTTGTACGCGAAAAGGGGTGGAGCGCCTCCTCCGGTTCGCGTTCGAGTTGACGCGAAAGAGGAACAAACGCCGCGCACTCACCCTGTGCGGGAAGAGCAATGTGCTGACCTATGCCTGGGACCTTTGGAACCGGGCATTTTCCGAACTTTCGCAAAGCTATCCGGATATCGCCACCGACTACGCGCACGTGGACGCGCTCTGTATGTGGATGGTCAAGAATCCCGAACGCTTTGACGTCATAGCCACGGACAACATCTTCGGAGACATAATCACGGATCTGGGAGCCATGATCCAGGGCGGGATGGGAATTGCCGCGGGAGGGAACATCAACCCGGAAGGCGTTTCCATGTTCGAGCCCATAGGAGGGTCCGCGCCCAAGTACACGGGAAAAAACCAGATCAATCCGCTGGCGTGCATCGTGGCGGGAGCGCTGATGCTGGAAATTTTGGGATTGGATGTGGCTGCGCGCGCGGTGGAAGACGCGGTGGTCCAGGTGGTCTCACGGGACATCAAGAGCCTTGACGCGGGCCGAATGGGTCGTACGACCCAAGAAGTCGGAGACCTTGTGGCAGGCTACCTCACCTAGACCTGGGCTGTGGCTTCCTTGACACTTGCACAGGCGGAGGTTACAACCATCAATATAGGAGTTGCATCTCGGTCGGCTCATCGGAAAAAGCCGCAGCAACAGCAACAATTCCGAGGAAGTACGTGACACGCGATATTCATTCCCATGCCAGAAAATGAGAATTCGTTTCTGAAGATACTGCCGCTGGGGGGGCTGGGTGAGATCGGCATGAATATGATGGCCGTGTCCTGGGGTAAGGACGCGCTCATCATAGATGCAGGACTTATGTTTCCCGATCAATCGATGCCCGGAGTGGATCTTGTCATACCCGACGTAGAGCTCCTCATGCGGCAGGGGTGGAATGTTCTGGGAATCATTCTCACCCACGGTCACGAAGACCATATCGGGGCCCTCCCGTACGTCCTTCCGCGAATTTCCACGCCAATTTACGCCACTTCTTTCACTATGGGCCTTGTGGAGCACAAACTTGACGAATTCGGGCTCCTGGGGACTACCGAAAGGCACGAGGTTTCCCCCGGAGATTCGATAAGATTTGGGCCTTTCGAGGTCGACTTTATTTCCATGTGCCACTCGATTGCCGACAGCGTGGGGTTGGCTGTGCGAACTCCCGCCGGGCTTCTCTTGCATTCAGGGGATTTCAAGATAGATCCCAGTCCCATCGATGGGAAACTCTGCGATCTGGCGAAGATCGCGGCCTACGGAAAAGAAGGAGTCCTGGCGCTCCTCTCGGACAGCACCAACGTTGAAAACGAAGGCCGAACAGGTTCGGAGAGCGCGGTCCGCCCTGTTCTCGAAGGCCTTTTCAGAGAAGCCACAGGACGGATTTTGGTCGCCACCTTCTCCTCCAACACCCACCGGCTCCAACAAGTATTGGATATTTCGCACGCGTATGGACGCAAAGTGGTCCTGGTGGGACGGTCTATGGAAGTAACGACAAGGATCGCGCAGGAAAGGCGCTGCCTGCATCTTCCGTCGGACATATTCATTGATGTGAAAGATATCAACGGCTTGCCGGATGAGCGTGTGACCATACTCTCAACCGGTTCGCAGGGCGAGCCGCTATCTACGTTGGCTCTCATGGCTGCCGATCGGCACAAGTACTTGCAGGTGAAGAAAGGCGATCTCCTCGTGCTTTCGTCTCGGTTCATCCCCGGGAACGAAAAGGCCATCACTCAGATCATTAATCAGTTCTTCCAGCGTGGCGCACGAGTCGAATACGAAAAAATCCTTCCGGTGCACGTTTCCGGCCATGCAGGACGCGAAGAACTCCGGACCGTGCTCCGGCTGGCTCGTCCTCGCTATTTCATTCCGGTGCATGGAGAGTACCGGCACCTGGTGCATCACGGCCGCCTTGCCGCTGAAGAAGGTGTTTCAGAAGATCGGATTGTTATCGCTCAGGACGGCGACCTGATCGAGTTGTCCCAGGGTGGATTTCGCATCACACACCAGGAAGAGATGAAACGCGTCTTTGTGGACGGCAAGGGCGTCGGAGACATTGGAAACGAAGTTCTGAGGGATCGCCGGCTCCTTGCCGAGGTGGGACTTGTCACGGTTGTTGTGGTGATCAGAGGAGATACCGGAGAGATTCTCTCCGGTCCGCAGATCTATACGCGCGGGGTTACGTACCAGGACCTGGAAGACGAGCTGCTGCATGGAACAACTGCCGCGGTTCAGCAAAAGCTCGCGGAACTCCCGCTCCGGCCCGGCGAGGAATGGGCTGAGTATCAAGAAGAGATACGGCTGGCGGTGAGAAGGCATATCAAACGGGTACTGGGCCGCAAACCCTTGGTCCAAACCATCGTGGTGAAGACATAATCTCTCTCTAGGCGCAGCTCGCCGCGCGGCGATGGCTTTTGCGTTATAGCAAGTGTCAGAAATAATGTCCGATTGCCGCTTGGGCTTTGGTAGGTGCCGGCCTCTGGAGGCTGCCTCAAAACCCTAGGATGCACGAAATTCCAGGTAGGGGCGCTTCGGGAAGCGACCTGCAATCATTTTTCCTGCCGTGAGTTCTCTTTTGAGTTGAACTAGGTGCTTTCATGGAGTATGGTGGCCCTGGTCGATAGGGACCGAGGGAAGGCAAGTATCGCGCTGGCATTCGGGCACGACGGCCCGGAGGGAGTGAATCTTTTTCCTGCCGGGACGCGCTGAGCCGGGATTTTGCTTGACAACGGCGCAAAATGCGTGGTACGTTGACCTGAATCGTGGATGACGCCGCATTCTTTTGGAGTATGCTTCATTTAAGGAGGGTTTAGGATGAAGAAGTCGTTGATCACTGTAGTGGCACTGGTAGCCTGCATGGCATTCGCAGGTACGGTCTTCGCTGACTGGGGTTGCTTCCAGCCGGCCTATCCGACCTTCAAGATGCCTCCGTGCAAAGACGAAGTGCTCTGCAAGGGCAAGACCGCTGGTAAGACCAAGCTTTGCGGCCCCTGCGCTCCGACCATTTCCTGGAAGGGCAGCTGGGTGACCTATAGCCTGTGCCCCGGCAGCAAGATGCTGGCGCCGAAGCCGGCCAAGAAGCCTGCTGCTAAGAAGGCCGCGCCGAAAAAGAAATAACGACGGAACTATTGATCACCAGGGATTCGGGCTCGCACCCTCCATGCTGAGGGGTGAGCCTGGAACCCTTGAGATAGCGTCCGAATTCGAGCTGGAAAAAGCCCCTCCAGACGGTGAGGGGCTTTTTTGGTTCTCGCCTCTGTGGCCTGGCGGGTGCCCCCGTGAAGATCGAGATAAGAAACAGGCACACCAGAGAAGTAATCCTCAGCGGTGACGCGGCATCGGTCAAAGAACTCCTCGCGCGTCATTGGAAGGCAGGCCTGGATATAGGCGCTGCAAACATGGCAGGCGTTAACCTGGTAGGGCTTAACCTGGCCGAGTCGCACCTGGCGGGCGCGAACCTGGCCGGGGCCAATCTCACGAGCGCAGACCTCTCATCAGCCCGTATGAAAGGGTGCAACCTTACGAGAAGCAATTTGACGAGCGCTCATCTGGCCGGCGCGGACTTGACAGGAGCGAACCTGACGGGCGCGGACCTCACCATGGCCAAACTGGTGGGTGCCACATTGTCGAGCGCGGACCTTTATTGGGCGTGCCTCGTGGGAGCAGACCTCACCGGCGCCACACTCTCCGAGGCCAATCTGGCCAAGAGCAATCTCACTATGGCGACACTCGAACGCGCGGATCTTTTCTGGGCCGACCTCAGTACCGCGAATCTTACATTGGCCAACCTGGCCCATGCCGCGCTTACCGTTGCTTCTATGACAAAGGCGTTGCTGACCAGGGCTAATATGAAAGGCGCGACGCTCGCGGGCGCGGATCTGACCGCCGCTGATTTGTCAGAGGCCGACCTGACGGGCGCAGACCTTTCCGATGCAATCCTCGAAGGCACCAACCTACAAGGAACCATTCTAACGGACGCTAACCTGGCTCGAGTGAAGAGATGAGTCCACGGCTTTCATCAGGCATTGTCAGTGCTGGACTGCCTACTCTTTGAGCTTGATTCCCAAGAGCTCCGAGCCTGTCGCGGCTCTGCAGCAAACCCGCGCAAATACTTTACCAGCCCGCCAATTGAACTACACCCACAGCGACCATAAGTAATCCGCCGACAAAGAAGGCGAGCAGCCCGATCTGGGGGATTTGCGTCTCCAAGAGCGCGTCTGAGGGGCTGGCAGGGTTAACGTAAACGATGACGTCCGCGCCCTCGGGGTAGCGAGCAGCCCTCTTCCTGGCCAGACTCCGGAACGATGTTTCGGAAATGCCCGGGGATACTGACGACGATTCGTACTCGATCCCGTCAATAACGTAGCGATAGGCAATGTCGGGCTGGTAACCTTCCCCGCTCCACATGGTCGATGACCGAACAACTCGCCCTGGAACTGGGATCCAGTGTTCTCGTGGGTTGGAGCCAAGGCTTCTGGCCAACGTGACCAGAACCGTTGCGGAGCCCACGAGTATAGCGAGTATGGCGAAGGCCGTGTCAACCATTCTGTCCTGCGCCTAGCTACCATTCATATTGATTGCCTACCCGGGCAGCCCAATCATTCGGCCAAGCGATGGATGAGAAACTCCGTGAGCGCTGCGATCCCGTGGGTCGGCATGTAATTGCTGGCCGACACATCGAACAGGATCTTGCTGTACGGAGGGAATTCCTCGTCACCCCTCCAGTGAACGAGGGCAACGGGCAGGCGCGGGAAGAAATGGAACAGATAGCTTTCGTCCCCCAGGTCCACAGGCTTCCCGGACCACCCTAAAACCCTCGAAATGCGCTCCTCATAGCCAAACCCAAAGAATCGGTCCATGACGTCCCGGATCGAGCGCGAGAAATGCGCGCCGAGGATCGCGCCGTGCTGGAGCGACCGAATGTCGATCCACGTGCCCATGACGCGAACGGCGGTCCCTTCGTTCTGGGCAGCGGCTACTATATGCCGCAGCACGAGCACCTTGAGCGGAAGGTTGTCCAAATTCGGATGTTCGGCCCTTATTCCGTACGGCAGGAGCCGAAGAACAAACCAGCTGTAGAGGAAGGGAATGACGACGCGCGGAACGCCGTCTCCACAATACTTGGAGTCCGTTGTCTCCTGGATCGTGAGGGGATCGATTCTTTTCACCTTAAGTATGAGATCGTCGTACGCTTCTTCCAAGCGCTCCACGTTCTTGCCGGTCCGAGCCCGTTCAAGCCACATAGTGTATTCGTCCGGTCTAATTGACATGATCCTGCTCACTGCTGGTTTTTGAGCATAGCCGTGATGAACGCAATGTCAAGCCTGTACCGGTCTGACGTGACCCATCGGCTGGGGAGCGAAAGAGGTACCCAGAACGACAAAGACCCCATCCGAAAGGATGAGGTCTTTGCGTATTCCCAAGCTCCGCCCTGTCTGCGAAGAGCTAGAATGGCAGTGCAAAATCCAGGGAAACCTTGCCGCCCACTATCCAGATGTTCCGAGTCACCGTGAAATCGTAATCTCTCGTTACCAGCCCGAATCCCGGAGCATTGATGTTAACGTCCAGTGTGGGGTGCGACCGAGCACTTATCG
>JBMOME010000203.1:0-9074 GCA_049323095.1 Thermodesulfobacteriota bacterium
GTTTTCACCGAGGTCGAGAAAGAGGCACGGAAGGCGAGACCGGCACAGGGCTCGGTCTTTCCATCTGCAAGGAAATAGCCCAACTGCATGCAGGAATCCTGGAAATCGCTCCAGCACAGCCTCAAGGCACGGTCGTGACGGTATGGTTCCCGATTTCAAGCGACTGTCGCAGCGTGAAGGCCGCGAATGTAATCCAAGATAAGCCGCTCGCAATGTCGAAACGCTCTTCGGGCCGAGACCAACAGTATATAATGCCGGCTGCACGATGATGTGATGAACCGACCTAAGCCATGCTCTGCGCTCGGGACCCGGCCATCCCCTCTGAGCCGAGAGGACGCGCGGAAGTACGTACCGAGTCGGCCGCACGAGGATGGCACAGGTACGACGGCTCCATCGAAGCCCCCATGGCATCTTCTTCGACTTGCCGCATTCTGCCTTATTGCTGCCTGGATACTTGCCAGTCTCACCGGGTGCGAAGTTGTCCCACCCAAACCGGACGATCTCTTTGTCTTGTACCGCCAACGCATGAGAAACGCCGAACTGGACAAGGGCCGAAGTCTCCTCACGGACGAATCCAAGGAAATTGCCCAAAAACTCGCGCGGGATCACAAGCTCAATCAACCGCCTGAAAACCTTGCGCTTCTCAACATCCTCGACCCGGCTGCTTCGCCTGTGGTGAAGAAATCCGCGGACACGGAAGCTTTGCTGCAGATACGGACGCTCCGCGGCGGATTGCGACTCCTCCGCCTCACCAGGAAGGATCCCGACTCTCCCTGGCGCATAGACATGGCTCAGGACTTGAAATCTCTCAAGGCTTTCCTCGAAGCCAAGGCCGCCTTGGAGCAATTCCGAGACCAAGCAATCGAATACGCGGCTTCCTGGAAGGCATTCAATGAGCAGATCGGGAAAATTAAATCTCCGGAGCCGCCTCCAGAGCCTCGCGTTGGGCCCGAATCGCAGCCAGAGACCAGAAGGAGAGAGCCTGAACGCAGAAAGCCACCCCCACCGACGAGACGCCAACCCCGGTAGCGCATTACATTAATGCGATCGCTCACTTGGGCGCCACTGACCCCCTTCCAAATTCAATGGCCTCGAATGTGCGATGGAATGTCTGAAACGAAGCACTCGGGCACGCAAAAACCCCGGCCCCCTGATCTCAAGGAACGGGGAAGCCGGGGCTTTTTGGCTTTTTCGGGGGATTGAATCAGAAACGCGCGACTATGTTGCGCGAATGTTCTAACGCCACATGGGTTTGCCCAGGTTCTGGGGAGGTTGGTAGTATTGCATGGGCATCATGTTATATGCAGGACCACCGTACTGCATTGGGGGCGGCGCGTATTGAGCCCCTGGGGGAGGGCACGCAGGCGGCGCACACGTGGACGGCTGGGCATAGGTTGTCGGCTGTCCTGCTGAGCAAGAAGAATAGGGTGCGCTTCCCGCAGTGCCTGATCCGCGCAGTTCGTACGTCGTAATTGTGCCTTTGTACACCGTGTAAGCGTCCGCTAACTGGAACGCGCCGGCTGCCACAACCAGGATTGCAATACCAATGGCCACTTTGGTTATCATACCCAACTCCTTTTCTCTCAAGATAAGAAGCCCGATGAGCGAAATTTCATAATCTTTTGATTTAGCATGGGTATCATACCATGAATTGTGCTTCAGTGTCAATATTCCTGTGTAAACAGGTAAATGGATTATTATCCGATAATTCCATTTAAGTATATGGACTCGCCTGCATCCTGGTGGCCCTAAAGAAACATGCAAAATCGCGTGAGGCTGTCCCCCTTGACCAAGGGTTTGGCCCGTGCTAACCGTCTCCGTAACAAGGCAAACGCCCATTTCTCATGCCAACTGCCATAGCTAGAGAGCTGCAACGAATCATGAATATTCCAGGCTTCGATGAGATTCCCAACCTGCTGCCGCCTATGGTGTCCCCATGTTTGAACAGAAAGTAAGTGCCAAAGATGCGGCGTTCCTCCTGGATTTGCCATCTGCCGAAGAATTGGCGGCCGTTCCTTGGCGTGAGATTGGCGAGCGTGCTCCGGCAAAGGATGGGTACCGTCTGAGCCACATCATGATCTTCAGACTCGCAGCGATCATGAAGGGGCTCGGGGTCGAGTCCGGGAAGGCATATCGCTACGCAGAGGCCGTACTGCGAACGAGCCTGTTTTCCCCTCAGGAAGAAGGCCTTCTCGCATCGCTAGAAAACGAGACGGAGGAACTCTGCTGCCAAATTGCGGACAATCAATTGGCAAGGATCTTCGTCCGGAACGCGGATGACCAGAAGGAAAGGGAACTGGGCGCGGTGAAGCCGATCCTCCTTCCCACCACGCGATGCGAAATCAATGTCTTTCGGGCAGTCAGACCCATTCTCTACAGGGCGCAACGTCTCCCAAAGAAGGGGAAGTAGGAGCGACTTCGGACCGCGATCTCTCCGGAATGGCTATACGGATGGGACGGCGAAATCCGGCTGGATTATCGTTTCGCCAGACAGCCCTTGTGTTCGATTTCTCGCATCACTGATTCGAGCTGCCGCTTCATGGTTCCCTTGGTAAGCTTATAGCTTCGGATCATCTCCAGTGACCCTGCATCAATGGCCGACCCGAGGACTATGTCGACCGTCTTGATATCCTGCTGGTAGTTCTGAGCCATGCGAATCAGTTCAGGGCAGCTCTTGCACTCGGTACACTCCGCGATAGCCGGCTGAGCCGCGCAGACGGCAAGAGCGATAAGCATGGCAACGGTCAGCCATCTGGTCGTATTCGACATGGTCTTGGCTCCTCTCACATCCCTCATCCGCAGCATATGTGGAACGAGGCTTGATGCGGGCTTATTGCACGTCTCTTAGTGCGAACTCTGCCCGCGCGGGCTCATTATAGCATAAGACGCGTGATCAGCAACATAAATATTTACTAACAGTTGTCATAATTAGTTGAAGGTATTTATACCTTGATCATACTAATACGGTGTAATGATATAATTTAATTAATATGACGCCCCTTGGGGCGCGATGAGCAAATTCCGAGAGCAGGCAGTCAATGAGCTCCTATTCCTCATTTCCGCGAACGCGGGAATCACGAAGCTCAATAGGCAGATAGGGAAAAACCTTGTACGAGGCCCCGAGACTGGATTCCTGTTCCGGTTTCCGCTGGAACGACGTTCTTTTGCCTGAAGATAGCCTAGCCCCAGTAGGCGAGGTAGGTCTCGCTTGGTACCACGGATGTGTCCCGCGTCCCGTGGGACGTGCGATGATATGTTCGCGCCAGACCCCGATCTTCGCATCACTGAATGGTTGCGCTTCGGACGGAGAACCGGTTTGACAAATTTCCGCGTTCAGCGTAAAATTGTTACATTATCCCACTCAAAAGAGGACTTCGTGCGACCGAACAAATTGTGTATTTGCTGCATTCTGCTCGGAATGCTGGTAGCGCTCTTTCCTGCCGCTTCGTCGGCAAAGGTTCTCCGGGGCTTCCAAGGTATCGAGCTTGGTATGAAGAGGTCCCAGGCCATTGATGTGCTCCGCAGCTTGAAAGGGAATGAGCCCGCGGTATTGACGGAACCGAACGGCTTCAGCTTCCTGGTGAAGAACAGCAAGCTCTTTCGGCACGCTCATTACCGTTTTGATGAAAATGGCATGCTCACCGAGATCCTGCTGACGATGCGGGAAGTGCTGGGAAAAGATAAAATCCTGGAAGAGCTGAACAAGACTTACAACTTGGAGTTAGCCGACAAGGGTTCCGTGGTGCGTGAAGGCGTCATGTTCTCGGTCCAGGGGAATGATCTATCGATCAAAGACGCCAATTTGGGAATTGCCAAGACTTCCGCGGATGGACGGGGACCCACCAGGTAGCCTGACAAGCTTGAGCAGCCATCTTCGCGAAGAGCCCTTCCGACCTTTGGGTCAAGGGAGGTGGACTGTCCTGTCTCCAAGACCAACCCCACCAAATGCAGTGATCGGCCGGAGACATAGAAACTCTCAGCTTGGTTGGAGATCAATCCTTTCTGTTGAACCGTCTTCTATACCGCGCCCGGGTTCCAGTCCGGGAACTTGAGGCCCCTGAATTCGCCGCTTGCCAGTCTAAAGCAGACGATTCGAGGGCGACCTTTCTCGGCTTCGAGTTCTTTGATCTTCGTATCTATCCACTCCCATGCGGTCTTCATGGTATCAAGCGTTCCCTGAGGCGCCTCGACAGTGCGCACTTCATCGTCGTCCCATGAGAAGGTGACACAACCAGGTTTCATACTTTCCAAGACTTTGTCACCCCACGGTGACTCCTGCGATCCCATATCAGTCCTCCATGCATTTCGATGTGTCGAGATCAGGCCAAGACAAAGACTTGAAGAACGAACAACATCGCCAGCCCGCCCATGGCCGCGTAATCACGAGCGGCTAGGCGCAATGGCCGAAACTCGGTTCTTGGTCGGCCGGCCTCAAATCCCCGCGCGCGCATGGCCGACGACAAGAGATCGGCTCTCCTGAGCGCCCCGAAGAGCGCCGGCGTCAACACGGACACGAACAGGCCCGCGCGCGTGACCGCGTTACCCTGTTCAAATTCTACGCCTCGTGATCTTTGAGCATCAATGGTGCTCTTCAACTCCCACTCAATTATGGGCACAAAGCGCATGGCCAATTGCATCACGAGCGCCAGCTCTTCCACAGGGACGCGCAAAGGTTTCAGCGGTCTTCCCAATCGCTCAACACCATGGGTGATGGCGGTAGGAGTGGTGGTGAAAGTGAGCAGCATGGCCAGCGCGATGGCTTCCGTGAGCTGCACCGTGAGGAGCGCGGCGGATTCTAGCCCCTCATACGTAACCGGAAGCATCCACTCCCTCACAGTAACTACAGTGCCCTCGAAAACGAATAAGAGGTTCAACAGAGCCACCAGGAGCAGCATCCACTTGAACCTGTAGAGCCCTCCGAGCCAGAGTTTCCATCCCACGCGACTCACGCACGCGGCCGCGAGAATCGCGAGCCCCGTGAAAAAGGTCGCAGCCATGTTTGCCGCGTAAAACAACCCCGCGAGCACTGCGAGGGCCCCGATTAGCTTCACACGCGGGTCGAGTCGATGCACCCACGAGTCCGTGGGGACATAGGTTCCGATTAAGGTATGCTCGTCAAGGCTTTTCATAGGCCGGTTCGCGTCTCGTCTCCTTTGGACAGAGCTTGATACGGGACATGAAGCTTGTCCGACCCCCGAAGCCGAGGACTTCCGTGATTGGTTGTGGCTCTCTCGTTATGCCACTCGCTATCACTCGCGTCCCTTAAGAACCTCGCATTCCCAACCGGAGGACGTGACCCGCAAATGGGTGGCCCAATTCTTTATGGGTCTTGGTTTGGACGTGAAGGTCTGTTTCCATTTTTCCGCGATGGGATCCCAGACATGCGAGGTAAAGGAGAAGGTTTTGTCGCCCTTTGTGAATAGGGTGAGAGTCCATTCTTCAGTAATGTAATCCTTGCACAGCCTGGCCAGAGAGCACTTCGTCTCGTTGTTGACGATGTCTATGGCCTTATTCTTCAGCTGTCTCTTGTATGCCGCGTGATCGTGTTTTTTGATACCGGGGTCAGCCCGCCCGGGCTTCTCTTTCTTTTCCTCCGCGCCACCGGCATCCCCTGCGGTTGCAGCTTCGGTCTTCGGGGGCAATTTTGCTGATCCAACACTTGCCGGCTTTGGAGGTTCATCAGTGTCGAACTCTCGGTCGGTGCCGGGAGCAGTCCTGGGTTCCCGGTCCCTGGCGCTAGGCTTCTCTTTTGGAGGAATCACGGACGCGGAATCGTCTTCGAGCTTAGGCTTGATGAGTTTACCCGATTGCGAAGGAGGGTTCTTCTCCGAGGGAGTCTCCTTTGAACTGAACAGGAAAGGAATACACCCTGTCATCCATAAGACGCACAGGCTGACAGCCACCAACCCGACTCGCATTTTCCTATCGGTACTTCGATCAATGCCCATTTGTCGGTCGCTTGCCGCGTCGATGCTTTTCGAGATAGCTCGGGAGCTACGACGGCGCTCATGCACAAGGTCCCGGGCCGGCGCATCCCGCTCGATCCCGAGGTCATCTACTGGTACTGCTTTTCCGCCCAAAACGCAACATGGGTGGCATCAGGGCTCCACGCGGAGATGGTCTGCCAGAGGAAACCAAGTGTGAGCTGCCCGAAAGTCGTACGGAGTTTGCGCACCATGACAGGCTGCTCAGCGGGCTGCCTTCCGGAGTCGTTCTTCCAGCAAAGACAACTGATCTCCCAGAGCTTTAGGGAGTCGGTCTCCGAACTGCTCGTAGTGCTCCCGGATCGTGGGGGCTTCGGCCAACCAGCCTTCCACGTCGACATTCAGGAGTTCTTGCAGCACATCAGGCGCCAGATCCAGACCGCTCATGTCCAGAGCATCGGGAGTGGGCAGGCGACCGATCGGGCTGTCTGCGGCCTTGCCGGTACCTTCACAACGCTCGAAGATCCACTTGAGCACTCGACTATTGTCTCCGAATCCGGGCCAAAGGAATTTGCCGCGGGAATCTTGGCGGAACCAGTTCACGTAGTAGATCTTCGGCAATTTGGCCGGTTCGGTCATGGTACCGATTTTCAGCCAGTGCGCGAAGTAGTCGCCCATGTGGTATCCGCAAAAGGGCAACATGGCCATGGGATCTCGGCGCACCCGGCCTACTTTACCCGTAGCCGCGAAGGTTGTTTCGCTGCTCATGATCGAGGCCAGGAATGTGCCGTGCTGCCAATCAAAAGCCTCTGTTACCAGTGGAATCACCGTCGCGCGGCGCCCACCCACGAGAATCGCGTCGATGGGCACGCCTGCCGGGTCTTCCCAGTCCGAGGCAATGACAGGGCATTGTCTGGCAGGAGTCGTGAAACGCGCGTTTGGATGCGCCGCGGTGCGTCCGCATCCCGGTTTCCAGGGCCGCCTGAGCCAATCGATCAGTTCTTCGGGCTGATCGTCGGTCATTCCTTCCCACCAGACGTCATTGTCCGGGGTCAATGCGCAGTTCGTAAAGATAGAGCCCGTGGCTGTGGTGAGAACCGCATTGAGATTGGACTTCAAGCTTGTGCCTGGAGCCACCCCGAAAAAGCCGTTTTCCGGATTTATCGCGTACAGTCGGCCATCCGGGCCGAATTTCATCCACGCGATATCGTCGCCGATGGTCTCGGCTTTCCAGCCCGGGATCGAGGGTCTAAGCATAGCCAGGTTGGTCTTTCCGCAGGCCGACGGAAAAGCCCCGCAAATGTAGCGGACCTGTCCCTCGGGGTTGGTCAGCTTCAGGATGAGCATGTGCTCCGCCATCCAACCTTGGTCCCGCGCCTGAACCGAAGCGATCCTCAGGGAATGGCATTTCTTGCCCAGCAGGGCATTGCCGCCATATCCTGAGCCGAACGACCATATCTCCCGCGTCTCGGGGAAGTGGCAGATATACTTGTGCTCGGCATTACACGGCCACGCGGCGTCAGCCGCGCCGGCTTCGAGTGGAGCTCCCACCGAGTGAAGCCCTCTGACGAACTCTTCTTCCGGATCCAGGCTTTCGAACACGTTTTGGCTCACGCGAGCCATGATTTGCATGTTTGCCACCACGTACGGAGAGTCGGTCAGCTCCACGCCCACTTTGGCAATGGGAGATCCCTGGGGACCCATGCTGTACGGGATCACGTACAAAGTGCGACCCTTCATGGATCCCTCAAACAGGCCCTTGAGGCGCGCCTTCATCTCGCCGGGATCTGCCCAATTGTTTGTGGGACCTGCTTCTTCCTTGCTCTTGGAGCAGATAAAAGTTCGGTCTTCCACGCGAGCCACGTCCCCAGGATCGGACCGGACGAAGATGCTGTTGGGCCGCTTGAAAGGGTTCAGCGGAATCGCCGTGCCGGTCTGGATCATCATCCGTACCATCTCTTGGTATTCTCGGTCCGATCCATCGCACCAGCGTATTTCATCCGGCTTGCACATTCGGGCGACTTCTTCAACCCATTCCTGGAGCCTCTTGTGTTCAATCATCGCTACTTCCTCTCCATAGCAGTCTGTGAGACGAACTCTTTGCATCTCATGGTATAAAAAAAGCGCAAGCGCCGGGAGCGCTTGCAATAAATCAAGTGCCTTTGCGAAGCCTTGCTCATCATTGAGCAGGCAATCAGTTCGCGCCATCTTCCCGCATTCAATCTAAAGAGTGGCGCCGTGTCCTATTGATGCCTCCACCCGGAAAAGGGCTCGGTTCTTCAGACGATGCCGGCTTTGGAGGCTCGCCCGTAGGCTTGGCGCCGGCCGGAGGCGCGGATTCTGCGGGAGGGGCAGAGGAAGGACCTGGCGAAGCGCCGGCCTGGGGAAACTCTGACGTTGGTATATGACTGGTGAGCCCCATCTTGTCCAAGGCACTGCACAAGAACTCTCCGAGCCGTTCCTTGGGCACAAGTTTTTCCGTGCCCCACACAAGGGCGAATACAATTGCCGCCACTACGCCCGCCACGATGAGAAAACCGATGAGAGAAAGGAGACCGATTAGAATCAGAATGAAGTAGATGGGAAAGAGAAAGCCGTACGCGAAGCCGCGGCCCACCTTGACAGCCATGCTGTCCTCTTCTTCCCGACCCAGGATGTCGTCGAACAGCTGCACATAATAATTCCTTCCCTGGTAACTGAGAGCGGCGCTCAGCAAACCCAGGACCAACATGGCGATCAGCTTCAGCATAGTAATCCTCCGTGTGGAATCTGTGAGGCCTCCTCTTGATGCTATCAAGGGCTGCGCAACTAAGGTCGCGAAAGAGGGATAAGGGTCGGCTCTGTTCCGCCCCGTTCAGCCAGGAAACTCGCAGTGAGGAGGGTCTAACGCTTGCGAGCTTTCTTTCGCGCCTTTTTCGCCTCTTTGCTCTTCTTTCTACGCTTTTCCAGGGCCTTCCTGGAAACCACCTTGCCTCGGCCGACTTCCGGCATACCGAAAGGCCCTCCCATTCCCATCATGGGTTGATCCGCGCCGGCCGCGGCCTCGAGACCACCCCCAAAGAGATTCCTCACTCCCTTCATGCGTTTCCAACGACCCCGGAGCTTGCCGCCTCCCATGGCAACCATGAGGTCGCGCATGTCCTTGAACTT
>JBMOME010000204.1:0-9028 GCA_049323095.1 Thermodesulfobacteriota bacterium
AGGCCTTCCGCATCGAAATCGAGGCGCCCCACAGCAAAGAGCCTTTTCTTCAGAGGTCGTAACAAGTCCGCCAGGCACGGTCGGCCCTGAGGATCGTCAAACGTGGAAACCACGTTCCTCGGCTTATTGAAGACGTAATAGTACTTGACGGGGTCAGGCGGCCGGAGCAGCTTGCCGTTGACCTTGATGTGGTCCTTATAAGGGTCTGCCTTTTCACCCGGATCCTGCACGATTCGGCCGTTGAGCGTGACACGACCCTCTCGGATCAGCTCCTCGGCATGACGACGAGATCCAAGCCCTGCATCTCTCATGATCAAATGTATACGTGTCAAGGCCATGACGGACTTTCAGGTAAAGGAAGGAAACATATCTCCTACTATGTCACAGGAATCCGCGTTCATACAACGTGTTGGAACACCGCCTTGATGGCCTTGTTTGAAGAGGGGTCGGCCACGGTCTCCAGTGCGAGACGATAATCCGCAAGCTTGAACCGATGCGTAATCAGATCTTCGTACGGGAGACCGTTTTGCGCGACCATGTCCATGGCCACATCGAAGGTGTTGGTGATCTCACCATTGTGAGTCTCCACACCGGAAAAAACGGTCCCGAACACTTGGACGCTTTTAAACCACACCGGGCTCATGTCCAGACCCGATGGGTGCGCCAGTCCCATAAGCACCAATTTCTTGCCTTCTCCAGCGAATCTGATCGCATGTTCAATGGAGGATTTCTTTCCCGTGGTCTCAAAGACCAGGTCGGCTCCACCTTCCAGGTGAATATGGCCGAAACGCGGATAGATGACCGAACCTTCCAGCAGTTCAGCCACCTGCTCATATACGTCGCCGGGGCCGTGAGCGATGACGATCTGCTTCTGTCCGAGTTTCCGTGCCACGTCTGCCTCGAAGGGGTGCTCGACCACGAGGAGCACCTGCGCTTCGTGACCCAGTCTTCTAAGCGCCAAAGTCGTGAGTTGGCCAAGCGGTCCGCCGCCCATGACGATGACTCGTTCTCCCAAGGCCGGGGCGTGTTTTAGGACTCCTCTCAGGGCTCTGGCAAACTGGGGCACCAGGATTGCGTGGTCGCTTGCCATGCTCTGAGGCACGACCCGCACTTGACTCTTGTGCGCAATTACGTAATCACCCCAGCCGCCGCCCGTATCCTTGCAACCACCGATCATGATGCCGGGGCTCAAGATTCCGCGGGCGAAATTCCGGCAAGACGAAGGGTCGCCATGAGCGCAGGAGGGGCAGAGCGGTTCGATTTCTCGCGCCTCGCAGGAGAGCAACGGATTGATCACCACGCGCTCTCCCGGCTCGATCCCGTGCACATCGTCCCCCGCATCGGTAACGATTCCGAGGAGCTCGTTTCCCGGGACAAAAGGGGAGGAAACAAAGGCCCCGAACGGTGAGGGATCTTCGGAGAGCAGAATTCCTTCCTCGATGTCGGAAATACCGGACATGATGGTACGAATCTTGAGCCACCGCGAGGAAACCATCCCAGGTTCGCTTGTTTCCGTGAGCGTGGCGAACAGGGAGTGAGATCGAGCGCCTTTTTTGAAAACAGTCGACCTGAACCGGTCCCAAACTTCTCGTCCGAGGCTGAAGTCTGCCATGATGGCCTTCATTGGCGGATCCTCCGATTTGTACCCGAATCCTGCGAGCGCTCGCTGTCTTTTGGCTTCTCAAGCACGGCTGGTTGCTCCTATGGCCCCGGTTCCGGCCCGTCCTGTTGGGGCGTCGCTGAGAGCCGGCTTTTCGCGAGTGCTCCGGTTTCTCCTTATGTGGGACCGGCACTTTTGTCAAACCGTTTTTTATTCAAGCATAGGTGCAGGAAATTTCCTTAACTTGCCAAAGCTTCTATGGAGTTCCGGTGCTAAACTTGACAATAGAGCCTCTACCGCCCATCCTAATTGAGAGGGGATTGCTGGGACCGCCATTTGGTGCTAAAATTGCAGGGTGGGCGAGAGACGAAGATCGGAGTAGTCGTTGAACACCGTATATAAAAATTTGGGGCTTTGGTTGGTCATTTGCCTCGTAATGATCTTCCTGTTCCATTTGTTTCAGCAGAAACAGGTCCCCCAGAAAGAATTGAGTTACAGCAAGTTCCTCCAGGAAATCGAACAGAGTAGCATCAAATCAGTCCAGATCCAGGGCAAACGGATCAAGGGATCCTTTGTGGACGGGAGCGGCCAATTCAGGACGATTGCGCCTGACGATCGAGACCTGATTCCTTCCCTGAGGAAGAGTCAGGTAGAAATCCAGGTCCTGCCCGAAGACGATAATCCGTGGTACTTGACGGCTCTCGTCTCGTGGCTCCCGATGATATTCCTGATAGCTATATTCGTCTTCTTTATGCGCCAGATGCAAGCCGGTGGAGGCAAGGCGATGAGCTTCGGGAAAAGCCGCGCGCGCCTCATTAACGAAGCCCAGAACAGAATCACCTTCCAGAACGTGGCCGGTGTTGAAGAGGCCAAAGAAGAGCTCCAGGAGATCATCGAGTTTCTCAGGGACCCGAAGAAGTTTACCCGCTTGGGAGGCAAAATCCCGAAAGGTGTGCTCCTGGTGGGAGCTCCCGGCACGGGCAAGACGCTCCTCGCCAAGGCGGTTGCCGGCGAAGCGAACGTGCCCTTCTTTTCCATTTCCGGTTCGGATTTCGTGGAAATGTTCGTGGGAGTGGGCGCGTCCCGGGTGAGAGATCTCTTCATCCAGGGCAAGAAACACGCGCCTTGCATCATCTTCATCGACGAAATCGACGCAGTGGGCCGGCATCGTGGGGCCGGCTTGGGCGGCGGGCATGATGAACGGGAACAGACGCTCAATCAGCTCCTGGTTGAGATGGACGGCTTTGAGACCAACGAAGGGGTAATCCTCATCGCCGCGACCAACAGGCCTGACGTGCTCGATCCCGCGCTCTTGCGACCGGGGCGATTCGATCGCCAGGTCGTGGTGCCCACGCCGGATATCCGAGGCCGCAAGGCCATCCTGGAAGTTCATACTCGCAAGACGCCGCTTTCGCCGGACGTAGATCTTGGCACCATAAGCAGGGGCACGCCCGGTTTCTCCGGCGCGGATCTTGCCAACCTGGTGAACGAAGCTGCGCTCAGCGCAGCCCGACGGAATAAGAACCTGATCGAAATGTCCGACTTCGAATTCGCCAAGGACAAGGTCTTGATGGGCGGCGAGCGTCGGAGCATGGTAATCGGCCCGGAAGAGAAGCGCACCACCGCATACCACGAGGCCGGGCACGCGTTCGTGGCACGGAAGATGCCTCATACCGATCCCATACACAAGGTGACCATCATCCCTCGCGGCAAGGCCTTGGGTGTTACTCAGCAGCTCCCGCTGGATGACCGGCACACGTACAATAAGAACTATCTCCTGAGCCAGATAGCGGTTCTTATGGGAGGCCGCGCGGCAGAGGAGATCTTTCTTGGACTCATGACCACCGGCGCAGGCAATGACCTGGAACGCGCCACCGAGCTGGCACGCAGGATGGTCTGCGAATGGGGTATGAGCGACACTCTGGGCCCGCTCACATTTGGGCGGAAGGAAGAACAAATCTTCCTGGGCAAAGAGTTTGCCCGGCATATCGACTACTCGGAAGAAACTGCCAAGGCGATTGACGGCGAAATCCGGGGGATCGTGACCGAATATTACCAGAAGGCCAAACAGGTTATCGAAGAGAACCGGGAAACGGTTGAAAAGCTTGCCGAAGCCTTGCTGGAACGCGAGACTCTAGGAGCTTCCCAGATTGACGCGATTATGGAAGGACGGGAACTGCCGGAAATTACGAAGCCTCCTCAACCGCAGAAGGAGCCCGATCCGGTTGATGTGAGGCCGACGAGTGCCCAAGAACCCGTGATCCTCGGGGGACCGTCAAGCGCCCCGGACCCGACCAAGGTCTAGAGCGGTTTCAAGACCGGGGAGTCATTGAAGAAGATAATGCAATAACGCCGTCGCGAAGCGGGAGCCTGATTAAGGCTCCCGTTATCTATCTGAGGTTCCTCAGCTTCCTAGAAAGCCGTAACATGCTTTCTCGACCCTTTCCTCTCATCAGAACTGCCTTTGAGCCCGGCCCTTACACGCTCGTCATGGGGGTCATCAACACCACTCCGGATTCCTTTTCCGATGGCGGTGCGCATTTCGATCCCGATGACGCGGTCTCTGCCGCAATTCAGATGCTGGACGTGGGCGCTCACATCCTCGACGTGGGTGGTGAATCCACCAGGCCAGGGTCGCTCCCCGTGGACACGGACGAGGAACTGAGACGCGCCGTACCGGTGATCAGAGAGATCCAGCGCCTAAGGCCCGACGCGGTCGTTTCCATTGACACTCGGAGGAGCGTGGTCGCTGAGGAGGCGCTAAAGGCCGGTGCGCAGATAATTAACGACGTATCGGGGTTCCGTGACGATCCCGAGATGATAGAAGTGGCCCGGCAATCAGGCGCGGGGGTCATCGTCATGCACATGCTTGGCAGCCCCAAGACCATGCAGCAGGAGATCCATTACGAATCATTTCCGCACGACATCTACCACTTCCTTCGGGAACGGATCCTTAAGCTTGAACAGGCAGGCATTGCTCCGGACAAGATCGTGATAGATCCCGGTATCGGCTTCGGGAAAACGTTCGATCAGAATCTGATTCTCATCAATCGGCTGGACTTCTTTCGCGATCTCCGGAAGCCTCTCTGCCTTGGGGCTTCCCGCAAGGCTTTTTTAGGAAGAATCCTGGATTTGCCGACGCCGATCGACCGTGACCTTGGCACCATGGCCGCGATCACCGCGGGGATCCTACGTGGCGCGGATATCGTGCGGGTGCACGATGTCGCGTCCGCGGTCCAAGCCTGTAAAGTGGCGGACGCAATTTTGAGGGAGCGGGTTGGTCTATGATAGCGGGCGTGGGCGTGGATATCGTCGATATCAACCGGATGGAGCGGATCCTGGAAAGCCCGCGGTCTCGCAGATTCCTTGAAAGGGTCTTTTCCGCTGAAGAGATCAAAGTGTGCGAAGCCTCTGCGCATCCTGCCCAGGGATTCGCAGCACGGTTTGCGGCAAAAGAAGCCATGGCGAAGGCACTGGGAACAGGTTTCACGCGAGGCGTGACACCCGCACGCATCATGGTCCAGGGCGGAGAACGATCTCGCCCTACTATTGCTCTTACCGATCAGGCTCTCGCTGTGGCACGCTCAATGGATGTGGCCCAAATCCACGTTTCCCTGACTCACACCCCTCAGAGCGCGTGCGCATTGGTCGTCGTTGAATATGATCGCTCGCCGAGAGAATGATTACCGCCCTATGAGGGCGCGACTCCATCACTCCGGGCGCACCTATTTGTCCTGCGAAGAACTATCGGAGTCCTGGTCACGCTCTTTCCAGAAATTCCGTTCGCACTCCATCAGGCATTTCTGCCAGCCGATCATCGTGTACGAGGCCACTTGATCGCCATCGGCTGCACCCAGTCCGCCGAATTTGTACCGACAGCCTTCCAGGCATTGGAACCGGTCGAACATGCCTTCACCGTTCGCACATGCCGTGTCCGAGTTCAGGCTGACAGGCGCGGGAGCGCCCAATGGTAAGAGCAAGGCCAAAACAAAGAGAAGTATGATAATTCGTGACATGATCTCCCCTGTCTATGCTTAAGCAAGCTATTGATCGCGTGTTCGGAAGCCGTTTGCCGGTGCGGTCCACTCCTCCGCCCGAGATGTCGGGGCCATCGGGCCCAGGAACCGTGTGCGGGGCCGACTAACCAGGCCGTTCGAACTTCCCATTCATCGTAATATAGATGCCATGGATTCGCGAAGGATTCGGCAAGATTCTCCATCGGTCTGACGACTCAACGTCTACTTGTCCTTTGAAGAAGTGTCCCACTCTTGATCGCGTTCCTTCCAGAATTGCCGTTCGCATTCCTCCAAGCAATTTGTGTAGCCCGTTCCATTCGCCGCCAGAGGGCCTTCTTCCCAAGCCACTCCCAACCCACCGTACCGGTACTGACAGCCCTTTATGCATTGCTGACGATCGAAATGGTCTTCATCGTTTGCCAGCGCAAAGTTCGGCGCCACATGTGTGCCTGTGCATAGTGCCGTCAGCATGATGAGCGCTAAGAAGCCAAAAGATATGATTATTCGTAACATGATGCCCCCTGCTCAGTTCGAATCAGCAGCCTACCTGGTAACATAGATACTCTCGACACGTGAAGGTTCCAAGGGCTGGATCAGAATGCCTGAGCGACAAGGACCTTCAAGTACCGAGTCTCAGGCATGTCCAAGAGCACCGGGTGGTCGGGTCCTTGCCCACGAACGTCAAGAATCCTCAGTGTTCGGCCGCTCTGACGTGATGCGCTGATCAGCACTTCTTCAAAGAGACCAAGATCCACATGATGCGAACAGGAACAAGTGATGAGGATGCCGCCTGGTTTGAGAGCCCGTAGGGCACGGCGATTTACATCGATGTAACCCTTCTTCCCTTCGCGCATCTGGGATCGGGTCTTGATGAACGCAGGAGGATCGACCACCACCAGGTCCCAAGACTCGCGCGTCTTCTTGAGGAAGTCCACGGCGTGGTCGCGGACCGCGAGGAACCTCTCGGTAAAGCTATTCAGAGCTGCGCTGCGCGTGGCAAGCTCAAGAGCTCCGCGGGAAGAGTCCACGCCTGTTGCATGTTCCGCTCCCGCGGCCAAACCGTGCAGGGCCCACGCTCCGGTGTAGCAGAATAGGTCCAGGACCTTCATACCAGGAGCCACGTACCGGTACATCAACTCCCGATTCGACTCCTGGTCCAGAAAAAAACCGGTCTTCTGACCGTTCACCACATCGATGGCGAACCGCAGCCCTCTAGACTCGATTTCGACTCGTTCAGGCACCGTGCCCGCCAGCAAGCGCTTTTCTAGGGGCAATCCTTCCAGGAGTCGAAAGGAGGAGTCATTTCTCAGAAAAACCCCTGCGGGCGCCAGAACTTCCGTAATTGCATCCACAATCTCATCAAGAAGCCTTTCCATGCCCGCGGTGAGCGCCTGCACCACCACAATGTCACCGTATCTGTCCACGATCAGTCCGGGCAGCAAATCACTTTCGGCAAAGACCAGCCGATAGCTAGACCGGTTCGGAAAAAGCCTCTTCCGGAAATCCAGGGCTGATTGGATCCGATTCAAAAAGAATCCGCTATCAATGCTCGTCTTACGTCGCGACAGGATGCGGGCGGCAATCAGACTTGCAGGATTGGCGTAAACCATCCCTAGGAATTGGCCTGCGGCGTCGTGAAGTTCGTGGAGAGAACCAGGCTCCAGGTCCGAGACTCGCGGATCTGCGATCTCGTTGGCAAACACCCAGAGATGGCCCCCTCGAATTCGTCTATCCGCTCTCGGTTTCAGTACAATCATAACGATTCCGGCAGACCGCACGAGCCGGCAGGTCGCTTAAGCGTGTTCTCTGCCCAAACATACGCGTTAACTTGAGGCCGAGCTGTTTCTTCGTCCGTCATTCCGGCGGAAGCCGGAATCCAGCCTCTTCCATCCCGCGTTCCGCGCGGGACTGGACCCCGGCTTTCGCCGGGGTGACGGGATTCTCTTTAAGTCAACTGATTGAAATGACATGGACCGATTCTTTAAGTTAATTCCTATGGCGTGCTCATATGAGTCTCATCTTTTCGGTTCGATCCGCTCGATGCCGCGCATGTAGGGCCGGAGCACCTCTGGTACGGTCACACTCCCGTCCGCGTTCTGGAAGTTCTCCAGTATCGGGATCAGAATACGAGGTGACGCTGCCGCTGTGTTGTTCAGGGTATGGCAAAAGCGCGTCTGGCCTGCCTTGGAACGCCAGCGTATCATGAGGCGACGCGCTTGGAATTCATGCAATGTGGAACATGAGTGAGTCTCGGAATACTTCCCACGACTGGGCATCCACGTTTCGATCTCATGCTTGAGTACTTGCCCTTGGCCGATCTCCGCGCTGCACGCGAGGGCTATCCGGTGGGGAAGCTTCAGCGCCTGCATAATCTCTTCCGCATTGGAGAGGAGCAGGGAGTGCTCTTGGCGTGAGACTTCAGGGTCGTTCACACAAATCGAAATCTGCTCCACCTTGTTGAACTGGTGCAGCCGGTAGAAACCTTTGGTGTCGCGGCCGTACGAACCCGCCTCCCTCCGAAAGCATGACGAATAACCGCAGTAATGCTTCGGCAGCTCCTTTTCATTCAAGATCTCGTCCATGTGATACGAGACCAGCGGCACTTCGGAGGTGCCGATAAGGTACAGGTTGTCCTTTTCGATGAAGAAGGTGTCTTCCTCACCCAACGGAAAAAAACCTGTGCCGATCATGGCTTCACGCCGCACTAATTGAGGGACGATCATGGGTTGAAAGCCCTTGGAAATCAAATGGTCAAGCGTGAACCTGAAGAGCGCGAACTCCAGCATTACTCCTTCATTCTTGAGGCAGTACATTCGCGCGCCCGAAATTTTCACCGCACGGGGAATATCGAGGATGTCCAATGATTCCGCCAACTCCAGGTGATCTTTGGGTTGGAAATCAAACTGCGGCGGTTCCAGGAATTTGCGCACTTCCACATTGTCATCGTCGGAGTCCCCTTCCGGCACCTCAGGCAACGGAGGATTAGGTACAAGCAACATCAACTGTTCGAAGCGTTCCTCAGCCTCACGGAGCTGAGGTTCCTTGGCAGTGAGGCCGTCCTTGAGCGCCTTCACCTGTGCGACCGCCTGGTCTTTGTCAGCGCCCTTGAGCTTCGGGATTTCCTTGGACAAGCGGTTCCGGTCCGCGCGGATTTGCTCCACGTCCCGCCTGAGGCCGCGGACTTGTTCGTCCACCGCGAGCAGCTCGTCCAGATCCATCCGCATTCGTTTCTTGCGGATACCTTCTTTGACGAGATCGGGATTGTTTCTGATGAATGTGATGTCCAGCATACAGGTCTCCTCAGGAGTCTTCCTTTCCTCGCACGAGCCGGCGAGAAAAGGCTCTCTAGCGCTGCTGCAGCGGACTAGATATGATTTTGAAAGTATAGAAGTTTTTCGGGAGGGGTCCGGGG
>JBMOME010000205.1:0-9025 GCA_049323095.1 Thermodesulfobacteriota bacterium
ATGACGGACCGTTGTTCTCACTTGAAAACCGATAAGTTACGCAGAGTGCAACGGCAAGCCGCCGTAATCAGTCTCGATTCTGCAAAGTGTCTGCAAACGGAAAAAGCGCAAAATAAGTAGGTGAAATGGCCAGCAGAAATGAGCGCTCCAACGGGTTGAAATCCCGTTTCCCGCTCCGACAACCCACCGGAATCATTGAGACCGACCCCTAAGTAAGAATCGTCAAAGTCTACGAGGGTCTTCATTTATACGCATTAGTCGCAACTCTTCGAAAAGTCTCATGAACATCATCAAGACCATTTTTCATGATTTCAGGGATTCTTCTGCCGCGGACTGGCCGAACATTTCCGTTGCCGAGAGGGTGGCATGGGTCGTCTTTTGTTTTGCGTGTGTGCAGTTGGCTTTCCTGGCCCCTTACTTCGTATTGATTCCGCAGGAGGAATCCAAACTCTTCTCGGGAGTGGTGTGTACAGCAGCCTTGTTGTTGGCCTGGGTTGCTCAAATTTGGAGACCCACGGCGCTCAAGCGCTCTGAAATGGTAATCTCAGCCGTGCTCGCCGTGCTTGCCGTTATGAGCGCTCTTTTCAGTGCCACGCCGGAAACCGCGTCGCCGCGGACGTTCGTCGTCTTGGCATCGAGTCTCGGTGGGTTCTGGTGTGCGAGAATTCTTGTTGTATCTGAAACCACACGGCGGTTCTTTCGGAGTTATTGCTCAATAATACTAGCCCTGGTCTTGATTCTATGCGGTGTCTCGTATGTGCTGCGAGGAAGTATATATGAATTGCTGGACACAAATCCCCATCCCTTGGCCGACCGCATTCTCCTTTTGTGGTTTGCGCCTTTGGCTGTGCTGCTGGACAAGCGGGTGACGACCCGTTTCGTGCCCTGGCTTCTGATGATCCTAAGCTATCTCGTTTTCTATTTAATGGCCTTGCGCTCTCTGCTGCTGGCACCGGCTGCGTTAGCGGTTGTGGTTTTGTTTTCGCGTGTCTTGCGGCTGAAGTACGTGTTGTTGATCTCTGCTGCGATTGGTCTCTCCGTTGCCTACTATTTCGCAACCGCGCCGACGGATAAACAATTCAGAGCCGGCACAATACCTATATTTTACCGGGCCGAGAACTACTTTTTTTCGCTGCATATCGTTCTGAAGCATCCGCTCCTGGGTATTGGACTAACATCTCCGAGAGATGAATTCCTCAAGGATTATGTCATCAAATACCCTTACATCACCAAAGGGCAATTCGCGGCGGAAGTAAAACACGTGGGGGTTTCCGAGAACCTCTTTCTCACCTTCTTGGCGGAACTTGGGATCCCCTTCTCGCTCATGTACACGTTCTCGCTGGGGATCATCCTTTTCAGGCTCATCCGCATGACGATTCAAAGAGGGCCTTCTCAGGCTCTGCATCCTCTGGCGCTTCTGCTCCCGCTTGTCGGCGGTTTGATCCACTATATGGTCTGGGATGGACCGCTTCATCCCCAATCGAGCTGGTTCTTTCACTTGCTGCTGGGGCTTGCGGCCGGGAGCTGGGACAAATCACGCGCCACGAAACCAAGTAACGAATCTCTTGACCGAACGAATGACTTAGCCTATGGTACATGATAAGACCTGTGTTTCTGCACGAGATTTCTCTTCGGGACCACGGGCGTTACGCAAGGAAACGATTGATGACAAATGGTGCCCGTGCCGAGGATGCCGGCCTCAGAGCGAGCTTCGCTATCCCCGTTCACATTGAGCCCTTGTTTGTCACCCCAAGCACCGTCGAACCACGTTTCGGGTGCTAAATCTCAAGGAGTAGAGACAGTGAGCATCAACATTTACGTCGGAAACCTGTCCTTCGATGCGAACGAGGGCGCACTCAGAGAACTGTTTGAAACCTACGGCGCGGTGGAGTCCGCCAAGATCATTCAGGACCAATTCACTGGTCGCTCACGAGGATTTGGCTTTGTTGAGATGTCCGATCGTGAGGAAGGTCTGCGGGCTATCAAAGAGCTGGACTCCAAAGAGTTCAAGGGCCGCAGTCTCAAGGTGAATGAAGCCCGCCCAAGGAAGGGCCCCGGTGAGGGACGGCGTCCTGGCGGAGGCGGAGGCGGGGGCAGATCGCGCTGGTAAGCCTCTCCCGTATATCTCTTGAAACGTGGTGAGCAACCCGAATATATGCATCGGGTTGCTCATCGCGTTTCATGCCGAACCGGCCGGTCGAACGTCCATTCCAATTTAGAGTGGTTGTCCTGCTGCGCCAGACCCCGGTGTCCGTCGCAGGATGACGACTCCGGGCGTTGAAACAACCGGGCTGAAAGCTGGATCGCTGAGCAGGGAATCCTCCTGAGCCGCATTTCAATCCACTCGACACCCTTCCTGATCGACATCGAATGAAAAGAGGAGAAAAGCATGACGCAGGCAAAGCAGGGGGACACTGTGAGGGTCCACTATACGGGAACGCTCGCAGATGGTTCCGTATTTGAGACGTCCGAAGGTCGCGCGCCGTTGGAATTCACCATCGGAGAGGGAAAGGTCATCGCGGGCTTTGAGAAGGCCGTGATCGGCATGTCGCCCGGTGAATCACGAGACGCTACCATGTGTTCAGAGGACGCGTATGGTATCCATCGAGAAGACATGGTCATCGTGGTCGACAGACACCACGTGCCTGCGGATGTGAACCCCGAGGTCGGGCTGCAACTCTACCTGAAGCACGAGAGCGGAAATTCTTTCCCGGTCATGGTTACGGCGGTCTCCGAGGAGAGCGTGACACTGGACGCGAACCACCCGCTTGCGGGGAAGGATCTTACCTTTCATATCGTGCTCGTGGAAATAGTGTAAGATAGGTAAGAGACCGAAATTGCAAAGCTCAAAGGCGAGGGAAAGGACTCCGGAGGTAAGTTGGGCTGCTCGGTTCACCAGAGACCAGCTTTGCCTCGTCCCTCACTGAAATTGGTCCCCGGTGGTATAATATTATTTCTTCGGACAGAGCAGAGGAGGGCCACCCGATCTGTTTCTGGTGGTCCCTGACGCGGGCCGGCAATTCTTCAACCGTTCTTGCATTACCAACGAAACAGGAGGTAGGGGGAGATGGGAGCCAAGAAGATCCTATTACTCGCTGGCGATTATGTTGAAGACTATGAGGTGATGGTGCCGTTTCAGGCGCTCCTCATGGTCGGCCACACGGTTCACGCGGTTTGCCCGGATAAGAAGGCCGGTGACCGAGTGCGTACCGCGGTGCATGACTTCGAAGGTGACCAGACCTACAGTGAAAAACCAGGGCACAACTTCACCCTCAACGCCACGTTTTCCGACATCAAGGCTGAGGACTACGATGCCCTGGTGATTCCAGGGGGACGAGCGCCGGAATACATCCGGCTTAACCCCACGATCCTGAAGATAGTTCAGCACTTCGCGGAAAAAGGCAAGCCGATAGCCGCGGTCTGCCACGGAGCACAGGTGTTGGCCGCGGCGGGCGTGCTTGAGGGGAGATCGTGCTCCGCGTATCCCGCGGTGGGTCCGGACGTGAACCGGGCGGGAGGCACATGGGTGGATGTGGGATTTGAGAAGGCTCATGTCGATGGGAACATGGTGAGCGCCGCGGCATGGCCTGCGCATCCCGATTGGCTGGCCAAATTTCTCGGCCTGCTGGGCACAAAGATCGAGCCCTGATGTTTCGTTGGGTGGATGTTCTTCCACACAGGAAGAAGTCGGGAGACACCGACCCCATAAAAGCATGTTCCACAAGTTGGGGACAAGCGCAGTAGGGGCGGGTTTCAAACGCGCCCCTACAAGGAAGACTATGTCTTGCATCTCATGGCGCTACCTTCATACCGGGTCGCTTTCAGAAGGTGAAGGTGATGTTGTAACGAAGGCAGCACTGACCTGGTGCCCGGGTCAGTGGCGCCCAGCATCCAATCAATATCGGCCCGGGGTGCCACGGACCTGAGCTTTGGCAGGTCCGTGTCTGATTCAGAGGACTTTTCATCGTTTGGCCACGCGTAGGTATCAGTGGATTGCGCGACAGCCCCGGTGCGGTACGAGCCTATTTCTTGCTCGATGGTGTCTCGTTGCCGGCTTTTGCTGGGGATCTCGGCCACCTGAGCGGCTCGGACTCATGGAAAAACCTTGACATTTGCCTCTTTTGTACGATACTCGAACGCGAAACACTGAATACGAGACAGACTCGTGGACGATCCAGTCTTCGAATACAAGATACTGGACGCAGTCCAGAACAATGACGGCGCAATCACGCAGAGACACATATCTCAGCGTCTGGGGAGAAGTGTCTCGTCGGTAAACTTCGCGCTGAGGCTCCTTGCAGCCAAGGGATTCATCAAGATCACGGGGAGCAATCCGCGGAGTCTGAGGTATAACCTCACGCCTAGCGGTATTCTCCACAAGTCGATCCTGGCGTACAATTTCCTGAAGCGTCAAAGAGCCCTGTACGACGAGGTGCGCAAAGGGTTGCTCCAGAAGCTGGAACAGATAGTGAACGATGGAGTGGAGAGTGCTTCGGTCTATGGCTGGAGCCCTTTTACAGAATCTGCCATCCTCTACCTGGTCTTTGAAGGGATAAAGGTTCGTGCAATCTATGTAGGCGGACCGGAAGAGGTGGGACATTGGCATACCATCCCAGTCCGGCTCATAGATGAATTTCAGTCCGACTGTGACGTGCTGGTCCTTATGGAACCCCTTCCAGCGGGGCGTGATACGACCATAACGGTGAGGCTGGTCACGTGTTTTCCACCTCACTGACGTGGCTGCCGTACGACGACCAAATCTCATACTGACTCCAAAAGAAGTGGGATACTACGTACCTAGGCCCACTTGACCAAGCGGAGCTTTATGCAAAAGATCTTCTTCCCCTTAAGAAGGGGGCTCTTCCGTTATTCACTTCACCCAAGTCCGTCGTGGACCTTTCCAAAAGCACAATCCAATTGATCATGAACCCTCTCGTATCAGTTGTCATCCCCAGCCTCAACCGCGCGCATTTGCTGGGCCCGACCATCGAGAGCGTACTCGGCCAGGACTACCCGCGAATCGAGTGCATTGTGGTGGACGGTGGCTCCACTGACGGCACTTTGGAAGTACTGAAAACATACGGTGAGCGCATTCAATGGGTTTCGGAGCCCGATCAGGGCCACGCGGACGCGATCAACAAAGGATGGCGCCTATCCCGGGGAGATATCCTAGCCTGGCTCAATGCGGATGACGTCTGGCAAGTGCCTGGTGCGGCCCGAGAAGCCGTTGCTTATTTCGAGGACCACCCTGACGTGGACGTCGTGTACGGGGATTGTGGGAGCATCGACGCGGATGGAACACTTGAAGGTATGTCATACGTCCATGATTGGGACCTGACCTATGCGGTGGAGTTTCATGACCACTGCATCGCTCAGCCCGCGGCGTTCATCCGTCGAGCCGCACTAAACAGGGTGGGTTTCCTCGACACACGCTTTTATGCCATGGATAAAGAGCTGTGGTGGCGCATAGGGCTGCATGGCACAATCCACCGCATTCCCTCTCTGTTGGCGCACGCAGGCACGACCGAAGGCAAGAGCCATGATGCACCACAAATGGCCGAAGATTGCGTGAGAATTGCCCGTCATTTCTTCACGTTGGATCAAGTGCCGCCAATTCTGATGCGGAAGAAACGACGAGCGTTGAGCAACGCGTATCTGCGCGGCGTGGACTATGCCTATATCTTTGGACCGCACTGGCTATTGATGACCAAGTATGCGCTGTCGGCTTTGGTTGTGGATCCTTCAAACGTTCCCGTGCTCGCGCGGCGTCTCGGGCGCTTGCTTCGCAGGCGCTTCAGTCCAAGCCCCAAGCCTGGTGGAGGCACGTACCCGGCCGCGAGGCCGATGCCATCGATCACCGGAAAGGTGAATCATCCAGCCTCAGAGCCTAACTCGCAATGAAGCGCCAGACCGTTACCCTGTCCGTAGATCTTCCATCTTGGCTACACAGGCTGTTGCGTCGGCTCAGGCGAAGCGTTCCATTGTTGCTCAAGAAAGGACCTGCGGTGAACCTCCTCGGCGATCGAGACGTAGAATGGTCGTGGGTGGCTTCACACATCCCGCAAGGTCCGGGCCTGTGTCTGGACTTCGGCAACGGCGGGAGCATGTTAGGGCTTGTTGCGGCCATGCGAGGGTTCGAAACCACTGCGTTGGACTTGACCAGTCCTGACTGGCCGTACGATCATCCAACTCTCTCGTTCGTGAAGCAAGACATTCTGGATTGCACGCTGCCCGGAAGCGAGTTTGACCTGATTATCAATTGCTCCGCGGTAGAACACGTAGGGCTGGCAGGTCGATATGACGTGGCCGCGAGCCGGCCTGACGGCGATTTGGAGGCCATGCTGATAATGCGGAGGCTCTTGAAGCCGGACGGGATAATGATACTCACTGTTCCCGTTGGGAAAGACCGGGTTTTCGCCCCATATTGTCGGGTTTACGGGCAGAATCGTCTTCCAGCGCTCCTCGGCGGATATCGTGTGGCAGAGGAAGATTTTTGGGTCAAAGACGCGGCTAATCATTGGGTCTCCTGCACGAAGGATTCGGCGTTGGATTTTGAGGCAGACGCGGGATCGGGCAGTGCGTTGCGGGACGTGTACGCGCTCGGATGTTTCGTGTTGAAAGTTGAGCTTTCGCCTCAGCGAAACCAGTGATCACGATCTTTAGCGCCCCCAAGCCCTTCCGCGGGGACACGAAGGTCCACCAGTACAATGCGGTTCTGAGTTGGAAGTGCCTGCACCCCGAGGTCCAGGTGCTCTTGATCGGGGAGGAGGAAGGCACTCGCCAAGCGGCCGCGGAGCTTGGTGTAGCCCATATCCCTGATGTTGAGTGCAACGAGTTCGGGACGCCCCTGGTAAGCTCGATCTTCAGTCTAGCTTTGCAGCACGCGGTGCACCCCATTTTCTGTTACGTGAACGCGGACATTATCTTCACCAGCCGTTTCCTCTGGTGCGCCAAGGAAATTGCGCAGCGTTGGGGCCGTTTCCTAATGGTCGGTCAACGGTGGGACTTGGACATCGACCAGCCCATTGATTTCGTCCAATCCGACTGGGAAGAACGAGTGACATCACAAGTGAAGGCCGTAGGCAAGCAAATGACTCCTGACGGGATCGACTACCTGCTTTTCTCCAACGGATTGTACCAGGAGGTGCCGCGCTTTGCGGTAGGACGGGCAGGCTGGGACAATTGGATGGTCTATCATGCCCATGCGACAAGAACCCCCATTGTTAATGCGAGCGTTTTCATCACTGCAGTCCACCAGAATCATGGCTATTCCCATCACCAGGAAGGGATCACGGGCGTCTGGGAAGGCCCGGAAGCCATGCGGAACCGGGAGCTGGCAGGTGGGAGGCACTCGGTATTCACCATTGAGGATGCGAACTTCCGATTCAACACGAGCGGTGGCATTGAGCGCCAGTTTATTCTCAGACGACGTTTGAGGCGGCTGGCGGCAGCCGCAATTGATTCATCCCCGCCGTGGCTCCAGAAAAGGGCTGAAAAGATAAGGGCGCTGCTGCAAAAGCTCAGGAAGCAGCGAAGGGCTTTGAGGGCCTAACTCAATGGGTACTATCTGCGGATAACTCCATGTGCGGTATTTGTGGAATAGTTGCCAGAGATCGATTGGATTCGTCTCACGCGCATATCCTCCAAGCGATGAACCAGGCGCTCATACATCGAGGTCCGGACGAGCAGGGTGAATACTTGTCGGACCATGCGATGTTGGCCATGCGGCGGTTGAGTATCATTGATTTGGAGGGAGGCTCCCAGCCTTTACGGAATGAAGACGGCTCACTGATTCTCATTGCCAACGGCGAGATCTACAACCATGTGGAGTTGCGGCAATCTCTGACCGATCGTGGTCATCGGTTCAGCACGCGGAGCGACTGTGAGACGATCTTGCACCTCTACGAAGACGCGGAGACAGATTGCGTGCCGAGCCTCCGAGGGATGTTCGCCTTTGCTTTGCTGGATACTCGAAAGCAAAGACTCATCCTGGCTCGCGATCGCATGGGTGAAAAGCCGCTGTACCTCTACGAAAACCACGGAAGACTTCTCTTTTCTTCCGAGCTCAAGTCTCTGTTGCATTCCGGCCAGGTCCCGTTTTGTTTGGACCCTGAAGCCGTCGATGTGTATTTCCACCACCAATTCGTTCCCGAGCCCCGAACCGCGCTCATGGGTGTTCGCAAGCTCGATGCAGCTCACCTGCTGGTGATTGATATCGAGCCTTGGGCGATCAGCGATTCGTGTTATTGGAAATTGGACGCGGCCGAACCGGTGCACGTCGATCCCGCGTTCTTGATCAGGCGGGAACTGGAGACCATATCGGAGCTGGTTGTCCGGTCGGACGTTCCCGTGGGAATCGCGCTGAGTGGGGGCTTGGATTCCAGCGCGGTCGCAGCGCTGACCGCAAGGACGTACCCCGACATCATGCACGCGTTCAGCGTGGGATATCCGGGAAGGCCGCGATCGGACGAACGCAATGACGCCCGACAGCTTGCCGATTACTTAGGCATGCCCTTCCACGAGGTAGAGATCGACACGCACGAGATGGTGGAATTCTTTCCCGATCTTGTTTATTGGCGAGACGATCCTATCGCAGACATCTCCGGGCACGGGTACTATGCGGTAATGAGGGCCGCGAGAGAGCACGGGATTCCAGTGGTGCTCCAGGGTCAGGCCGGTGACGAGCTCTTCTGGGGATACCTGGAGGTGCGAGACGCGGCCCGGCTTTCGAAGACGAAGGCGGAAATTCTTTTCGGCGACAAGAGTGCTTTGTTTGCCTATTGGAGCGTGGGTTTGCCGGAGGGATTGTCACGCCCCTCAATCGGCAGGTGGCTGCGCACCTGGGGAGGGCTCAAGACCAGTCTGGATGCGCTGCGAATCCATCGGCAGGCGCCATCGGATCAGCTCTTTTTCTATGACGTGGCGCCTGATTTCCCCTCTGCAACTCGGGAAATGCACGCACTCTACGGGCCCCAATTCAGGAGAGATTTGCAGGACTCCCATGCGACTGAGCTTTTCAGGTTTT
>JBMOME010000206.1:0-8841 GCA_049323095.1 Thermodesulfobacteriota bacterium
GCTATTCCCAAGAGAAGGGCCTGACAAAAACACTTCTACTCCCAGCGCCTCCCAACAATCTCCACCCTACCAGAAAGACCGGTTCTACGGTGAACTGTCTCCAGCCGCGAATAACTGAGGGGTTACCAGTTTATGCGGAATGTCCTTGCCTCGCTATCCGACACTGGTGTACTGATCATAGGTACCCCCTCGCTCGAATCCCAGCGTTACGCTACACCGGCCAGCAAAGCAGGCCACGTCAACTGCAAAGATCACAATGGACTGCGGGCGCTGATGAACCGATATTTCAATAATGTATTTCTATTTTCCATGAATGACGAGGTGGTTCATACGGGTTTCTACGGGATGGCTCACTACCTTTTCGCGCTGGGAGTGGGCAAAAGGCCTCAGCCGTTGCCGATCAAGCTCGCAGAACCATGAGAATCGTGGCAACATTGGTCGCTCCGGTTCCTCATCGGCGGCTTTTAACAAGGCAAGACTCCCAAGCGATTCGGGGCGAGGCAACGTCCGCGGCCAGGCGGAGGTGAAGTAGATGGAGCAGAGCGAGAAGTGGATACGCATTTTCGAGCCCAGTGCGTCCCATTTCGCGGTTAATCTCAGAGAGCTATGGGACTATCGGGATCTAATGTGGCTCTTTGTGCGTCGGGATTTCGTCACCATTTACAAGCAGACGGTCTTGGGACCTTTCTGGGTATTCCTGCCTCCTTTGCTCATGACAGGCGTTTTCACAGTGGTCTTTGGGCAGGTCGCCCGCATACCGACCGACGGAGTACCGCCCTTTCTCTTTTATTTATCGGGCAACGTGTGCTGGGGATATTTCTCTACGTCGCTCACTCATATCGCGGGTAGTTTCGCGGCCAACGCGAGCCTCTACGCTAAAGTCTTCTTTCCTCGACTGGTAATCCCAATATCTATCCTGATCGCGACCGCCTTCAAGTTTGCTGCTCAGTTCGTCCTTTTCCTTGCTGTGTGGACGTATTACCTTGCAGGGGGCGGTCCCGTTCAACCGACGCTTGGCCTCTTGGCATTGCCCCTGCTAGTCATCATGATGGCGGTTCTTTCGTTGGGTTGTGGTCTCATCGTGATGTCGGTCACCGTGAAGTACCGTGATTTGCAGCACTTGCTAGGCTTCGGTGTACAGGTGTGGCTATATTTGACCCCCATAGTCTATCCTCTGTCGCAAGTCCCGGAGCCCTACCGCACGCTCGCGGCCGTGAATCCTATGGTACTGGTGGCGGAGGCCTTCCGGCTGGGTTTTTTCGGAACATGCGGCCTCACGACGAGTGATGTGGTCGTCGGTACTCTGGTCACTGTTGCGCTCTGTGTGCTGGGGGTCTTCGCGTTCAGTCGGACCGAGAGGACCTTTGTGGACAGCGTTTGACATGTCTCGAGACTATTGTGCTCGCCCGTGGGGCAGCTCGGGCAAAAGATATGAGGTGCAATGGACGTAGCGTTAACAGTCCGTAACGTCTGGAAGCAATATCGGATAGGCTCTTTTGATTCCAGCACGTTACGAGAGGAAGTTCAGGAATGGTGGGCCCGGTTCCGCGGGGCACTTGATCCTCATTGTCCGGCGGGCGCTGGGAATGCCCCATCGCAGTTAAGAGGACAAGCCATTTGGGCGCTTCAGGATGTATCGCTCGACCTGAGGTACGGTGAAGTGTTGGGAGTCATAGGGCCCAACGGATCGGGGAAGTCGACTTTATTGAAGATTATTGCCGGTGTCACCGCGCCTACCAAGGGCACGGTCAAGATCGGTGGAAAACTCGCCAGTATGCTGGAGGTGGGCACGGGATTTCACCCCGATCTTACCGGGCGCGAAAATGTTTATCTCAACGCCGCAATCATGGGTATGAAGAAGGCCGAAATCGCGCAGAAGTTCGACAGCATCGTCCACTTCGCTGGCGTGGAGGAATTCATCGACACACCCGTGAAGCGCTATTCAAGCGGCATGTACGTCAGACTAGCTTTTGCTGTGGCTACGCACATCGAACCCGACATTCTTCTCATAGATGAAGTCCTGGCGGTGGGGGACGCGGCCTTCCAGCAAAAAAGTATTGCCAAGACAAAAGAATTGGTCGCAGGGGGCCGAGCGGTTATTTTCGTTTCGCACAGCATGCACAGTATTCAGGAGTTCTGCAAGCGGGCGATTTCGTTGAACCGAGGGATGATCACACTAGAGGGCCCCGCAGGTACTGTTGTCGAGCAATATATGAACTGGGCAGTGGACGGAGCGACAGGTAAGCTAAAATGGAAGGATGTGCAGCGAGCTCCCGGGACCGGGGATGTTCGTTTACTCGCTCTCTCTCTGGAGAGTAGGGATGGCTCCCAGAAGCGAGTGTTTGGATGGGATGAAGATGTCCTGGTGCGGATAACATATCGGGTTTTCACGGCGCCTGCTACTTACAACGCGAGAGTGTGTCTTAGGACTACGCATGGCACCGCTGTGTTTACCGGGTTCAGCGGACCTGCGGCCACGCCCCCATCAGACTTACTTCCGACCGACGTACAAGACGTGGGCATATTCGAAGCGACGTGCCTGATACCGGGGCGCTTACTTAATGCCCAGCGATACCTCCTCGACGTGGCTATTGCGAAGGATCATCCGGGAAAGGAGGCACTCGTGATGCCAGAGGCTTTATCTTTTTCCGTGACTGCCCCCGCAGGTTCTCCTCGGGGCATAAACGGCCTTTATCGGGGTCTCGTGAGGCCTCCTCTGTCGTGGACGAATCGGTTCGTGGCTCCACCGCCGCCGCGTCGCAAGAAACCGGCATAATGGAACATTACACACGTGCGAGGAATGATAAATTATGGATGAGAACCGAAAAATAGTTGTCATTGGCAGCAACTCTTTCTCAGGGTCTGATTTTGTCGACTTGCTGCTGGAGGATGACCGGAACGAAGTTATCGGCATTAGCCGTTCTCCGGAGAAGAGTGCTCTGTTTTTGCCGTACAAGCGGCACAAAGGCCCCGCGTTTCAGTTCCATCGCATGGACCTGAACAAGGACCTGGGACTGATATTTGCTCTGTTCGAGTCTGAACAACCCGAATACGTGGTGAATTTCGCAGCACAAAGCGAAGTTGCGCCAAGCTGGCAAAACCCTCAACAATGGTTTCAGACCAATTGCGTCGCGCTGGCGGAATTCTGCAATTACTTGAAGGATCGACCCTGGCTGAAGCGTTACGTGCACATCTCGTCGCCTGAGGTTTATGGGACCTGCGAAGGTGTGGTCAGGGAAGACGCTCCCTTGAATCCCAGCACGCCGTATGCCGCGTCAAAGGCTGCTGCCGATCTCTTCCTTTTCACTTTGGTGAAGAACTTCCAGTTCCCGCTCGTCATGATCAGGTCCACCAACGTGTACGGAGCGCATCAGCAACTGTTCAAAATCATCCCTCGATCCGTGATTTATCTCAAAATGGGCAGACCGATCCAATTGCATGGCGGCGGAGTCGCGGTGAAATCGTACATCCATATTCGAGACATATCTCGAGGAGAGCTTACGGCTATGGAAAAGGGTCCTATAGGGTCCATTTATCACCTTTCGCCGGACCAAGGATACGCAGTGCGCGATGTGGTGCGAACGATATGCGATAAGATGGGAAAGGACTTCGCGGCAAGCACCGAGATGGTGGGAGAGCGCCTTGGCCAGGATGCCGCGTACGTGATCGATTCAACAAAGGCTCGCACCCAGCTTGGTTGGCTGCCACAGGTTTCTATAGATGAAGGACTCCAAGGAGTCGTCCAGTGGGTCGATGAAAATTGGGATGAGATCAAATCCCAGCCGCTCGACTACGTCCATCGACCGTAAATGGAGCCTGCCTGAAAGCCCAAGAGAGGGGCAGGCACAAGACCTGCCCCTACAGATGCTAATGCTAAACAGGACAGCAGACAGAGCGGTTTCATCATTCGTGCGCCGAAACTCCCTCAAGGCGTACGAACTGCTCCGGAACGCTGCAAGACCTGCCGCTCAGTTGACGCGATATGTTGTTCGATCCGGGGCCCGGTTTGTCCGGGGGCTTCGTGTGGGCAATCGACGGGTCATTGAGCTGGAGCGACGCATTCTCGGCGTGTGGGATTTTCGCAACGTCCCCTTCACGGTGGGAGAGCTCCTGTATCATCAGGAGGTTTCCCTTATTCTCCGGGAAGTCCATCAGGTGGAATGGATCGACCTGGCCCTCTTGCTCGATCGAGAACATCCGGGACGATTCGATCAAGGCATCACGGCCGGCAACGCTCATTATTACTTTTCCAAACTCTTGCCCGCGGCCTTTGTGAACCCTCATCTTGGAGCGCTCCTCGTCTTTGATACCGCGCAAGCGCTTGACGCGTACATCGCGGATAATCGCAACCGATACCACGTCTTCCCACCGTATGTAGATGATTATGGCCACAGGATCAAAGGATACGAGCACTATTTCAACTACATGCAGGAATTCTATGGGGAGCGAGGATACATCCCTTACCTCTCCTGCCGGCCTGCAATGGTTGCATGGGCGCGGTGCTTTCTGGCGGAGCACGTGAGGCCGCGATTTCCGGTGAGCCTTCAACTTCGTAACAACACGCTCTTTCCGGAGCGAAACTCAAAGCTTGATGAATGGCTGGAATTCGTCACCTTCTGCGAATCTCGTCTTCCGGTCACGTTTGTCCTAATCGGAGATCAAGAAGAGATTGACTCCCGTTTCAGGAATCGACCCAATGTGCTGGTTGCCAAGGATCACGGGACCACTGTGGAACAAGATCTGGCTCTGATTCAGGCATCCATGCTGCACATGGGAAGTGTGAGCGGTCCGACCATGTTCGCGATCTTTCGTGATGCGCCCTATCTAATCTATCGATTTCGTGTCCAACATGAAGAGCTGAAGTGGGGCTCTGCCGCGCCTTGGGCCACTCCATTGCAGAAGCTCGTGTGGGATTCGGAAACGCACGAACGTATAAAGGCAGACTTTTCCGCGATCTGGTCCCAACTGCGGACAGATGCGTGGGCAGAAGACTTCGACCGTCTCGCGCACGAGGCCGCGGGCATTCTGAGACGGGAGAGCAGCGTATATGGCCTCGTACAAGGCAAAGAACGGAGCGAACAATGACTCGCGAGCGGCTCTGGGGACTGGCTTGAAGATTCTCGCGGTGATTCCGGCCAGGGGAGGATCGAAAGGGATACCGCGCAAAAACCTTTGTACAGTAGCTGGGAAGCCTTTGATCGTCCGCGCAATCGAGAATGCGCACAGGGCTAAGTGTGTTGCTCGCGTGGTAGTTTCCACCGATGACGAGGAAATCGGCTCGATTGCCAGACAGCACGCCGCGGAAGTAGTACCTCGCCCTGCTGAAATCAGTGGAGACGGGGCATCGTCCGAGGCGGCCCTGTTGCACGCTCTGGAATTCCTTAAGGTGAAAGAAAGCTACGAGCCTGATATTCTCGTCTTCCTTCAGTGTACCGCGCCACTCACTTTGCCCGAAGATATCGACGGGACCGTGAAGGCTCTCATTGATCAGGCCGCGGATTCTGCCCTGGCAGTGGCTCCGTTCCATGCGTTTCTGTGGGAAAAGACTGCTGACGGGAACGCAGTGGGCATAAACCACGACGAGGAGAAACGAGCGCTCCGCCAGCAGCTCACATCGCAGTTCATCGAAGCAGGGTCGGTTTATGTCATGCGGACCGATGGCTTCAAGAAGGCTCGGCATCGTTTTTTCGGCAAGGTTGCGCTACATGTAATACCTCGGGACCGCTGCTTGGAAATCGATGACCCCGCAGACCTCCTGGTAGCTGAAGCGCTGCTCAAAGCGGCTGGGAAACCCGTGAGCTTTTGAAGAAGTAGCCGGGGTGGCCCTTTGTGGCAAAAAGGGCCTCCCCGGACCCCTCCCCAAAAACTCCTATATTTTCCAACGCTTCGAGGGTCGGTGCTGAACTTGGGATTATCGATCCGATACCGCTTGTGGCCACGATATTGGCGCAATAAGGCCAAAGGCCGGGTTTGCGACAGGTTCCGTGCGTTCTGTAGCGGCACGAGCTATACGAAGTTCTCGTTCACCGGGTGAACATTGGATGAGCGTGCGTAAATCTGGCAGCCTTTTGCGAAATCGAATAGCGACGTACTTATCTGACTTTTTTCAGGACCGGTTGCCGCCTCAGCTGGAGGCCCGAGTAATTTCGGACGCGGGCAGATTCTGGGCAGCCAGTGACGGCGACCCGGATCTGCGGGATTTATCCCACTGGGCCGGGGAAGGGCGGTGGACCGACCGGGAGGCATGGGAGCGAATCGGCCGTGCCCATTGGAGGATGTTTGAGCGGCTTTGCCTCCTGGCCGAATGCGAAAAGCGCGTTGAAAGCATGGCCGAATGGGGACCTGGAGGTGGCGCGAACGCGATCCAATTCTGTCGTGCAATTCCGCGGTTCTATGGCATCGACATCTCGCGTGCCAATTTGGAAGAGTGTGAGCGCCAGGTTCGCGCGCATGGTTTGCACGGCTTCACCCCTGTGCTCATTCCTGGTGACCGCCCCGAAGAATGCGAGCAGGCGATTGGCGAGCCGGTGGAATTCTTCCTGTCCACCGCGGTCTATCAGCACTTTCCGAGCCGAAATTACGGTATCAGGGTCACTCGAATCGCGCATCGGCTCTTGAGTGACAATGGAATTGCCCTGATTCAGATTCGTTACGACGATGGCGACCGAGCACATCGGTCCAAGACGAGGAATTATGCGGATCAGGCGCTCAGCTTCACCACGTGGACTATCGAACATTTCTGGGCAGAGGCGGACGACTGCGGCTTCGAGCCTTTGGCGATCAGTTTGGACACTGATGCTAGGTATGCGTACTACTTTTTGAAAAAGAGGATATTCAGGTGACGCGAGAAGTGGTTGTGGGTGGCTGTCCAATCGGAGACGGACATCCTGCATACATCATTGCGGAGATCGGCATTAATCACAACGGCGATCTGGAGGCGGCCCGAAAGCTCATCGATGCCGCGGTGCTCGCGGGCGCGAGTGCGGTGAAATTCCAGAAACGCACGCCAGAATTGTGCGTGCCTTCCGAACAGAGGGACATCCTTCGAGAGACACCGTGGGGGCTCATCACGTACATGGATTATCGCTACAAGGTGGAGTTCGGGCAAAGCGAATACACGGAAATCGACCGGTACTGCAAAGAGCGAGGCATCCCGTGGTTTGCTTCATGTTGGGATGTGTCATCGGTAGAATTCATGGAGCAGTTCGATCCGATCTGCCACAAAGTCGCATCCGCGTGCCTAAGTGATGACAATCTCTTGCGAACGATAAACGCCACCGGCCGCCCCGTAATCCTTTCAACGGGCATGTCCACCTTCGAGCAGATTCGTCAAGCCGTCTCTTTGCTCGACCCGGAACGGCTCTTGTTGGCGCATTGCACCAGCACGTACCCGTGCGGCATTGGCGAGCTCAACTTGAGGATGATCCGGACGCTCAAAGCTGAGTTTGAGTGTCCGGTGGGATACTCAGGTCATGAAGTGGGGCTGCCTCCCTCTTATGCGGCTGTCGCGCTCGGTGCAAATTTCGTGGAACGCCACATCACCCTTGATCGGGCCATGTGGGGAACCGATCAGGCAGCGTCGGTCGAGCCTTGGGGTTTCATGCGATTGGTGCGCGACATTCGAGTCATCGAGCAGGCAATGGGCGATGGGGTGAAAAAGGTTTACGACAGCGAGCTCCCGCTCATCGATAAGCTAAGGCGTAACAAATAGGGGTCGTTTTATACCGGTTCGCTATGAGAAGGTGAAGCTGAGGTTGTAACCAAGGCAGCACTGACCTGGTGCCCAGGTCAGTGGCACCCAGCATCCAATCAATATCAGCCCGGGGTGCCACGGACCTGAGCTTTGGCAGGTCCGTGTCTGATTCAGATGACTCTTCATCGTTTGGCCACGCATAGGTATTAGAGGTGGGCTGGAAAGAAATAATTCGGTCCGTGGTGCCTTGGGTGCTGCCGCCCAAGATAGCAGATCTGCTCCGAACTCGCCTGATCGTTCGCACCGTTCCGGATCCGGAGCTGAAACGAAATCAAGCGCTCTTCAACCGTCATGCGGGTCAACAATGCTTCATTCTTGCCACAGGTCCGTCAATCCGTTCCCAGGATCTCACTATTCTGCAAGGTGAGATCTGTATCGGGCTCTCCAATTTCTTCGTTCACCCGGACTTCGCCGCGATTCAGCCGGCTTACTATTGCTCAGTAGGGCACCACGATCCGCTTCCTATGGACGGATGGACCGCGTGGCTCGCTGAGTTGGCCTCGGCTACCAAAGGATCGACGCTCTTCTTTGGGCTAGGAGAGCGTGTTCGAATTCGAGCCAACTCACTTTATGATCAGGATCGCGTCTATTTTGTGCAGCTCGAGGAGTCCGGAGATTCAATCTCCATGCGCCGACCGGATTTGACACGGCCGATTCCCATGCCGCAGTCCGTGACGATAATGGCGCTCAGCATCGCTTTGTATATGGGATTTCAGCGCATATATTTGCTTGGGTGCGATCACGATTGGCTGCTTCACCTTGGCGAAAGCTCCCATTTCTATGAAGAGCGCGAGCACGCTGTGGTGAGAGCAGGTTATGACGAATGGTCCGGCCTGGACCTGGAACAGGTCTGCTTCAGTCATGTCGTGCTATGGCGGCAGTATAAGGCTCTAAAAGCCATAGCGGCATCTTTGGGAGCCGAAATCTTCAATGCCACACCGAGCGGCCTGCTGGACATCTTCCCCCGCGTCCGGCTGGAGTCGCTCTTCCCGCCTAGGTAACTCACCGAACGATCCCCGCCTTTCCCCCCCCTCTCTTTTTCACTGGATCATTCTGCATGGAATTCGCGATTCATCGCGTACGCAGGA
>JBMOME010000207.1:0-8828 GCA_049323095.1 Thermodesulfobacteriota bacterium
TTCTGCGATGCATCCCAACCCCCGAGCCAGGTGCCACTGCGGGGCAAGCCAGCAGCGGCACCCAATTGACGAAGCTCGCCTGACGAATTCCAACTGCGTAGGAACCCAACCTTTGATAACCGTTCTATAAGGCAGCGCCTTAAGATTGAGCCGATCTCACCCTCCCCTGTCCCCTCCCATCAAGGGAGGGGGACTCATTCCCCTCCCCTTGTGGGGCAGGCTTTCTAGCCTGCCGGCGGTCTGGAAAGGCCGCCCCACAAAGAGAGGGAAGTCCGGGACGGTCAGGAGGCTCAAGTCCAAAGCGCACCGGCCTAATCCGCATGACTTTTGTTGCAAAAAGATTGTTGTCATGATAACAAACTAGTTGGCAACTTCGTCATTAGGGAGGGCAGCATGAAGCCCGCGTTCAGCAAATTTCCGAAAGAGCAATCCCCTGCACGGGTGATCTTCCGCGCGGCGGTCCTGCTGAAGTTAGGACTGTCGCGAGCTTTCGAGAACAAGGGGTTCGACGTGACCCTGGAGCAGTGGGGCATTCTCAATCGCTTGACGGAGAGCGAGGGCATCCATCAGACCGTCCTGGCCGAAAGAGTCCTCAAAGACAGGCACAATATAACCCGAATATTGAACCTGCTGGAAAAGGCCGGCCTGGTGAGACGCGAAGCCGACCCAACGGACAAACGGTGTCAGAGAGTCTTTCTCACGGATAACGGGAAAGAGGTCCAGGCCGCGCTACTCCCCGTGGCCATTGGTGTCCTCGGCCAGGCATTTGACGGTTTGTCTCAAGAGGACTTGGTGCAAATGACTCGCATTCTTGGGCGAATTATCGAGAACCTATCGGGTTCCCGCACCGTTTGAACCAACCAATGGCTACTATGAAAGCGCGACCCGTGAATGCCGTCGGTTTGAAGCGCGCTTGGTCGGGTCTATGTACAGGGTCGTTTTTAGGTCCGGTGTAGAGGCAACCCTTGGAGACTGTCTCAAAACTCTGGGATGCACGGAATTCCAGGTACGGCGCGCTTCGAGAAGCCCCCTGATTTCGGGTGGTTCACGAACCGCCCCTACCAACTATCGCAGCTGGAATGTGACGTTCGATGAACGTGGCTGAGTCATCAGTTCGTTTTCCCATCACTGTCATCGTCAGGGTGCTCCTGGTCATTGTCTTCGGGTACGTCTGTTCCACGTTTCTCCCGGTAGAACTCAAACCCGACACGCAATCGCCTGTCTTGGTCATAGCCACTGTGTTTCCCGGCGCGGCTCCCGAAGAGGTCGAGGGCGAAGTAACCACCCGCTTCGAGGAGAGCATCAGCGGCGTCTCGAACATGCTGTATACCCACAGCTATTCCTCCTATGGGCTTTCAATTGTCATTGTCTTTTACAAGCCGGGTACGAATCTTGATCTCGCGGCTGCAGAAGTGCAGCGGAATATCGATCGGGTCACCGATCTGCCGGACATGGTCCGGCAACCTCAGATTTTGAAAGCCACCGATCGGGTGAGCCTTCCGGTCTATCAGTTCGCTTTGACCGGGGATGTGGACATCGTCACCGCGTCCACGTGGGCGGATCGGGACATTGCTCCGCGAATGCGAAGGATTCCGGGGGTTGGTGATTGCCAGTTTGACGGGTATCGCGTCCGTCAGATGCGGATTACCTTTGATCCAGCCCGCGTCAAGGCGCGGCGGATGACCACTAACGATATCAAGGCAGCCATTGACCGGACGAATTTCAACCAGAGCGGAGGTTATTTCGTCGAGGGAACCCGGGAATGGACAATTCGCACCGTGGGCGAGCTTCTCAACGCGGAAGCGTTCCGGAAGGTGATTATATCAAAGCCCGGAGATCCGGTGGTCTACCTTTCCGACGTAGCGCAAGCGGAGGATTTGTATGACCGTCCCGAGTCCTATTGCCGCATCAACGGGAAGCCCGGAATCATCTTCAACGTGCTCGGCCAGGCAGGCGCGAACATTCTCCAGACCATAGACTCGGTAGACCATGAGCTTGAGCTTCTCCAAAGAGATTACGGTCCTCGCGGGGCTAAGTTCGAGAAAATCTACGACTCCAGCAGATACATCAGCGACGCGGTCAAAGTAGTCAGAGATTCGGTGATCGAAGCCATAATACTGGTGCTCCTGGTATTGTTCGTGTTCCTCAAGAACTGGCGGAGCATCTTCATCGTAGCGACTTCGATTCCCGTCTCCATCGTGGGAACCTTCATCGCCATGTACCTGGGAAAGTACTCGATCAACGTTCTTTCCCTTGCAGGGCTCGCTCTATCCGTAGGCATCATCGTGGACGACGCAATTGTGGTCCTGGAGAACATTTACCGGCATCGATACGAGGAGAACAAAAGCATCGTCAGGGCTTGTGTGGACGGGACTCGTGAAGTGGGGACCGCGGTGTTCATGAGCACCTTGACGACTGCGGCGGTCTTTCTCCCGGTCTTAATGCTGCGAGGCGAAATTGGAATATTGTTCGGCCCTGTGGCTTTCATCATATCCGCCGCCATTTTCCTGTCCCTCTTTGACGCGTTCACTGTGGTTCCGATGCTCGCTTCTCGCTGGTTGAAACGGGAGAAATCGCCGGATGGCGGTCCAAGACGGCGAATATCTCCCCTGGTGATTTCGGACAAGGTCGGCACGAAAGTCGCGGAATGGTTAATCCGGGGGCTGCAATTTTTCCTTGGAGGATGGCAGCGCAAAGCAGCCCTTGTGGGGTCTGTTCTTGCGCTCTTTGTTCTTTCGTATTGGACGTTGCCGGGCATGGGGTATCTCCCCACAGGAGGAACGAATCTCATAAAGGTTCAGATGGTAACTTCCGAGGGCACCAGTCTGGATGCGAACAGCCGGTTGATGAATGTGCTGGAGCAACGCTGGCAGAAGATTAAAGGTGTGCGGCATATCGTGGCTGTTCCCAATCGCCAAGATTCCCGCAACGTGGTTTATCTCGTGTGCGACCGACCGGAAGACAGCGGTGTGGCGATTGGCAGGATAGCTCGTATAGCGCACTATACAGCTCGCGATCTCCCGATAAAGTTCCTCAACCCAATTCAGTTCCCCCTTTTCGGAAATATCTACACCAGATCGAACATCGTGGACATGCGTGTCATGGGGGAGAGCTACGAAGTGCTTGAGGGGTTGGTCCAGCAAATTATGGACATCGGGAGGAAGACCAAGGGAGTCGTCTTTGTGTACACCGATCTTTCGCTGCGCAAGCCTGAGGTGCAAGTTCGCGTGAATCCCGAGCGCGCGGCGAATTTAGGCTTCTACGGAAAAGATGTAGCCGATGCCGTGGAAGCAGCCGGCGGCGGGCAACAGACGAGAACAGAGTACGATGTTGCGGGTCGCTACTTCTACATCCAGGTAGTGGGGCAAGAAAGCAATCTGACTAAAGTCAGTGACGTGGACCGAATCATGCTCACTTCGCCTCTCAATCCCGGCGTCCAGGTCCCCTTGACGGGTGTGGCGTCCGTAGATACCGCTTTCGGTCCTCTTCAGATCAACCACTACAATGGGAAGCGCTCGGCTCGTGTGCAGTTCACCATACAGCGGCGTCCGCTGTCCGAGGTCTTCGAAGAAGTCACTGACGCAATCAACTCGAACGTCGCAATGCCCCTCGGCTATGGGGTGATTCCCTTTGGAGCGGCCAGTCGTCTCAAGGCGCTCATACAGTCGGTCGGCTTTGTTTTCTCGCTCTCCGTTATCGTGGTCTACCTTCTGCTGGTCATGCAGTTCCAATCGTTCATCCGACCTCTGTCGATCATCCTGAGCGTGCCTCTTTCCATCATCGGCGCAAACGGTCTCGTCAATGTGACGGGGGTCCACTTCGATTCTTTCGCGATGCTTGGGTACATCATGATGGTAGGGCTGGTGGTGAAAAACGCCATTATCCTCATCACATACGCGGTTCAGCTCATCGACCAGGGTGTCGAGCGAGACCAGGCCCTGATTTTGGCGAGCAAACGCCGGATGCGCCCCATCTTCATGACCGCCATCGCAATGATACTGGGCATGTTGCCTCTGGCTCTCAAGCAGGGAGCTGGGGCAGAGATTTATAACGGCTTGGCAATGGCCGCGGTTGGAGGCCTTTCTGTGGCCACACTCTTCACATTAATTTTCATCCCTGTGGTGTACACGATTCTGGATGATGCGAAGAACCGACTCTGGAAGGTCCGACCGATAAGCTTGAACGATGTGGACGAGGGCGTTGCCCGCAAATAGGGCTGAATCGCGCTATAGAAAGCTTTGTTGAAATCAGAGCCCTTGAATGAAGCTGGAATCCCCCTCTCCCTTCCCTCTCCCACCGGGGGAGAGGGTTTTGCAACTCCCCTCCCTTGATGGGAGGGGGAAAGGGGAGGGTGACCTTCGGCGCAAATTTCAACGCCGTTCACTATAACGATGAAAAAGCACAGGTGAGGCGACACATGAACTTTGCCGAATCGGCAGTCCGTTATCCGATAACGGTTATCGTCAGAGTACTCCTGGTTATCGTCTTCGGCTGCGTGGCTGTGACATTCCTTAGCGTGGAACTCAAACCTGACACGCAAGAACCGATCCTGGTCGTCTCAACCGCGTTTCCCGGAGCAGCTCCACAAGAGGTAGAGGGCGAAGTTACCACGCGCTTCGAGGAAAGTATCAGCGGCGTTTCGAACATGCTGTACACGCAGAGTCTTTCCTCGTACGGCCAGTCACAGGTCACGGTTTTTTATAAGCCTGGTACAAATCTCGACCTTGCAGCCTCGGAACTCCAGAGAAACATTAATCGGGTCACGACGCTCCCCAAAACGGTCCAAAAGCCTCAAATCTTTAAGGCCAGCGATCAGGTGAGCCTTCCTGTCTATCAATTCGCGTTAACGGGCAACATGGACCTGGTGAGCGCGTCCACGTGGGCGGACAAAGATATCGCACCAAGAATAAGAAGAATAGCAGGAGTCGGCGACTGCCAGTTCGACGGCAATCTCACCCGGCAGATGCGTATAACATACGACCCGGAACGTCTTAAATCGAGGCGCCTTACTGTCAACGACGTCAAAGCCTTCATCGACCGAACAAATTTCAACCAAAGCGGGGGTTATTTTGTTCAAGGAAACCGGGAATGGACAACGCGTACCGTGGGAGAGCTTCTCGATGCAGACGCTTTTCGTAAGGTGATTATATCCAAGCCAGGGGAACCCATTGTCTATCTGACCGACATAGCCGACGTTCAGGATACGTATGAACGCCCGGATTCGTACTGCCGAATCAACGGCCAACGAGGCATCGTTTTCAGTGTGCTCAGTCAGGTCGGCGCGAATGTGCTTCAAACCATCAGTGATATCGATCGAGAATTGGAGCGTCTCCAAAAGGAGTACGGCCCTCGTGGAGCCAAGTTTCAAAAAGTGTACGATTCGAGCAACTATATCCGCGATGCCGTCAATGTGGTCAAAGACTCGCTGATCGAAGCCATTATATTGGTTCTTCTCGTACTATTTGTTTTCCTCAAGAACTGGCGGAGCATCTTCATTGTTGCGACTTCAATCCCAGTTTCCGTGATCGGAACATTCATCGGGATGTATCTCTTAGGGTACTCGATCAATGTGCTCTCACTTGCCGGACTTGCGCTGTCCATCGGTATCATCGTGGACGACGCGATCGTCGTCCTGGAGAACATTTATCGGCATCGGTACGAGGAAAAGAAGAGTGTTCTCAAGGCGTGCGTCGACGGGACCCGTGAGGTGGGGATGGCGGTCTTCATGAGTACCTTGACCACAGCCGCGGTCTTTGTGCCTGTTCTCATGCTGACCGGTGAGATCGGAACGCTGTTCGGCCCCGTGGCTTTCATCATTTCTGTTGCTATCTTTTTGTCACTCTTTGATGCCTTCACCGTCGTTCCCATGCTGGCTTCCCGCTGGATGAAAGAGGAAAAGGAGCCGCGAGGGCTCCTGAAGCGAATCATGTCCCCGCTTTTCTTCCTGGACAAGATCGGCGCCAAAGCCTCGAACGGACTGATAGACAGCCTCCGCTATTTCCTCGGTGGATGGCGCAGAAAAGTAGCGCTCGTGGTCTCGGTTCTTGGGCTCTTCGTGCTCTCCTATTGGTCATTGCCGGGCATGAACTACTTACCAACGGGTGGAACGAACCTCGTAAAGGTTCAGCTAGAGGCCGCGGAAGGAACCAGCCTGGACGAAAACAGCCGTTTGATGAACATCCTCGAGGACCGATGGAGCCGGATCAAAGGCGTTCAGACTGTAGTAGCCATCCCCAATAGACAGGTTTCTCGCAACGTCGTCTTCCTCGTTTGCGATCGGGAAGAAGACAGCGGCGTTCCCATCGAAAAAATCGCTCGCGAAGCATACGATTCCTCGCGGGATCTCCCCTTCAAGTCAGTCAACCCCATTCAGTTCCCGCTCTTCGGCAGCATTGATACCAGGTCGAACATTGTGGACCTCCGCGTGATGGGCGATAGCTACTCCGTAATTGAGCCCCTGGTCAAACAGATGATGGATATCGGCAAGACCGTTGAAGGCATTGTCTTTAGATACACGGATCTTGCGCTGGGCAAGCCGGAGATCCAGGTTCGCGTGGACGCGGAGCGGGCCGCAAATTTGGGCTTTCACGGCAAAGATATCGCGGACGCGGTTGAAGCGGCCGGCGGCGGCCAGCGGAGCATAACCCAGTATGACGTGGGCGGCCGCTACTTCTTCATTCAGGTCATGGGCCGGGAGAGCGAGCTGAATAACATCAGCGATGTGGGGCGAATCCTCCTCACGTCGCCACTCAATCCTCGAATTCAGATCCCGCTCACCAGCGTGGCATCCGTGGATACTACGTTCGGACCGCTCCAAATCGGCCATTACAACACTAAACGGGCCGCGGGCATTCAGTTTACCGTGCAGGACCGGCCATTGGCTGAAGTGTTTCAAGACGTGATGTCCAAGATTTGGGCCGGTGTTGCCATGCCTATCGGGTATAACGTGATCCCCTTTGGCGCGGTGAACAATCTTCAAGGGCTCATGCAGGCAATAGGTTTTGTTTTCCCGCTCGCGGTGGTCGTAGTGTACCTGCTTCTGGTCATGCAATTTCAGTCGTTTGTTCGACCGCTGTCGATTATGCTCAGTGTGCCGCTTTCCATAATTGGCGCCAATGTTCTTGTCAATTTGACCGGGGTCCATTTCGACTCGTTCACCATGCTGGGGTACATCATGATGGTGGGACTGGTGGTGAAAAATGCCATCATATTGATAACCTACACGCTGCAACTCGAAGAGCAAGGGGTTGCGCGCGACGAAGCGCTCATCCTCGCCAGCAAGCGACGAATGCGCCCGATTTTCATGACCGCTATCGCAATGGTCCTCGGGATGCTGCCCTTGGCCCTCAAGAACGGCGCTGGAGCAGAAATCTACAACGGCCTTTCTATGGCGGTCGTTGGAGGACTATCTGTTGCAACCCTTTTCACGCTTATCTTCATCCCGGTGGTATACACGCTCCTGGATGACATCAAGACCCGTGTCTGGACCGTTCAGCCGATCGGCCTCGACGATGATGCGCCGGGCGAGGCTGAGCGCAAATCCGGATGCGACACGAGTGGACTCACGGTGTAGGAAAATCGAAAGCACTGACCGCGGGATTCGTTCAAGAGTCCCCGGCACAAAGAAATCATGATGGAGTCAACATGGTCCGGCAAGTTCTGACAATCATGACCGTGCTGGTAGCGCTGTTTTCTGGATGTGGACAGAAACAGGAGAAGCGCCTCCCCCCACCGCCTATCAAAGTCGGGGTTGCGACCGTGGATAAGGGAGACCTGGAACACGCGCTCGACGTATCGGGCAGCCTGCAATTCATGGCAAACACGACGGTGTCGTCGGAGGTTGCGGCGAGGATCAAGTCCTTGGAAGTGCGAGACGGGCAGCGGGTGCAAAAGGGTCAAGACCTGCTGGTCTTTGACGATTCCATCATCCGCGCGTTGGTCGATCAAGCACGGGGAAATCTCCAGAAGGAGGAGGCCACACTAGCGTTCACCAAAACCGAATGGGAGAAGAACTCACTGCTGCTTCACAGCGGGGCCATAAGCCAATCCACGTATGATCAGAAATTGTCCGTGTATCAGAATGCGGTGGGCCAGGTTGAGGCCGGCAAGGGAGCACTGGCCAAGGCCACAGAAGACCTGAAGAACACGGTGGTGAAAGCACCCATAACAGGCTTGTTGTCGTGCAGGCATGTGGAAGTGGGGGACTGGGTATCGGTCGGAGGCAAGCTCTTTCAACTCAGCGACTACACGACCGTGTACTTGCAAGCATTCATGACCGACAAGGACATTGGCAAGCTCAACGTTGACCAGGTGGTAAGGCAAGGAGTCGGCATAGATGCGCGGATTACCGCAGACCCCTTTCCGGAACAGACGTTTGCCGGCAAACTTGGATATGTTCAGCCCGTCATGGATCAGAACAGACTGTTCGAAGTCCGGATCTATATCAAGAATGACGATATGAAACTCCTTCAAGGTATGTTTGCCCGTGGCCGAATCGTGGCCAAGCGCATCCAGGACGTGGTTAGAGTTCCGATTAGCGCTTTGCTGGAGCGGGTTCGTAATGACCAGGCGAATGCCGTGGTGCTCGTGGGCGGGGAGGACAAGGCCGAACTGAAGCAAGTGCGATTGGGTTCGATCGATGCGCTCCATGCCGAAGTGATCGATGGCCTCAAGCCGGGCGACAGGGTCGTGGTTAGTGGAAAGGAAGTCGTCAATTCGGGCCAGCCTCTGAAGCCGATGGAGGTTCCAAGACTCTCCGCCGGAGGGGCCGCCGGGTCGGACACGACCGTGAGGTAGCACAAGGACGCGCGAGAGGCTTTCGAGCTTCT
>JBMOME010000208.1:0-8792 GCA_049323095.1 Thermodesulfobacteriota bacterium
GATCCCCATCACCAAAACCCTCTATTGAGATGCCTCCCTCCTTTAGTACAGTTGCCGACAAATCGCGAGCAAAAAAATCACCGCCTCCCTAAATATCCCTCTGCGCCCCTGGTAAGTGAGGGCTTACCTCCGGACCGCTCTCAACATTGACTCTTGAGCCGACGCTGGTTATGCTGACTCTCTCAACTTCGCCGGGCCTTTCTGTGGCCCGCATTCGCTCTTAAACAGCAAGTGAGCTGAAAGGACGTTCGTGGTGGAAGATCCTTTTAGGACCATAGAATGGAAGGGCGATCATATCAGGCTCCTCGATCAGACCCGCCTCCCCGCGGAGGAGCTGTATCTGGAAATTCGAACGGTGGACCAGATATGCGATGCTATACGGCGTCTCTCGGTTCGAGGAGCTCCGGCTATTGGAGTGGCCGCGGCCATGGGCGTTGCGCTGGGAATGCTGGATGCTGATGCCCATGATCGGGAAGCGTTCCAGCGCAAGTTCCAAGCAGTTTGCGCTCAGATTGCGGCAACCCGTCCGACCGCGGTGAACCTCTTCTGGGCTGTGGAGCGCATGAAGGGTGTAGTCGCTCGTTTGGCAGATCGCGACCTCCGGGAAGTTCAGCGGCGCCTGGTCGAAGAGGCAGTATTGATGGAACAGGAGGATCGTCTGCTGTGCAAGCGCATAGGCGTGTCCGGAGCGGGCCTGCTGAACGATGGCGATACGGTGCTGACCCATTGCAATGCGGGCGGATGCGCGACGGCCGGCTATGGAACTGCTTTGGGCGTCATCCGGGCCGCATTTGAGCAGGGAAGGAAGATCAGCGTCGTTTCGGACGAGACGCGGCCGCTGAATCAAGGCGCTCGCATCACCGCGTGGGAACTGATGAAGCTCGGCATCCCGGTCACGCTGATCCCGGACAATACAGCGGGCGCGCTCATGCAACGAGGCGAAATTCAAAAGGTGGTTGTGGGCGCGGACCGCATAGCCGCGAACGGGGATGCGGCCAACAAGATCGGCACCTATTCCGTCGCGGTGCTTGCCAAATATCATGAGGTTCCCTTTTACGTGGCCGCGCCGCTATCTACTATTGACATGTCCATACCCGCGGGGACGGGCATACCCATTGAGGAACGCGACCCCACGGAAGTCACTCACATCGGCGGTGTGAGGATTGCCCCTGAGGGAGTGCGTGTCCGCAACATCGCTTTTGATGTGACGCCTCACCAACTCATTGCAGGCATTATCACCGAGCATGGAATAGCGCGCGAGCCTTATGAGGAGGCTTTCAAGGCGTTTTTCATGGAGAAGCGGAAGGAGACCGAAACATGAAACCTGTCTTCCGTGATCCGGTAACCGGCAGGCTTCTGGATCGCGTGGAACTGATAGACTCTGAAACCGGATCGGACCTCGGCGAACTCGATGCAGCGCGAGGCATGGATGGTCTGCGCAGGCACAATCGCACGATGGACACTGACCTGTATGAGCTCACCATGTGCGCGGGGTACGGTGTGCTGGGAAAGAGGAATCAGTTGGCCTGCTTTGACCTTTACTACCGTAAGAATCCGGACAACGGCGGCTTCTGCGTCTTTGCGGGGCTTCAATCCGTAATCGATTATGTCAAGAACCTGCGCGTGTACCCCGATGACGTGGAATATCTCAGGAGCCTCGGGCTCTTCCCCGAGGAAGCCCTCCAGCTGCTCGTGGACGGGATCAAGTTCACGGGGGACATCTGGGCGGTCCCTGAAGGTACGGTGGTGTTCCCGAACGAGCCTCTCATTCGGGTAATCGCTCCCATTGCGGAGGCCCAGGTTCTGGAGACCACGCTGCTCGCTATTGTCGGTCACCAGACCTTGATCGCTACCAAGGCCGCTCGGCTGTGTTTGGCTACCAAAGGTGCGCCGGTCGTGGATTTCGGCACTCGTCGCGCGCATGGGCTGGACGCTGCTCTGTACGGCGCACGAGCAGCATATATCGGAGGGTGCGTGGGCACGTCCAACGTGAAGGCCGGCAAGCTATTTGGGATTCCGGTCCGGGGCACTCATGCGCATAGCTGGGTGGAGAGCTTTGATGACGAGCTGGAATCATTCCGGGGGTTTTCCAAGGTGTTTCCGGATAATTGCGTGCTACTGGTCGATACGTACGAAACCGTGGAAGGCGTGCGGCGAGCAATCCAGGTAGCCCAGGAAATGAAGAAGGCCGGGAAGAAGCTTGCAGGAATCAGAATCGACAGCGGAGACCTGGCATATTACTCCAAGGCCGCGCGCTTCCTACTCGACGAAGCGGGGTTTGCCGAGGTAAAGATATTGGCCAGCAGCGACCTGGATGAATGGTTGATCCATAGCCTCTCGGAGCAGGGTGCGAAGATCGACATTTGGTGCGTCGGCACACGCCTCATCACGTCGTATCAAACTCCCGCGCTCGGAGTGGTTTACAAACTCATGGCCGCGGACCACGGCGACGGCAAGTTGGTACCCAAAATAAAGATTTCCGAGAATCCCGAGAAGGTCACAAACCCGGGCGTGAAGAAGATCGTCCGGTTCTACAATGGACACGGGAACATGATCGGTGACCTGCTCGCTGACGCGGACGAGCCCCTCCCTACAGGTGATCCGGTGAGGGCACACCACCCCATGTACGATTACATGAAAAAGACCTATCGCGCCCCGTACAAGGTCAGAGAGGTCCTTGTTCCCGTTTTCGTCAAGGGAGAACAGACCTACGAGGCCCCGCCTCTTTCAGAGACCCGGGACCATGCCGCGCGCGAGATTGAAAGTCTCGAACCTGAGTACAAGAGATTCTCCAACCCGCATATCTATAAAGTCTCGCTCTCGGACACAGTCCATCGCAACAAGAAGTCGCTCCTGGAGTACTATCAGGAAAAGAACCATCTCCGTTTGCCGCGCCAATGAGAAATGATATTTTCCGGCTAAACCCCCAAAGCTGGTTGCAAAACCACTGCGGGGCGAGAAGACGTTGCGTCACAACGTACGGCGCGGTTCGTGAACCGCCCGAAATAAGGGCGCTTCTCGAAGCGCCCCTACCGCATTATCACGGGGAATAGAGGTTTTGCAATCAGCCGCACATCGGGCAAGTAAGCCCGCGCTTGATTTCTAGAACTGCCATACGTGTCGCGCCACAAACCCCAGCCTTGCGTCACTGAGGACGTGCATTCCAGACCGCCTGCGCACTTGACAAGGCCAAAGGCTGTGCCCAAATGTATTGTTGGGCAGGGGCACAGATAACAGCCGGGTTTTATTGGGTTATTTCCAGAGTCACTCTCTGTTTCTCAATAGACCTTATATGTAAGCTATTGCCCCGTGAGTTCCTCTTTCACGCCTGCCTGGTGATCTAGGCAACCGGATCGCGTGGGAATCGCTCCTGCACCAAACGAACAAGGGAAGCTGTCTCATCCGATAGTCGGCACAAAGCATCTCAGGGAGGCTATGGTGGATGAAACTAAGGTCAAGGACGTGAAGATACCTATTAACAGGACTCCAGCCCCCGTCACTAAGGTGAGCGAAGAGGTCCCCCGAGACGAAGAGAACGAAAAACGTGCTGTTCCGCCGGCAGAAAGGCCCCAACCTGAGTCTGAAGCGGTAACCCTCGAGGAACTGGTCGCAGAGGCCGAGGAGAACGTGAACCGGTGGCCCAAGGCCGCGGAAGTACTCCGGATTGTAAAAGATGCTGCGAAGGGTTCAGAGGTCGAGTGGGACCGGGACCGCGCTCAGTGCGCTCAGCTCCTGGTAGACCTGGCAAGAGAAGCATTTGACAAGCAGGATCGCTGGATACGATCCGTGGCAGAACTGGACAACTTCCGCAAGAGGACTGCCCAGGAACGGCAAAAGCTCTTGAAGTACCGCAACGAGGAGCTGCTTCTGGACCTTCTTCCGGTGCTGGACAATTTCGAGAGGGCTATGGAGCATACGGAGCACACAGGCCCCTCGGAGGGCTTCTTGGAAGGCGTGCAGATGATAGCACAGATGCTCTCGGACGCGCTGGCCAAGCACGGGGTGAAGAAGATCGAATCTCTGGGCCGGCCGTTCGATCCGACGATGCATGAGGCTATCGCGGCGGTTCCTGCAGTAGGGCAGGAGCCGAACACCGTGATAGACGTGGTTGAAGACGGATACATGTATCAGGATCGCCTGCTGCGACCGGCCCGCGTGGTCGTTGCGGCGGGTAAGCAATGAGATAAAGGCGAGGACAGCCTTTTCGGCTAGTTTTTGAAGGACGAAAAAATCGGCACTGAATATCGACCGATAGGATGCAAGCGGCGAGGAGGAAAAGATGGCCGGCAAAGTAATAGGAATCGATCTGGGAACAACGAATTCGTGTGTCGCGGTGATGGAAGGAGGAGATCCAGTGGTGATCACCAATTCTGAAGGTGGTCGCACGACGCCGTCTGTCGTGGCGTTCACGGATTCCGGAGAGCGCTTGGTGGGACAGGTGGCAAGAAGACAGGCCATCACGAACCACGAGAACACGCTCTTCGCCATTAAGCGACTCATCGGGAGAAAATTCACCGATCCCGAAGTGCAGAAGGACGTGAAAACCCTCCCCTTTAAGATCGTGGAGGGAAAGAACGGCGATGCCGGCGTCATGGTGAGAGGCACGGTGTATTCACCCCCTGAGATATCCGCCATGGTGCTGCAGAAAATGAAGAAGACCGCGGAAGACTACCTGGGCCACGAGGTAACCGAGGCGGTGATAACGGTGCCTGCATACTTCAATGATTCGCAACGGCAAGCCACAAAGGACGCGGGAAGGATCGCCGGCCTGAACGTGCTGCGCATCATCAACGAACCGACCGCCGCGTCTTTGGCCTATGGTTTGGAAAAGAAGAAAGATGAGAAGATAGCCGTCTTTGACCTGGGCGGAGGCACTTTTGACATTTCCATCCTGGAGATCGGCGAAGGCGTCTTCGAGGTGAAGTCCACAAACGGCAATACCCACCTGGGTGGCGAGGATTTCGATCAACGATTGATCGATTACCTGGCGGACGAGTTCAAGAAGGATCAGGGGATCGACCTCCGCAATGACAAGATGGCGTTGCAGCGTCTCAAAGAGGCGGGAGAAAAGGCCAAGATCGAGCTGAGCTCTTCGATGGAGACCGATATCAATCTGCCCTTTATCACCGCGGACGCATCGGGTCCCAAACATCTAACCACGAAACTGACCCGCTCCAAGCTCGAATCTTTGGTTGACGACCTGATCGAGAAGACCGTTGAACCGTGCAAAATTGCTTTGAAGGATGCGGGACTTACCGCCAACGACATCGACGAAGTAATTCTCGTCGGCGGCATGACGCGTATGCCCGCAGTTCAGGCCAGAGTAAAGCAGCTCTTCGGCAAGGAACCCCACAAGGGAGTCAATCCCGACGAGGTGGTGGCTGTGGGCGCGGCCATTCAGGCGGCAGTGCTCACCGGCGAAGTCAAGGATGTGTTGCTCCTTGACGTGACTCCGCTCTCCCTCGGGATCGAGACCCTGGGAGGTGTTTTCACCAAACTCATCGAGAAGAACACCACCATTCCCACGAAGAAGGGCCAGGTCTTCTCCACCGCATCGGACAATCAACCTGCGGTGTCTATCCATGTCTTGCAGGGCGAGCGAGAAATGGCCGCATACAACAAGACCCTCGGCCGTTTCGAGCTGTCAGGAATCCCTCCCGCGCCCAGAGGCGTGCCTCAGATCGAAGTCACGTTTGACATCGACGCCAACGGCATTGTGCACGTTTCCGCCAAGGATCTGGGCACGGGCCGCGAGCAGTCCATAAAGATCACCGCGTCCAGTGGGCTTACCGAAGAAGAGATCCAAAAAATGGTCAAGGACGCGGAAGCTCACGCTGCTGACGACAGGGCCAAGCGTGACTTGGCAGAGGCCAAGAACCAGGCCGACTCGATGGTGTACATGACTGAGAAGTCTCTCAAAGAACACGGAGACAAGATCGACGCGGCGACCAAGAGCAGCATTGAAGCCGCCATCAGTAAGACCAAGACCGCCATGGAAGGTTCGGATACTCAGGCCATTCGCGCTGCCTCGGAAGAACTCCAGCAGGCTTCTCACAAACTGGCTGAGGCAATGTATCAACAGGCCGGTGCAGGCGCAGGCCAACAACAGGCGGGCGCGGGTGAGGCGGGCGGAGCTTCAGCCGGCGCTAAACCCGAAGAGGACGTGGTAGACGCTGACTTCACCGAAGTCAAGGAAGAGCGCAAGTAGCGCCTATTCGCCACTTAACGCTTGTGCACTCAACGGCAACCGGCCCACAAACCTCCTCAGGCTCGCTCCACGGTCCGCATCGAGCCTTTCTTTCAGCCGGGAGAAAGCGCACGGTGCGGACAGACCTATTCATAGGCGACGGTAAGGATTCAACTACGTGCGGGACGGAAGCCTTTCTCAACTGTCATTGCGAGGACCCCGGACTCGATCCGGGGGACGAAGCAATCCCTTCTTGTGCCAAGGGAGATTGCTTCGCTCCGCTCGCAATGACACTCTTTCCCCGCGTAACTGAATAGCTACAGGCGACGAGTTCTCAAATGCGTTGGATCATGGCTCTAACCCTTTTCGTCCTCTTATCTCTACCGACCTTCCAACCCGCGGCCCTCGCGCAGGGGCCGCGCAATGGCTCGCCTCGAAGTCTGGCGGAAGGGATATTGAAGGGGATAACCGAAGGGATCGCCCAAGGAGATTATAACCTCTACTCGTCTCGCTTCTCTTCCACCATGAAGAGTGCGCAGAACAGAACGAAGTTCCTTCAATTCAAGACCAACGTGCAGAAGAGCCTGGGGTCTTTGCAGTTCGTGGAATACCTGGGCTCCTATGAGCAGCAGGGCAATTTCATCACGCTCTTCAAAGCGCGATTCAACAAGGAAAAGGATGACGTCCTTATCAAACTGGTCTTGGATCGGGCAACCCCGGATGCCCGAGTGACCGGCCTTTGGTTTGAGGCGCCCTCCCTGGAACGTTAGGCTAGCTATTCCAAATTCCGCATATCTTTGCACTCATTCGGGAGCAATGGCCTCAATTCTGTCATCGCGAGGACCCCGGATTTGATCAGGGGGGCGAAGCAATCTCCTTGGTGGGACTGGCGTCTCGCCTTTCATTCGGAATGACGGGCAACCCCGCGTTCCGCGCGGGGCCGTCCCACCGAAGATTAGATTGCTTCCCCCGCTTTTCAGCGGGGTCGCAATCGAAGATCTTATGTTCGGACAACGGCTCCAGCTCTGCGTAACCGAATGACTACTTACCCCAGGTACATTCCTCTTCGCCGCAGGATGCAAATGGGCTATAATACTGGTCAGTTTCCGGGGTGGATGTCTCCATGGCAATGCGGCACGTCAAGATTAGCCAATTTGTTGACGATGTGCGCTCGGGCATGACCGACTTTGAGCTGATGGAGAAGCACTGCCTCTCACTACGACAACTTCAGTCGGTTTTTGACAAGTTGCTTGCAGCGGGCACGCTCGATCCAATTGACCTGGAAGGAATCGAGCCGGAGCCTGATCCTACCGTTAAACTCACCGGCCCATGCCCATCCTGCGGCAGGCCTATGCTCAGCTCAGCCGATATCTGCCCTAGCTGCGGTCTTGATAATCCCATCACAGAAATCAAAGAATTGATGCCTTCTGAGGAGACCATCAAGGAACCCCCGCGAGAGGGCGTGGCCGATTTGGAGAAAAGCCAGGTTGCTGAACTGATGGACATAGAAGCGCTCGCCGGGACCTTCATTCCTGACGAAATGGAGAAAGAAGCACCTGCTGGGACTTTCCTTGCCGATGAAATCGAGAAAGGAGTCCCTGAGCGGCTTGAAATCCTGCCGGCCCAATCTGCTGCGGTTACCCTTCGCGACTTTCCCGTGCCGGAGGAAGCGCCCCATTCGAGCCTTCGGCAAAGATTGCCTGCTAATCGGGAGGTTCTCATCGGCGCGTCCATGGTTGGTGTCGCCGTCATTGTGCTTCTGGCGGGGTTGTACGCAGGGACGCTAGTGTTTGCCCCTGATCGGATTGCTTCTCCCGGTTCGGACGTGGAGAAACCTTCTCAGGGCCTTGTCACTCCCGAAAAGGCAAAGGAGTCCCCTCTTCCGGCGAAACCCACTCCACCCGACCAGCCTAGTGTAAGCGTTGCTGAGGCGACCCTCGAACCTCAGCCGACCTCACCGCGAACTGAGGGTATCCAGGCGCATCCGCAGACTTCTCCGCCTGTGGCAGTTCCGCCGGTTGTGCAAGATCCACAGCCATCCCGACAAGAGGTACTGATTGACCAGAGTACTCGGACTGCGAAAGGCTTGATTGGCACGCCTGTTCCGCAGACGCTACCCGAGGGGCCGGCGCGGCTAGCTCCTCAGGCCTCGTTGGAGGAAGCGGTCAAGAGCGGAGATAGCCTACTCGTCAAGACCCTTCTTGAGCAGGGCAATGAACCCAATAAGGCGACCTCCGAGGGGGAGACACCTCTGACATTGGCGGCGCGACGGGATAGCGAGGAGGTGGTGGCATTGCTGCTCCGACGAGGCGCGGACCCGACCTTGAAAAATCAAGCCGGCCGAACTCCGCTGGACATTTCCGTGGAGCAGGGGCACGCGGCTGCGCTCAGAGTGCTTGTGTCCCATACCAAAGACAAGGCGGGCGCCAAGCTGTTGGAGGCTTGCAGGAAAGACCAGGAACAGGTCGCGAAATTGCTGATAGAGGGTGGAGCGAACGTCAACGCTCGCGACGAGATGGGAAATACGCCTCTGATGCTGGCAGTGGGAATGGGGAAAGTCAGGTTGGTGAGGGTCCTGCTGGCGGAAGGGGCTGACGTAAATGCC
>JBMOME010000209.1:0-8776 GCA_049323095.1 Thermodesulfobacteriota bacterium
GCCGGGGCAGTTGCCCGACCGGGACGGTTTCATGATGATCCGAGGGAACCAGCGGATTCTGTTCAGGTGCAATGCTGAAGAAGGATCGGTTCCTTGGGTCGAATTTGCCGGTCTGGCAGATGAGGCTGGGCATGTGGAGCTCAGAGTGCCCTCCGACAAGCTCACAAAGAAATCTCCATAGATTTTTTTCCCAGAATCCAGCAGTCGTGAAATGCGGATCCTCGTCATAGGTAGCCCAATAGCCGGAACAGGGCAGGCTGAACGCCGAGTGGACGGCTTTGTGCGCGCGTTGAAGCGCAAAGGCCACGATGTTGAGGCATTTCTGACCACAGCACCGGGACAAGCGCGGCAGAAGGCTCGCGATCTCACCGACGGTATCGATCGGCTTGTGGTTGCCGGCGGCGATGGAACGATAAACGAGGTCCTCAACGGGCTTCCCGACCCGTCAAAGGTGCCGTTGCTCCATCTTCCTGCCGGCACTGCCAATCAGTTGGCTCGTACTCTGGGCCTGCCTTCTGACCCGTCGAAACTTGTCCGCATACTCGAATCAGGGCCCATCCGTCGCATTGATATGGGCCTCGCGGGCGAGCATCGTTTCTTGCTCGTGGCAGGCGCAGGGTTCGATGCATGGGTCACGGAAGAGATAAAGCGCCACAGACAGGGTTCGCTTGGTTATAGCGGCTACGTTTCCCCTATTCTCAAGACCATCACTGCGTACCGCCCTACCAAAATGGACGTTGTCCTCGACGGACACGAGCGAATCCCCGCATGTAATGTAGTCGTGCTCAAGGTTCGTCGTTACGGAGGGTTGCTGGTCTTTGCAGACGATGCTCGGCTGGACTCGGGGTTCTTCCACGTTTGCATATTCCCCGAGGGCTCGATCGGGTGGCTCTGCCTATACGCTGTCGGAGGCCTCGTTGGAAAGGCCGAAAAGATCCCCGGGATCATTCGCAAGACCGCCCAGAGAGTTCATATCCAGTCTGATAAGCCGGTGCCGGTCGAAATCGACGGCGACTATTTCGGCATGACACCTGTAGACCTGCGCATTCGACCATCCGTCGTGCCCGTGGTCACACCAGGATAAGAAAACCGCGCCTCCTTCCGTCTCGCTTCCCTTACAACGCAAGCAGACGGTTGCCTCGGAAGAAAGGCTTCCTGCCTTTGTACGACGTGGTGACTCTCGACGTCATCCGAGGGAACCGCTTCGTTCGAGGTTTCTTCACGAGCGATGCGGTTTTTCGCGTTTAGCGAGAGACGCCGGCCCCTACTTGTGTTCTTGAAACGCCGGCTTTGCAAGAGACCAAGAATTGTCATAACCAGCATAGGCGGTCTGTCCGAGGCCTGTTCACGTTCTCTTTTCGAGATTTGACAACCCGTTCTTCAGGTAACACTTTCATGTTAGACCTGCACGGAAGGGGTGAGCACTATGATTGAGATTCTTGTGCAGAGCGAAGGCAATGTGCTGGGGATCAAAGGAAGGGGGAAGCTCACGGACGAGGATTACAGGGACAACCTGATTCCGCGTCTTGAGGCGATCCTGAAAGAGCATGGAAAGGCCAATTTGCTCTTCTTGATGGATCATGACTTCAAAGGTTGGGACCTGGATGCGGCGGTGGATTACGCCAGATTCGGCATCAATAACCGAGACCGCTTCGACAAGGTCGCGGCTGTCTGCGGTCCGGATTGGGTTCACCTGGGCATGAAGCTGACATCCTACGTAACGGACGGAGACATTCGCAGCTTTTCGTGCGACCAATTGGACGAGGCCTGGGACTGGATTAAGTCCGAGAGCTGAGGGCAAAGCCCGTCTAAACCGAAGTTCTCCGGCCTAGTCTGTGGGCAGGTCGGAATCCTGATCGAGATTGAGAGGGATCTGACCCTCCTCGTCTCGCGCGTGGGTTAGGCGGCGACTCATACAGGCAGGACACATGCAGGCTGGATCGATGCTTTGTTTGTGTGCGAGACCATGGAGAACACCGTCAGGGGAACTAAACTTGCCCCCAATGATATCGAAGTAGTTCGTATCACCTGCGTTGTAGCGTCGAAAGACAGCGTATGCTACATGATCCGCCACTTGAACCAACCGAGATGCTCGTGAGTCAACAAACAGCGGCGTCTCGGCAAGGTTGTGGATTACGCCCCAGCGTGTCCCGAGCGTGCGAAACTCGCGCGCCATGGTTTGCAGGGTTGTTTCGTGGGCACTCTCATCCAAAATCAAGAGCCCACGCTGACGGTCACCTTCACCCCTTAGACGGGTGAGGTACCGATCGAAACGGCTGCAGATATCCTCAAAGGCCAACTCGACGGGATCACGGCCTCGGTAGGAGGCTTTGTGAATAGCACACGCGAATGCTCTCGCAGATCCGTAAGACTCTCGGAGAACTCCGAGGACGGCTTTGATCACACCTTGTGCTTCTTCGCGCGACATCCGACGCCACGGTTCTCTGCGGCGCGAAAAGATCTCCGAAGCGTGGAACTCAACACTGTGGGGATCAGACGGATTGATAGTGTGTGCAAGATCATCTAGTTTCTGGGTGAACCAATGAGCTTGTGCCTCGTAGATGGAAACTCCACCCAAAACGAGGCACTCCTCATTGACGTTCCCCGCAGAACCAGCGTCGTCCAAGTAGAGGAGATGCATGGCAAGAAAAAGGCAGCCGGGCAGACAGAGTCTTGCGGACCGCTTCGGCGGCCCTCCCAACTGCAAGCTTATAGTGCTACAGTTTTTCAAAAGAGTCAAGTTTAGGCGAGAGTTTTTCGCGCCCTTCCGTAATAAAGCGGCCGAGAATCGGCAACATCTCTACAGGACGGCTCCCCGACGCACGCGCGCAACCACCTCCTCATGGAATTGGGTGATGTCCTCGAGGTTGGTCAGTTTGGCCGGTGGGATGCGGTTTAGGGCATCCAACACTATGCGGGGAATGTCCATAAAGCCGATCTTGCGCGACAGGAATAGCTCCACGGCCACTTCGTCCGCGGCATTGAGGACAATTGACGAAGCGCCGGTTTCATCCTCGAGCGCGGTGTATGCCGCCTTCAGCAACGGAAATCGTTCCCAGTCGGGTTTCCGGAAGGTTAGCGATCCCAGGTCGGTAAAGTCTATCGCGGTGGTGCCTGAATCTATGCGCTCGGGATAAGCCAGCGCATAGCTGATAGGAATGCGCATATCTGTGGCCCCAAGCTGAGACAGTATTGAGCCGTCTTCGAATTCCACCATGGAATGGCAGATGCTCTGAGGGTGGATCACGACTTCGATCTTTGAGGCCGGCACATCGAAGAGCCACCGTGCTTCAATGACTTCAAAACCTTTATTCATCAAGGTCGCGGAATCGACCGTCACCTTGGGGCCCATCTTCCACCGAGGGTGATCCAGCGTTCCTTCGACCGTGACGCTGGCCATCTCTTCGGCGGCCAGCTCACGAAACGGTCCGCCCGACGCGGTCAGTATCAGTCTGCGGATGCCCGCGTGCTGATTGCCTTCCAGACACTGAAAGATCGCGGACTGCTCCGAATCTACCGGGAGTAGCTTTACGCCCTTTCGGCGGACCGTGCCCATGAAGAGCGATCCTGCCATGACGAGCACTTCCTTGGTGGCAAGCGCAACGTCTTTACCCGCGTTAACCGCTGCGAAGGTTGGGAGTAGTCCGGTGCTTCCCGGTAAGCCGCCTACCACCATCTCAACTTCCGGGAGCGTCGCGGCCCGTTCCAGCCCTTCCGCAGAGTGCCCGACCCAGAGCGAGGGCGAATGGTCCGCTAGCCGTCGCTTCAGTTCCCGCGCGTTCGCCTCATCAGACACGGAGACAAGCGAGGGCTGGAATTCTCTCACTTGGCCTTCCAGCACGTCGAGCCGCGAACCCGCGGCCAGGGCTTCCACTCGAAACAGGTCCGGATTGCGCCGGACCACATCGAGCGTTTGCACGCCGATTGATCCGGTCGATCCAAGTATAGCGATGCGTTTCATCTGAGGGTTGCGCTGCCGGTCAGCACGAGAAAGTAGTACGTGATGGGAAATGAGAATATGAGGCTATCTGCTCGGTCCATCAAACCGCCGTGCCCCGGGATGCTGGAACCAAAGTCCTTCACCTGCGCCTTTCGCTTTATCGCGGATGCGCACAGATCCCCGACCGGGCCGGACAGGGCCAGCAAGAGCGTGAGAATGACAAGGTTGCCAAGCGATGGCAAATCGGGAACCACCAGCTTCATGGCAAGCATCCCCACGAAGTTTGCCGCCAGGCTTCCCAATAGGCCTTCAATGGTCTTGGAAGGGCTTACGGAAGACGCGAAATGGTGCTTACCAAAGGACCGGCCCGCGAAATACGCGCCCGCGTCACCCAGGCAGGTGATCACCAGCACGAAGAAGACCCAGGCTACGCCCAGATCCACGCGCCGCAGCAGAATCGCGTGACCAAGCGGGATTGCCACATACGCGGCTGCCAAGACCATCTGTGAGGTGGATTCTATGGTCTTCTCGATGCGATGGTAGAGCACGAGGTGCACGAGAAGCACGAAAAGAGGCATCCATACCGGCACTGCCAATACCGCGGCCGGCGGCGCCGCGTAAAATGCGGCTGCGATCAACGGTCCCAGGAGCACGGTAATCTGTTTCTGCGGAAACGCCTTAAGTTCGGGAAGCACTCTGGCCATTTCCAGCAAGCCGACACCCGACAGGACGCCGACCAGGATGGCTATTCCCTCGACTCGACCCCACAGAATCACAGGCACGAGAATTACTATAAGCACAGCAGCAGCTAGCACGCGTTGGAGCAGCATTACACGGCCCCCTCCCCTGCCTCGATCTGTTCGGAGATCATCCCGAACCTCCGCTGCCGTTCCTGATAGGCTTGGAGCGCTTCCGTAAAGGTGTCGTCGTCAAAATCGGGCCAGAGCAACGGCGTGAAGTAAAGCTCCGCGTATGCGCACTGCCACAGCAAGAAATTGCTGATCCGCATTTCGCCGCCGGTCCGTATGAGCAAATCGGGATCGGGCAAATTGCGCGTAGCAAGAAAGTGCGAGAAGACTTCTTCCGTGATGGAATCGGCATCCATGCGACCGTCCCTCACAGCTCTTGCCACTTCCGCGGCAGCGTTCACGATATCCTGCCGTCCGCCGTACGAGAGGGCTATGTTGAGCGTCATAGTCTTGTTCTGAGCGGTTTTTTCTTGGGCTGCCCGCACTTTTGCCGCGAGCGCCTTGGGAAGACGCGTCATGTCGCCGATGGTGCACAGTCGGATATCGTTGGCATGGAGCTCGTCCAGCTCCGAATCCAGGTATTGGGAAAGGAGACTCATCAAGCCGGAAACTTCGCTCTTGGGACGCTGCCAGTTCTCTGTGGAAAACGCGTAAAGCGTCAGAACCCGAATTCCGTTGCGGCGGCAAAACTCCACCGCGCGGCGAACCGCTTTCGCTCCCTGCCGATGGCCTTCCAGCCGAGGCAGGAGGCGTCGCCGGGCCCAACGGCCGTTGCCATCCATGATGATCGCAACGTGGCGAGGCAGGTTGGAAGATGCGGGGGGTTCCGGTTTCATATTGTCTTGCCGGCGCTGATTTTGAGGGAGGCGACGATGGAGAGGTCAGATCTCCATGATCTCTTTTTCTTTCTCCGCCACGATTTCGTCTACTTTGGCAATGTAATCGTCCGTAGTCTTCTGGACCTTGTCCTGGCCTTTGCGTAGATCGTCTTCGGTAATCTCTTTTTCCTTCTTCAGGTCCTTGAGCATCTCGTTCGCGTCCCGCCGGTGGTTCCGAACCTGAACCTTGAACTCCTCCGCCATCTTCTTCACAACCTTGACCAGTTCCTTGCGTCGTTCCTCGGTGAGCGGCGGGAGAGAGATTCGCACGATCTTGCCGTCGTTCATGGGGTTCAATCCGAGCTCCGACTTCAGGATCGCCTTTTCGATGTCCGGCAGAGCCTGGGAATCCCACGGCTGAATCACGATCTGTCTCGGTTCCGGAACCGACAGGGTCGCGAGCTGGTTGATAGGCGTGGGGCTTCCGTAATAGTCGACCATGATACCGTCCAGGAGCGCAGGAGACGCGCGGCCCGTGCGGATCCGCCTGAGGTCCCGTTTGAGGATCTCGATGGATTTTGTCATGTCCTCCGTCATGTCCTTGTGGATGTCATCGATCATGGATTGTTCCCCTTGCCGTCATCATCCGATCCGGTTCGCATGTGCCTGAAGCTTGACGTTCAGCCGATCACAGTCCCCACATCTTCTCCTGCAAGCGCTGCCGCGAGGTTCCCTGTCTCGTGGATATTCAGGACTATTACCGGGATGCCGTGTCTGTCCAGGATGTCCACGCAAGCTGCATCGATTACGCCCAGACGCCTGCCCAGCACCTCCGCAGGACTTATCCGCTCGAAACGTTGAGCGTCAGGGTTGGTTCGCGGGTCTTTGTCGTAGACCCCGGAAACCTGCGTCCCTTTCACCATCACCTGCGCGCCGATCTCAACCGCCCTGAGCGCGGCAGCCGAGTCGGTAGTAAAACACGGGTTACCTGTGCCTCCTGCGAAGACGGTTACGTATCCTTTGTCCAAGTAGTCAAGGGCCTTCTGCCGATCGAAGACCTCGATGAATCGCCCCACAGGAAAAGCACACATGGCCACGGCCGCGATTCCTGCTTGTTGCAGCGCGGACTTCAGGGCCAACGCGTTCAGGACCGTCGCGACCATGCCCATCTCGTCTGCGACCAGGCGGGGCACTCCAAGAGATCCTGCGTTCGCGCCCCTCAGTATATTCCCGCCCCCAATTACGATCCCCACTTGCCTTCCCGCGCTCGCGGCTCGGGCAATTTCCAAGGCAAGCCAAGTTGTCTTGTCACGGTCGATGCCTCGGCCCGCGTCCGCGGCCAGAGCCTCACCTGAAATCTTGAGCAGCGCTCGGCGAAAACCGGCAGCCATGCAATCACACTAAGAAGTCTGGCCGACTTGAAAGCGAGCGAATCGGCCGACGGTGATGTTTTCGCCGAGTTTGCCGATCTTCTCCTGGATGACCTGCTCTATGGTCTTGTCCGTGTCTTTCACAAAGGCTTGATTGAGCAGACAGACATCGGAATAAAACTTCTTGAGCTTTCCTTCCGCGATCTTCTCGAGCATTTTCTCGGGCTTGCCGGCCTGTTGGGCCTGGCTCATGTAGATCTCTTTCTCCTTCGCGATCACGTCTCCGGGCACGTCCTCCGCGGAAACCCATAAAGGAGCTGCCGCGGCTACCTGCATGCAGAGATCTTTGGCCAGTTCGGCAAAATCTTCGGTCTTGGCAACGAAATCGCTCTCGCAATTCAGTTCCAGCAGCACGCCGATCTTTCCCGTCATGTGGATGTACGAAGCGATGCGTCCTTCCGAGGTCGCGCGGCCTCCTCGCTTCGCAGCCTTAAGCGCGCCGGATTTGCGAAGGATGTCCACAGCCTTTTCCATGTCGCCTTGTGCTTCGGTCAGCGCCTTCTTGCAGTCCATCATACCCAGGCCGGTCTTTTCCCTGAGTTCCTTTACCATCTGAGCGGTTATATCCATCAGGCTCTCTCCTCCTGGTCTGTTCGGAAATGCTAGGGGCTAGCCGCTCGCGTGCCTTCAGGCGCCCCTGAGAAGTCAATTGCTTCGGGCTTTGAGTAATCCAGTGGTCCGGGCGGCACATGCGAGCGACAAGCGGACTGCCCCCGTGACGCGGGCCTGCTGCTCATCATGCGCGAGCAGGTTTCTCTTCCTCGGCCTCTTCTTCCTCTTCGGCTTCCTCGTCAGACTCGGCTGCTTCCGGTTCCTCAGCAGCTCCTTCTTCCGCTCCTGCGGCGGACTCCTCAGTCACGGTTCCGGTTTCTTCAGCCATCGCGGCCCCGGCTGTTCCCGCGAGCGCGGCCGCAGCGACCTCAGCTTCACCCTTATCTTCCTTGAGCGAAGCCTCGTATATGGCCTTGCCCTCGGCGCACGCATCCGCCATCTTCGAGGCAAATAGGCGGATCGCGCGGATCGCGTCGTCGTTCCCGGGGATCACGTAGTCGATCTCATCCGGATCGCAGTTGGAATCGACGATTGCTGCGATGGGGATGCCGAGCTTTTGCGCTTCCCGGACAGCAATGTTCTCCTTCTTGGGATCTACGATAAAGAGCGCGCCGGGCGGTCGGCGCATTTCCCTGATACCGGCCAGGTTCTTGGTGAGCTTCTCTGCCAAGCGATTGAGGCTGACCAGCTCTTTCTTGGTATAATTGGTCTGGTCCGGGTTTTCGAGGATCGCTCTGATTTCGTTGAGTCGCTCGATGCTCTTCTTGATGGTGGAGAAGTTGGTGAGCATGCCGCCGAGCCAGCGCTGATTCACGTAGAATTGACCGCAGCGGCTGGCTTCTTCCTGGATCGCGTCCTGGGCTTGTTTCTTGGTGCCCACGAAGAGCACGTTCTCGCCCTTTGCAACGGTATCCCGGATGAACGCGTACGCCTGCCTGAAGAGCCTCACGGTCTTTTGCAGGTCGATGATGTAGATGCCGTTGCGAGCCCCGAAGAGATAGGGCTTCATCTTGGGGTTCCAGCGCCGCGTTTGGTGGCCGAAATGAACCCCGGCTTCCAGCAGTTGCTTCATGGTAACGGTCGACACAGTAAGGACTCCTTTTCGGGTTTTGCCTCCATCCCCGTGACGCGCCGCCACATGCGCGCGACCCGACGAGAAGGGATGTGTGAGTTAACCGCTTATTTTTACAAAATTGTCGTTCCAGCGCAAGGGGAAAAAGCGCCATCGCATAATCTTTCTGTCCTCTATCGGAAAGATGGAGAGTCGACCGTGGGGGCGGGGTTGCA
>JBMOME010000210.1:0-8669 GCA_049323095.1 Thermodesulfobacteriota bacterium
ACATCAATGCGGATGTTGATTGCGAAGTCTATCAATTATGGATGCGCGCCCAGAGAGCCTTATACGAGTGCGCTATCAAACAGTGAACGGAAGTAGGTCGGGTTGAGCCCTGCGAAACCCGACAGGTTGCTTTGGGCATGATGTCGGATTTCGTCCCGCTGAGAACGCGGGGCTCAATCCGACCTACGGCCTTTGTACACATTACTGCGGAAGTTTATTGGGTAGTCGTTCGGTTACAAGTCCGCGCTCAGAGAGCCGCGGCCGGTCAGCAGGATATCCTCTTCTCGAAGCGCTCCCACAGGAGCGTAGCGATGTCCTCCGCCACAATGCCCCACTCTTGATTCCAGTCACTCAAATGCTGCTTGAGATTCGCGGTCCACCTGGATCTGTCCGTATCCATGTAGTTCCTCAGGAACGTGCCGTACAGACCTTCGTACATGTACGGGCTTATCCGCTCGATATCTCTCACAATCGATTCCGCTCGCCATGCCGGTTTCACGAGAGCACCTCCGCGCGAGACTGAAAGAGCTGCTGCCTCCGTCGATCTCTATGGTCATTACTTCCATTAGATTACTGAGAAGCGTAGAGGTTTCAGTACAATCATCAAATCGCGATGCAGATTCTTGCGCTCCGTGTTTGGCCTGCTGCGCGTTCCGCATACCGGAACTCCGTGATTCATTTAGTGATTGCAACCATTGGCCGCACTGTGCTAGCATTAACCGCTTCCTTATAGATCGCGAACAGACGGCTCTGTGAAGAGCCGATCTCGGTAGGGTAGGGGGCCGCGCGATCAACATGCCCGCGGTGCCGCGCCAGTGTCTTTCCATTGCGGATCTTCGCGCAAGCGCGAGACAATCGACGACTTGCGCGGGTGGGCTTACTGTCGCTGCGATCAAACGGTTTGGGAGGGTCCTAAGGGTGATACCTCGATATTCCAGGGAAGAAATGGCCAGAATCTGGAAGCCGGAGAACCGGTACCAGAAATGGCTGGATATCGAGCTTGCCGTCTGCCGGGCCTGGACCAAGCGCGGGTTCATTCCCTCCGAGAGTATGGAGCGCATTCAAGAGAAGGCAGCTTTTGACGTCAAACGCATAGACGAAATCGAACAGGTCATTCGCCACGATGTGATCGCATTCACGTCGTCGGTCGCGGAATTCGTCGGCCCGGACTCCCGATTCATCCATCGCGGCCTCACCTCCTACGACGTGGTCGATACCGCGCTCGGTCTACTGCTCAAAGAAGCCGGACAACTGATACGCGAAGGTATCGTGTCGCTCATGGAAGCGCTCAAAGCGAGAGCGCTGGAGCATAAACACACTCCAATGGTCGGCAGGTCTCACGGTATCCACGCGGAGCCCATCACGTTCGGGCTGAAACTGGCTATCTACTACGACGAAATGAGGAGGCACCTCGCGCGCTGGGACGCGGCGCTGGAAACCATATCGGTGGGCAAGATCTCCGGCGCAGTGGGCACATACGCTCACCTTGATCCAAAGATGGAAGAAGAAGTCCTGGCCGGACTGGGGCTCAAACCCGCGCCCGTGTCAAATCAAGTTATTCAGAGAGACCGACACGCGGCGTATTTCACCGCTTTGGCGCTCATAGCATCCAGCATCGAGAAAATCGCGGTCGAAATCCGTCATCTTCAGCGAAGCGAAGTCTCCGAAGTCGAGGAGTTCTTCCACCCCGGACAGAAGGGCTCCTCAGCCATGCCCCACAAGAGGAATCCGGTACTCACGGAAAACCTCAGCGGCCTGGCTCGCGTGGTTCGAGGCTATGCGTTGGCTGCAATGGAGGATGTCCCGCTCTGGCACGAGCGAGACATATCCCATTCCTCGGTGGAAAGGATCATCGGCCCGGACGCAACCATTGTGGTCGATTTCATGCTCCACCGCGTCACGAGCGTGATCCGCAACATGCGAGTCTTCCAGGACAGAATGAAAGCGAACCTGGAGCTTTCACGCGGGCTCATCTTCTCGGAAGCAGTGCTCCTGAAACTCGTAGACAAAGGGCTCACCAGAGAAGAAGCGTACGCGATTGTGCAACGCAATGCCATGAAAGCTTGGGAAGGCAAGGGGGAGTTCAAAGAAGCGCTGCTCGGCGATAGCGACCTGCGTGGCCATCTGAGTGCGGAGGAGATCGAGGGCGTGTTTGACGTGCGCCATGCGTTGCGGTGGGTGGACGAAAGCTATGCGAGAGTATTTTCGTCATAAATATACATATGTTGTGGTAATAACTTAAAGTAAAATGTCTTGACTTTCCTTGCAAGTACCTGTAAGGAATAGCTTATGTTTGCGCCGAAACCTATGGGCTCCTTAATCCCCCTTTTGAAATCCCGCGCGCCGCGCGCGGCCTTGGGCGCCGTAATTCTTCTGCTGTCCGTGCTCGTTTGCACCGGAGCCTGGGGTAAGGACACCCTCTATCCAACAGCGTTGATGAACTGGATGGTGGAGGGCGAATTTCATGCGCTCATCGCGGACAAGTCTCAGCAGAAGCTGACGGTATGGCGGATCCGAGACGGCGAGCCGGAGCTGGTGGAATCGTATCGTTGTGCTACCGGTGAGAATGGGGGTGACAAGTGGGTACGGGGCGACATGAGGACTCCGGAAGGAGTTTACTTCTTCTGCTCGGTGATTGACGGTCGCAAGCTCCCTGAGAAGTACGGCCTTTGGGCCTTTACCACCGATTATCCCAACTTCGTGGATCGGCGCCGCGGGAAGAGCGGAGACGGGATATGGCTCCACGGCAGAGACAAGCCGCTTGTGCCCAAGCCTGATTCCAACGGGTGCATTGCGCTGGAAAACCAGGACCTGATCCGCGTTTCCCGGTTCATTAGGCTCCAGAGCACTCCGTTGATCGTGGTTGACCGTTTGAGGATGGCTCCTCGTGCCGAGATCATCGAACGTGAGCGAAAGCTGCGTGACTTCATCGAGAACTGGCGCCAGGCATGGGGATCGAAAGACGTCAAGCGTTACATGACGCATTATTCCCCCAACTTCCAGAGCTGCTGGCTCGACTTCAAGAGCTGGCAGGAGAAGAAGAAGAAGCTCAACGAGCGGTATTCCACGATAAAGGTGAAATTGGGCAAAGTCTATTTATATCGTCAGAATGGGCTGGTTACCTCAATCTTCACCCAGAACTACCAATCGGACGCTTACCAGGCATCGGGTATCAAGATTCTCTACTTGAAGGATGACGCGGCGTGCCAGATCTACGCCGAGGATTATCGCAGGCTCGTGGACGACCCGAATCCGGTCGCGCCGTTGCTGGCCGCTGTTCAGGGCGAGCAGATGCCGCCTCCTTCCAGGAATCGATCGGACTTTCAGATTCGGTTTGTTTCTACGGACGAGCCGGTCCAAGCCGGCCACGAAGACAACGAAAGCCCGCTTCCTGCTGCTCCTTCCAGAGGGGTGGTTCTGCACAAGTTTGCCGAGGCGACCAACGGGTCGATCCCCATTCCGCAGATCGAGGATAACGTCAAGGTTGAAGGCTCATCAGGGGTGTCGCTGCTCGTGGCTCTTGCTCTGCCCGTGCCACACGCCGGCGACAGGGAGAGCGACCTGGGTTCCATACCCCACCGAACCAAGCCGGCGAGGCAGTCGTTACTCGTGGCCCAGGAACAGAGTGTCCAAGAACTGCCGGCGATGAAACCCGCGTGGGCTGCCAACGCAGGATCAGGCTCCCCCAGTACTTCCATTGCGGCTTCGCTCACAACCTCAGCACCGCTGGTGCGCGAAGTGAAGACCGCGGCCGCGCCCAAAGGCGTGTCTGTCTCCGGAGCTGAGGACGAGGCCCGGGCCGCGGTGTTGGCATTTCTTGAGAAATGGAAGTCCGCGTGGGAGGAAAAGAACCTTGACAGATACCTGAAAATGTATCATCGCAACTTCCAGATGGGAGGGATGGATTACGAGAAGTTCCGGGAGTCCAAAAAGAAATTCCTTGGTAAATATAGTATTATTCGGATCGAACTTGACCGAGTAACGGTCAACAAGGTTTCAAACGGGTATGAGGTAAGGTTCCTCCAGTCATTCCGAGGAGATGATTACCGTGATAAAGGTTGGAAAAGCATGGTCCTGGCTGGCGGAAAGGGTGCGGGGTTCCGAATCGTCTCGGAAAGATGGTCCCCCATATAGTCGAGCCCCCCAGATTCCCGTCCCCACTATCCGCAAGAAAGCCCGGTACTCAATCGTCATCATGAGTGAATCCGGCAGCTCTCGCCAGATCCTCCTCACCCCACGGCGCATCAAGGTAGGCCTTGCGGTTACCGCAGGTGTGGGAATCGTCATCGTGCTGGGCCTCATCGGTTTTGTGGGACTTTTCGGCGGGGACCAAGCTATGCGCCGGGAGAGGGATTCGCTGGCCCTGCGAGTGAAAGCCCTTGAAGAGGAGCTTCGGAAGAACGAATTGACCAAGACCGTCAAGGAGAAACGGGCCGAAGAGGTCCGGCAGAGCCCGACGCTCGTGACGGTAGGTCCACGCCCCGCGCAGCAGGCGGAAGCCGACGCGGAAGATCCAGCGGCGTCCGAAGGGCCGTTAACGCCTCTTCCCACAAGGCCTGGTCGAGACCCAAGCATGACCAGACAAGGCACCGACGCGCGAGCGAGGCTTCAGCCCGCGCCGGATCAGGAGACGGAAACCGGGAGTTCGGCATCGCCGGGATTAGCGTCGCGTTCGAGCCGAGCCCCTGACGCTCCCGCGGCATCTACCTCCCGAACGCCTCTGTCATTCGACGCCAGGGATGTTACCGCGACTGCAAAAAGCCCTACCGAGGGGACCATCAAATTCACTCTATTCAAAGATCAGCCCTCGGTGCGCTTCGCCGGCTACCTGTTCGTGTTCGTGGAGATGGGCGACGAGAGTGGAGGAACCAGACTGCGCTGGTATCCTGATACGGCCACACTTGACGAAGGAGATTTGCCCAAGGACTACCGTGAGGGAGCGGTTACCACCCTCAAGTCCAATTCACGGGTCACGCTCTCTTACAGCAGCTCTGCTGGGGCACGGCTCAAGAGGCTATCCATATTGCTGTACGGCGAAGACGGCAATATCGTGTACCAACGGGGATTTGACCGTCAGGAAGTAAAATTCACAACCGAACGGGCCGAACCGGCCACCGGCGGTAAGAGCACGCAAGAAGGCTCGGCCAGGAGAAGGCAACCCTTGTAAGGACTGCCGACCAATAGTCCACGCCAACCGAACATGAGCGAACAGAGCTGGATCTTGCCCTCCCTTCCGGAAAGAGGGGGGGGCTGTTGTGTCTTTGGGGCCGACAATTCGGCGGGGCGGAAGTCCCCTGTGCAGGCCCCATATTGCCGCGCTGTAGCATTGGTTTGCGTGTTGGCACTGGTACTAGCTGCGCCTGCGTGGCTCTGCGCGGAAACGATCCACAAGGTCTTTCTCAAAGGTACCGAATCCCAACTGGATGTGTACTTCATCAAGGGACGACTCCCCGGTCCCACCCTGCTCATCTTGGGCGGCATTCAGGGGAACGAGCCCGGAGGATACCTCGCGGCTGATTTGTACGCCGATCTTTCCCTCAAAACCGGCAATCTCGTGGTCGTCCCTCGGGCGAATTTCTCTTCGATTTTAAAGGATGACAGGGGGTTGCGGGGAGACATGAACCGCAAGTTCTCTGGGAATTCCCCACCTGCGGATCAAGATGGCCGCGTGGTCACAATCCTCAAGGATCTCATGAGTCAGAGCGATTTCTTCCTCAACCTCCACGACGGCTCCGGCTTCTTTTCGGATGAGTGGGAGTCGCCTTTGCGGAACCCGATGCGTTATGGGCAATCGGTGATCGCGGACGCGGAGGTTCACGCGAGAAATGACGGCAAAGTCCTGAAGCTCGGTGATATTGCCCACAGAGTGATAGAGCGAGTGAATTCACAGATTGGCAACCCTGACCACGTCTTCAGATTTAACAACCACCGGACCCTTGACCCATCCACTCGGCACAAGGAGCAGCGCCGTTCGGCCACGTTTCATGCCATGACGCAGCTCGGGATACCCGCGTTCGGCATTGAGACTTCCAAAGAGATCCCTGATTATCGGCTCAGAGTGCATTACCAGACCATAGTGATCAACGCGTTCTTGCACGAATTCGGGATTGAGCCCGAGCATCCAAAAATCTACCTGGAGAGCCCTTACCTCAAGTACCTCATCATCTCCATCGACGGACAGACACCCATCGTGGTCGGCAACGGAGATACGCTAAAAGTCCAGCCCGGCGACGCCGTCCGAATTGTGCACATTGAATCCAACTATTCCCGAGGACTCACCGCGAGGTTCGCGGATTCCGGTCCCAGACTCGACGATGTCAATCGCGTTGTGCGGGTTCGCGACAACACAACCCTTGAAGTGCGCAAGGACCGGTTTCTGATCGGCAAGATTCCCGTAGAAATCGTCCAGCGCTGGAGCAACCGCACTTCGAGGGGCTTACGGTTTGAACCGAGGGTAGATTATTTCATCGTTCGCGTGAACGAGCGGAACCACATTGTGGAGCCTGGAGAGGAATTGACTGTCGCTCGCGGCGACACCTTGGAGATCCTCGACCCGGTGACCAATCTGGACAAAGAAATGAAGACGGGGTTGCGGATGGATCTTCGGGGGTTCCAGTCTGAGTCAAACCCACGTGAAGACCGAGGTCATGCAATCAACACTGACAAGGATCTCCAGGAAAAGTACGGCGCCCCCCGCGAAGAAATGATTTCTTTCCCATTGCAGGCCAAGCTCAATGGAAGGGTATTCGGTGAATGCGGAATTGCCGTGAGGCAACCCAAGCTCGAATATGTGGTCCTAAGAGGCAATAATGGCGTGAGCTTTGTCGCGTACCCCGGCGACAAGCTTCAGATCCCGCCCAATGAAGTGATACGGATCATGGATCTCCGTACCAACATCGCCGAACCCGGTGCGCTCTTTGTGACTATGGCCGGTCGATCCCTTCGGTGGCGCGAGAGCGGCTCAGCCGGCATCACCGCAGCCAAGCTTCCCGGCCATGAAATCCCGCTGGACATTACCCGCAAGGGCCGGAGCCTGGGAAGAATCTGGGTCAAGCCCGGGGACGATTTCAGGCTCACCTCTTCTCAGACCGGACTGGAATCCCGCCTGCTGCCTGTCAGATACTGAGTTCGGGTCGGCAATAAATGGTTATCTAGTGTGCCGTCCCGCAAGTTACTTTAGCAACCCTGATACGGCTAGTCCCCCAGGCAGTGTCATTGCGAGGACCCCGGACTCGATCCGGGGGACGAAGCAATCTCAAGCGGCTATTCTACAACCCTAGGAGATTGCTTCGCTACGCTCGCAATGACAAAAGAGGTCCCTCTTTGCCCAATCCTCACTCTCAGAGGGGCTCCTACTGCTGGATATGTAAGGTACTTGAGGGACATAACACTAACCGCGCACTAATATTGGCCCACTATTGATAGTCCCTGTCGCAACTCGTCGATGAGCCCGGTAGGGGCGCAATTCATTGCGCCCGATAAGTGGGCGTGATGAATCATAGGAAGGCGCGGTCAAACAGTGAATAGTCCTCTGAACCAAACACGGACCTGCCAAAACTCAGGTCCGTGGCACCCCCGGACGGATGTTGATTGGATCTTGGGTGCCACTGACCTAGGCACCAGGCACTTCAAGATTCCTTCTTAGCCTCGGATGCACACTTGGAACCCGGATAGCTGTTCGAACCTTGGAGCCCTTTCGAAATGAGCACGATTGCTCCGTAACCAGCAGCAAAGCAAGCCCAAGTCTCAAATCGGGTAAGATCTGGGGCCATTGCTGCGACAAAGAGTGCCCACAAGGCTACGCCACCCACCGAATAGATCTGCTTTTTCGTTTTATTCGACATATGAATTTGTTCTCCTTCGGGAATTCCCAACCACCATCCATTGACGATCAAGAAGGCCAACAATGGAGCGCCGATATAAACACGAGTCATTCCTTAGCCCCATGGGCTTTCAGATATTCCACGATTTCCTTGTGCCCTTTTTCCTGGGCAATCTTCAAAGCAGTCCGCCCTTTCCCCTCCAGAACAACGATGAATTTCTTGTCAATGAAGGACCTTACTAGAGACCTGAAAACCTTCCAAGTGTCGGGAATGACGGGACTATTTTCCTTGGCATTCACGTCAGCTCCTTTCTCGATCAGGAGTTTGACTATTTCCAGATTCCCTCGCTCGGAAGCCTTCATGAGAGCCGTCTGGCCGGTAATATCTTCGGAATTGGCGTCCGACCCTTTGTCTATGAGTAACTTGACTACATCCAGGTTTTTCCCTCCCTGGACGGCACACATGAGGACCGTCTCGCCGTACCTGTCGCTGGCCTTTACGTCGAGCCCTTTCTCAATCAGGAAGCTTACTAGATCCAAGTTCCCTCCCTCGGCAGCAGACATGAGAACCGTCCTGCCGCTGTGGCCAGTAACCTTTACGTTGGCTCCTTTCTCAATGAGGAACTTGACTAGATCCAAGCTTCCTCCCTCGGCAGCATGCATCAGAACTGTCCTGCCGAGGATGTCCTCTGCGCTGACATCCAGCCCCTTATCAATGAGTAACCAAAACAATGGTAAGCCCCCGGCTTTGCCGGGGTGACTCCCCAGGGTTTGACCGTGTGAGGTAGTAGGAGGCAACCTCCCAGAACACACCAAGTTTTCAATTCTGGGAGGTTGTGATGAAAGA
>JBMOME010000211.1:0-8667 GCA_049323095.1 Thermodesulfobacteriota bacterium
CGTGATGGGTTTGGTGATAAAGCTCCCGATCGTGGTCCCCAGGACCTGGCTCATCGTGACAAGAGGGAAGATCCGCTTTCCTTGGCGGGTATCGAACAGGTCCCCTGCCATGTTCCAGAGATAGAGGAGCAGGATTGAATCAAGGAGGTAGAGAAGCTGATAGAGGATTGGATAAGCAATGCTGAAGCCTGATTTCACCATCCAAAAGAGGATGATCACCATAACGCCCAGGCATCCCAAGAAACCGGACAGCAGAAAATGATCCAGGTATCGTCGAGAAAGCCGGTCAACCACCCCGAGGACCACAAAGGTCAAGATGGCGTTGATCACCAGCATCATCGGGATGTATTGAGGTCCGTAGCGCTTGAGGAATGCCGCGTCCACATAGGTGCGGAAGATGGCGGTCACGAAGAAGATGACGAAGAAGATCGCGGCGAGCCAAGCGAAGTTCGAAAACTCGTGGGAATATACCTTGAGGTACCTCTCCAGCAGCTTCTTCATTTGCTCCCCACTTGCAACCCGCCCATCGCACGGCCCTATAGGATAGAGCACCGCATTATAAGCCAGCACATAGTTAGCTGCAACAGCTTTGCACGTGCCGAGTACGGATTCAGTTACGCGTGCCAGTTTATCTTTTCGTGTCATTGCGAGGAGTGAAACGACGAAGCAATCTATGCCTTTAAGCGCTGAGATTGCGTCGCTACGCTCGCAATGACAATCGTCGTCCGTTGCCAACTGAAGGCCTGCCGTGCCGACCGAATGGCGCTCGACGCGCTAGCGAACCATACCCATGCAATGATTCTCATTTGACGCTGTTTATCAGCTTGGATCGAATTGAGAAAGCACGCGCAGAATCGGGCCCGATCTGCTCGACGTTTCCATCGGGTCCCCCCTGGACGACCTTTCTCCCGCGAACATGCACCGCGTAGGCCCGAAAGGTCTCTTTGTTCTCTTTTCCATCCCAGCTTGGGCGTACCTCTAGGATTATGTTCTTGCCGATTTTTAATCCGTGCTCGTTCTCATAGGGACCTCTTACGGGGCCAACCTCGTAGTATCTGCCCTGCGTCGCGAAGTACCTTCGCTCGGACTCTATAGCTTCCCGAACCGCTGCTACTGCGGTAGCGTCCTGTTCCGCGACCTGGGTCACCACGAAATAATCATAAGCCAGATACGCCACGAAATAGCCCAGGATCAGGTTTACCACCAGCGTTGACACAAGCACCTTAGGCCGAACCCGCACCGTGCCGGGAGCGCGGCGGCTTGCCACGTAGAGCCAGACCACATAGATGGTTGGCGCAAACACGATCACGGCGAAGCACACGTAAAAAATGAAGAGAATGAACAATCCTATGGTCTGTTGGAGCATTCGGTTCGTCTCCGCGTCTTTATGCGCGCGTCAGTCTCCTCGACCCTCATATTGGTAAGCGGTCTTTCTATGGACGATTCTCTGCGCCTCGGTTTTTACCAGCTCCGGCAAGTTCGGGACTTCAAGTATCTCTTCTAGGTCCGGCAACTTCATGAACACCAACAGCTTAAGCGCTATGGAAAGGGGCGTGTGAGGGTTCATGACCAGGGTCTTCTTGACGTCGTAGCGAGCTATCCACTTTGGATGATTGTAAATCTCTTCCAGTACGTCTGCATTTCCGGGCCGAGTAGCGGCAATGCCGATCACGAGCCGCTCCGTGAGTTTGGGGTTCTTCAGGAGATTTCGGATCACGCGTGGATCCGGGTCGCGAGCAAGGCGTTCGATCGATCGAAAGTCCGGCTTTCGAGCAAGCGCTTTCCGTACTCCCAGCGGAATATCTCTGAGATCCGGCCCCACAGAAGACCGAAACCCACTCTCACCCGGATGCTCCGAAGGAAGATCCAGGAGTATGGACACGATCTCGAAGTCACCCGCCTCCTGCGCACGATGAACAAGCCCCGACATTCTCGCGGAACCGAGAACCTGAGCAAGGGTACCGGATACAATGAGTCCGTTATACAGACGCAAAAAATCCTGATCACCCGTCAGCGTTTTCTCGTACACGATCCGAATGGCTCCCAGAATCGCGGCATCGTCCAGGACTTTGAGCCTTTCGGCAAGCGCATGGCTCCTTTGAATCACGTCCGGAATGGCGGATAGGGTGGCGATCAATTCGCGCACGTCCGATGGTTCGACCGCAGGGCCGGCGAAGTCGTTCTCGGTCATCAAGAAAACCTGGAAAAGAATGACTGGCTGGACATTATCTCAGAGCAACGATCCCATCCCACTATTCTGTTGATACTACTCTCCTTCCAATGATGAGCCCCCTATAACCCGCAATGTATCACAGGATTCCGGCCCAAGGATACTCTGCGGTGTGAATTCCTTTGGGAGTCGCGCGCAAGACGAGTACTTAGAAAAGGGGTAAACTCAAATGGGTAAACTCATTTATCATCTCGTCACGGTAGCGGCCCGCCTGTGCATATGCTAATGTGGAGAACAGAGATATGCTAGGCCGTTCCGGAATCTCTTGCGGGTGGGGCGAAGGACCCTGGATGCCCACGTTTCCAACTTCATTTCACCTGAACGAGAGGCGATAAGGAGGCCGAGATGAAATGTGAGGTCAATTGCTGATGAAGATAGCCTTTGATGTGGACGGAGTCGTCCTGAACTCCATCGAGGTGATCCTTGAACACATAGGAAGCATAACAGGCCGACACATAAGAATTGACGAGTTGGGCACGTGGGACCTCGAAGCTTTCGGGATCGACTTCAAGACGCTGTGGCGGGCTGTGGAATGGATGTACAAGACCCCGATCATTACACCCTATGACGGAGCTATTCAGACCCTCTCGCGCATACACCGGGAAACCCGAGAACCGCTCCTGTTTATAACGGGCAGATCGGATCCTCAAACCGCGAAACAACAGCTCCAGGCTCTCAATTGGAATCCGACCGTTCCGGAAATGGTCGTTACAGGCGGCGACCGGAACAAGACCCAATACTTGGCGGATCACCGGGTTGACTTCATGGTGGAGGACGACGTCAAGCACGTGCAGGAGTACCTGAATGCCGGGATTCGGGTCGGCCTCATGCATAGGCCTTGGAACAAGGATTACTCTCACGATGTGACCAAACGCTTTGCGAGCTGGGAAGAACTCGAAGCCTGGTACTTCGAGCATCTCCGATGAGTTTCCAGAAAGGACGCCCAGGAGCGAACAGCTTGTCATGGGTGCTGATTAGATGGTGGGCTTCTCGGCGCGTGACAACGCGCAAACTTATTGGGCATCGGGGCGCAAGCCTGCTGTGTCATTGCGACCCCGCTGAAAGGCGGGGGAAGCAATCTCATTGGTGAGACCGGCGTGTCGCCTGTCGGTTGGAGTGAGAGGCAACCCCGCGTTCCGCTCGTTGCTATCCCAAGATGGGATTGCTTCGTCGTCCCGCAGGACTCCTCGCAATGACAACATGCCGCTTGTGACTCAAGGAATGCCAAGGCACGAAGCACAGCTTGACACCTGAATCATCGGATATACAATTGTCTCGGCCATCTATACTGACCATGCGAGTACCAGATCTGCGGGGTAAGCAAGGAGGCATGTGATGGGCTTTATAGACAGATTGGTCGCTCTGATTCGAGGGTTTTTCATCAGACGAGGCGATGACCTGGTTTCGTCCAGTCCCGAGGCCATCCGGGCGACGTACGCGACCGCGATAGATGAAGCGAAAAGACGCTACAAAGAGATGCAGGAAGCGGTCGCTCTCCTTGCGAGAGAACGCGAAAAGACCGACCTGTCGTTAAAGAAGCTCGACGATGAAGAGAAAGAGCTTCAGCGCAAGCTGGAAGGGGCACTTGCGATGGCCCAGGGAGAGCCAAACAACCCCGCGCACAAGGAAGCAGGAACTCGATATATCACTCGCATGAAGGATATAGATACTAAGCAAGCGGTCCTTGCCAAAGACCTGGAATTGCAGACCCACAAGGTCGAAGACTACAAGACAAAGCTCCGTGACTTTACCGAAGAAATCGACAAGCTCAAGAGAGAGCAGGGTGAGCTGGTGGCTGAATTCATTTCCCACCGGCAAATCATCCAGTTGGAAGACCGCCTCAAGGGCCTGGGTGAGTCAGGAGTGGACGAATCCATTGTCGCCATAAGAGAAAAAGTAGGCGCGCTCAGGGCAGAAGCCAAGATCGCCACGGAGATGCGCGGGGCCACCGTGGGAGCGCAGGATGTGGCGTACGAACGGATCGGCGAGGAACGTGATGCCGCTGCCCGCTTCGATGAACTGCTCAAAGCTCGCACGGAAGCTCCCGCGGGCGCGCCGGAAAAGGAACGCGATCTAGGCTGATTACGCTGCTCTGCATACGCCTATTTGATGAGTCGCGACTCATATGCGTTGGCTCAATTTCCGACTAATACTATCCATATCCGACAATGCCAGACGAACCCTCCTACCAGCTTGAATTTGCCGCCAAGATCGTAGAGAAATACGTATCATCCCAGTCCAACGTCTTCCTGGTTTACGGAAACACCAAGGACGTTTATCCGCTCCCTTCCGGCTCATACGTCACTCTGGTCGACTTTCTCGTGGAAGCGCTCATCAAGCCGGACCGTCCCACAGCCCCGCGCATCGTCGTTGTGTACGATCCCGCCACAGGGATATCGTTTCGGAACCCGCTTGACCGGCAGCTTGTGGCAAAGGAAATTGGCGAAGATCGGCTCGACAAAATTCTTTCTGCGTCTCGACGTGATATCGTGACCGCGTGTGCAGCTCTCCGCGAGCTCACAAGACTCGATGTGATGGTCCCGCGGTCGGACGATCCAGCCGCGAAAATACGCAAGGACTTCGCCTTTATTATCCGATATGCGGAAGCTGTGGCGCCGCCGTCTCGTGGGGAAATGATGCTCGATTCAGAGCGTCTAAAGGTCCTGACCCTGGAGAATTGGTTTTCAGATAGTGCCTTTGTCGCCTCCTCAGATATCGTCTTCTTGATCGGCGAAATGCTCAATGGCATCAACGAGCGGATCGTTGACCTACCTTACGCGGCCTCAATCGAAATCGAACGGCCGAGTCAGGACGCTCGGCGACGATACATCGAGAAGCTGATCGCTGACGAGAAAGTTGAAACCAGCCTCTCTCCCGAGCAGCTCGCGTACAGCAGCGCAGGACTCACTCTCCTTTCGCTTCGCCAGATCTTTCTGCAAGCCGGGTACCGGCGGCAAGCGATTACACCGGAACTCATCTCAGAGAAAACAAAGGAGATCATCGAGAAGGAGCTTGAAGGGCATATAGAATTCCTCCGACTCTCGTTCGGCTTTGAAAGAGTGATCGGCGCTTCACGTCTCCTGAAGAAGCTCCGGGAGCTGAAAGAATGTCTGAGGGGCAACAACCCCGAAATCATGCCGGTCGGCATACTGGTCGCAGGTGCGAACGGCGTGGGAAAGACTTTCATCTACAAGGCTTTTGCCAAGGAATGCGGGTGGGTAGCAGTCGTATTAAAGAACATCCGCGGACCTTACGTGGGGCAGACAGAGAAGAACTGGGAACGGATCCGTTCCGTGCTCGAGGCCATGGGCAACGTCATGGTGATCTATGATGAAGCGGACACGGAGATAGGCGGCCGAGGCCCCCAGACTCACGACGTGGACCGAAGGCTCTTCGGGAACATCCTGCGGATGATGTCCGACGATCACAATCGAGGCAAAATCGTGTGGATTATCATAACCGCCCGACCGGATCGTCTGGAGCCTGATATCAAGAGATCCGGACGAGCAGGCGAGCATCTTCCTGTCTTGGACAATGAGGGAGAAGAAAAGGAAGCCTTCATTCGGCATGTATTGACGCAAGCGGGCATGAACTTCGATGAGTTCTCGACGGAGCAGCGCGAAGAGTTCCTCAGACTTACCGCCCAATATTTTCCGTCCGATTTCGACCACGTGCTCACCGAGCTCAAACGCCGAGCACTCTTGGAAACACGCCTTACACCGGAAATCGTCCTGGAAGAGGTACGGGATTTCATTCCAGCCGATATAGCCAGGCAGCGCGAGTACCAGGAGCTTCTGGCAGTGCTTGAGTGCACATCGCGGGAGATTCTTCCTGCTCGGTACGCAAATCTGTCTAAAGAGCAGATCGAGGCGCGTCTTCAGGAAATCAGGGCCGCTATGAGGCAGCCCTGATGCTCGTCCTCGCGATTGAAACGTCCTGCGATGAAACCGCAGCTTCCGTGGCGGTGGACGGTACGAGCGTTCTCTCAAGCGTGGTCGTCTCCCAGATCGACGTGCATAAGAAATATGGCGGAGTAGTTCCGGAACTGGCATCACGCAAGCATGTGGAAGCCATATCGATCGTCATTGAAGAGGCCTTGCTTCAGGCCGACGTAGATCCGCAAAAGATCGAAGGCATAGGCGTTACCAGAGGCCCGGGCCTGATAGGTTCGTTGATCGTGGGGATCGCCGCGGCCAAAGGGATGGCGCTCGCGTTGAATCGTCCCATATGCGGTGTGAACCACTTGCATGGGCACCTCTTCGCAGCTCATCTGGAGCGGGATGATATCCGCTTCCCATTTGTGGGCCTAGTGGTTTCAGGCGGGCATACGAGCCTGTATCACGTGAAGGGTCCCCTGGAAATTGAATTGATCGGTAAGACCCGAGACGATGCAGCGGGCGAGGCATTTGACAAGGTTGCCAAGTTGCTCGGCCTGGGTTATCCAGGCGGTGTGGCGATCGAGCAATGGGCCAAGGACGTGGATCCCGCGGCTCTTGAATTCCGTTTCCCAAGAGCACTCGTGGAAGGAGATGAACTGGACTTCTCGTTTTCCGGCCTGAAAACTGCGGTGCTCCGGCACGTTGAAGAGCGGTTCGACATTTCCCGAAACGTGGCAATTCCCGGGAGCTTTCATCCGCTCATCGAGCCAGGCACGGCCGACGAGACGGACGATGCTGTCCGAGAGATCGCGTCTGCGTTTCAGGACGCGGTCACTGAGGTGCTTGCAATCAAAGGATTCCGTGCCGCGCAGAAACACGGCGTAAGCCAGCTGGTTGTCTGTGGCGGCGTCGCGGCTAATGCGGCTCTGAGACGGCGGGTTGCGGCGACGGGTGACAAACTGGGCATCGAACCCATATTTCCGTCACTCAGCCTTTGCACGGATAATGCGGCCATGATCGCAGCTCGGGCAGATGTGCTGCTGAGCTTGGGCATTACCGATAATTTGGACTTCGGTGCGAAGAGCAGGTGGTAGCCTGCCTCGGAAAAGGCCTCCTGAGATGTCTAAGTCGGACAGTTCTGCGGGCTAGGGATTCATTTGTGTGCAGTTTGCTTCAAGCTGAGAGATTGCTTCCCCCGCTTTTCAGCGGGGTCGCAATGACATTATTCTCCCTGTCTCACTGAATCCATGAGTCAAAGGCTCAAATCTGGTTGGTATTCGACGGTTCACTCGGTAAAATAGCTTCCCGGCGCAGAGGCAAAAGAGAGGACAGGGGGCTCGCAGGAATGCAAAATTACAAGAAAAAGGTTCTTTTCGATAACGAAGCAGTAAGGGCACGGGTCAAGGAATTGGCCGCGGAGATTTCCGCAAGACATCCGGAAGGCAATGTGCTCCTGATCGGCATCCTGAAAGGCGCGTTCATGTTCATGGCAGATCTTGTCCGCTGCCTGAGCGTGCCGTGCGAAGTGGATTTCGTGAAGATCTCATCGTATGGGTCGGGAACCGTCTCCAGCGGGAAGCTGAATATCCTTTTGGACACGAGCATTCCGGTTGAGGGTAGGGCTGTAATACTTGTCGACGACATCGTCGACTCGGGGTTGACACTGAACGAATACCGCCAGGCGCTGGAAGCCAGGTCGCCGCGGTCTATTGAAACTATCGCGCTTATCGACAAGACCGGGCGCCGCGAAAAGCATGTAGATCTCGATTACTGCGGCTTCAGGATCGAAGAAGGGTTCGTGGTCGGCTATGGGCTCGACTGCAATGAATTCGGCAGGCAATTCGGCGACATCTATGTTCTTGAAGATATCTGTTAGTCTAAGAGGGAGCCGGTGTGCCGCTTGCCGTGTGGTTACGATGTCACTCCGGCCAACCCATGGCGTCGTGAGCACACACGAGCGGTATTGTCATCCGGCGGAGCTTCAGCGTGAACTATAACTCCGCAATCTTCAAAGCCTCGATTGCTTTGCTGGTGGTGCTCGCATTCGGTACCTCGGGATACTGGGCGCTGGAAGGCTGGACCTTGCTCGACAGTTTGTACATGACGGTGACCACGCTCACCACCATTGGGTTCGGAGAAGTCCATCCACTGGGCCCGAGGGGAAGGATCTTCACGCTCATACTCGTTGTGCTCGGTTTGGGCGTGGTTGGTTACACTGTGTTGACAGCGACACGACTTGTTGTGGAAGGCGAAATCAATGCCATTCTAAAAAGGCGCAGATCGATGAAGACCATTCAGAGACTCGAGAACCACATGGTCATATGTGGATTCGGCAGGATGGGCTCCTTTATTTGCCACGAACTCCACCAGAGAGGGATGCAGTTTGTGGTGGTGGAGAGCGATCCGGAGGTTCAAGAACGCATTGTGGAACTGGGGTATCTCCTTTCGCCCGGCGATGCCACCGAGGAAGAAGTGCTCCGGGCTGCCGGCGTGGACAGAGCGCGCGGTGTGGTGACCGTGCTGAACACGGATGCTCAGAACGTCTATACCATCCTGACC
>JBMOME010000212.1:0-8664 GCA_049323095.1 Thermodesulfobacteriota bacterium
AACTCAGAAAGTGCGATTTCTTGTTTCTTGGGCCGTGCCATGTCGTTGTCTCCCTCCAAGTTTGCTTGATGGGAAACATGGCACAATCAAAATCATTCCACAAGCTATTTGTGGGACAGAACACTAGTTGATATTTTTAATAAAGATGTGCCGGCACGGAGGCCGGCACCTACCAATGCCCAAGCGGCAATCGAATATTATCTCCTACACTGGCTAAAAATCGAGGAAAGCCTCTGTAGAAACGAAAAAAGCCCTTTCCGTAGAAAAGGCCTCTTAGTGCGCGGTCCTCGAACCTGATGGACTATTTGAGCCCGAAACTCTTAATGGCTCCCCGACCCGTTATCTCGAACGAAGTCCGCGCTAAACTGGTCTGCGTACTTGAGAATCCAGTCAATGACCGCGTCGACCCCGAGATCGTGGCCGGCTTTCTCAGATTCTATCCACTTATGTTTCTCGATCTCTCGAGTTTGAAGCTCCAAGAATCTTTTCAGGTCCATTGAATCACCCGGCGGATTGCGTTGTGTCCGCCTTTCCGCTACGCTACTGCCCGAGAACGTACCTTTAAAGGCTCTCAGTGTCGTTGTCAAGAATAATGTGAGGTTTTCCCGGTCGTTGGAGGCAGCTCATGCTCAATCCGCTTCAAGAACTCCAGAATTTTGGACAGTCTTTTTGGTATGACAACATCAGCCGGGACCTGGTTCGCTCGGGACGGCTCAAGAAAATGATTGACGAAGACGGTCTGACCGGTGTCACGTCCAACCCCACCATCTTCGAACAGGCCATAAACCGGGAAAAGACGTACGACAACGACCTGCATCTCCTAGTAGACGAAGGCAAAGAAGTCGAAGAAATCTACCAGGCGCTCGCAGTGACCGATATTCAGGAAGCTGCGGATCTGCTCCTGCCGGTGTTCAGGCAGACCGACGGCAGAGACGGATACGTGTCGCTGGAGGTCTCTCCAGAGCTCGCGTATAACACGACTGCGACGGTCGAGCAGGCAAGGGAACTATTCGGCATGGTGGATCGGCCCAATGTGATGATAAAGGTCCCCGGCACTCCGCAGGGGCTAGAGGCGGTTCGCGAATTGATCGCGGCAGGTGTGAACATCAACGTGACGCTCCTCTTCTCGCTGGACCAGTACAGGGGTGCGGCGCAAGCGTACATGGATGGCCTGAGGCAGTGGATCTCGTCGGGTGGAGATCCAGCTCGCGTGGCTTCCGTGGCTTCGTTCTTTGTCAGCCGCGTGGACACAATGGTCGATGAGCTCCTTATAGAGACAGGAGATCCTCGGCAAAGGGATCGGGCAACAAAGGTGATGGGCCAGGCTGCCATAGCAAACGCGAAGCTGGCTTACGCTATTTTCAAGGAGCTCTTCCAAGGGGAACCCTTCGCGGACCTGCGCGCAAAAGGCGCGCGGCCCCAACGGGTGCTCTGGGCGAGCACAAGTACGAAAAACCCTAACTATTCCGATACGTACTACGTGGATGCCCTCATCGGCCCTGATACGGTCAACACCATGCCGGCTGCAACCGTGGACGCGTACCGCGATCACGGCCGGCCCAGGCTCAGGCTGGAAGAAGGTCTTGATGACGCGCAGGTGCTCTTTCCTCTCCTCGCTGAATTCGGGATCGACATGGACCAGGTGATGGACACGCTCCTTGAAAACGGTGTCAGGGCTTTTGCGGATTCGTACGAGGAACTGTTGGCGAGCATCGCGCAAAAAAGGACTCGCCTCCTGCGCGGGTGGGGTCACAGATCCGCGTCTCTGGGCAGCCTGCAACAACAAGTGGAACAGACCCTAGCGGAATTCGATCGCAACAAGATCGCCAACCGGATTTGGTCGCTTGACCCGTCAGTTTGGAAGGAGAGCCCGGAACATCAGCAAGAGATCGGCCAGAGGCTGGGATGGCTCACTGTTGTGGATACGATGCGCCACGAAACCGAACGATTGCGGAGCTTCGCTGACGAGGTACGATCCGAGGGCTTCACCGACGCGGTGCTCATCGGCATGGGTGGTAGCAGCCTGGCTCCGGAAGTCTTTGCCACCTGTTTTGGGGTGGCTCAAGGTTATCTGAAACTCACGGTCCTGGACTCTACGATCCCCGGTGCCATACTTCAAGCAGAGCGTTCGCTGGACCTCAAGCGTACCCTCTTTATTGTTTCAAGCAAGTCTGGCGGCACCATTGAGGTGGTCTCGCTGTACAAGTATTTTCGCTCCCGCGTTGAGCAGGTAGTAGGAAAACCGGTCGGAAGTCATTTTGTGGCGATTACCGATCCGGGAACCAGCCTGGGGAAGCTTGCGTCCGAGCACCGATTCAGAAGGGTCTTCCTGAATCCATCCGATATAGGTGGCCGTTTCAGCGCGCTCTCTTACTTCGGGCTCATGCCGTTAGCACTTGTGGGAGCGGACTTGGACCGGCTGCTCATGCGCGCAGATCAGGCCACTGAAGGATCGGGTCCCGATGTCCCGGCCCTTGAGAATCCGGGGGCCTGGTTGGGCGTGATTATGGGAGAAGCAGCTCTTCGAGGAATCGACAAGCTTAGCCTCATCATATCGCCACCGATTGCGAGCTTTGGAGGCTGGCTGGAACAACTCATCGCGGAAAGCACCGGCAAGGAAGCCAAAGGAGTACTCCCAGTCGAGGGAGAGCCCACGGGTAATCCTGAAAGCTACGGCAGAGACAGGCTGTTTATGTATGTGCGATTGGATGGGGACGCGACACACGATGCATTTGTCTCCACCATGGAGAAAAAGGGATACCCGGTGGTAACCCAGAGGCTCCACACCGCGTACGATTTGGGCAGGGAGATGTTCCGGTGGGAGTTCGCGACCGCGGTGGCAGGCGCGATCCTCAAGATCGATCCGTTTGATCAGCCCAATGTGCAGGAGGCCAAGACGCTGACCAAGAAGGTCCTGGACCTTTACGCGATCGAGGGCCGCGTTCCTGCCGGTGAAAGTATCCGTGCGGACGACCCTGGGCTTCAGGGCAGTCTTACGGGATTGCTCTCGCAGATCAAACCAGGTGATTACGTGGCCATCAACGCCTTTGTCGCGGCCTCGGACAAGAACCGTGAGGTGCTCCAAGCGGTCCGAGCAACGCTGCGAGACAAGTTCAAAGTGGCAACCACACTCGGGTTCGGCCCGCGGTACTTGCACTCAACAGGCCAGATCCACAAAGGTGGACCCGACAAAGGGCTGTACATTCAGATAACCAGCGATGATGCAGAAGACATTCCCATTCCCGGGGAGTCGTATTCCTTCGGCGTGCTCAAGACTGCGCAATCAGTAGGGGACTACGAAGCGCTAAAGAAGAGAGGGAGAAGGATCCTCGGAGTCCACTGCCGCGCGGACTCCGATATAGAGAGGCTCCTCGAACTCGTCCGCGCGCTGTAAGAGTGCTTGTAGCAAGTGTCAAAAATAATGTCCGATTGCCGCTTGGGCTTTGGTAGGTGCCGGCCTCCGTGCCGGCACATTTTTCCTAAAAATATCAACCAGCTCGGGCCGGCAGGGACGCCGGCCCCTACCGGTCTTGTTCAAGAGCGAGCTGTTCAAGAAACCAAGAATTTTGACAACCGGTATAGTTGACGTAAGACGAATTGCGTCACCCCGGCGCCCACCCCGGGCCGCGATCCGGGGTTCACCGGGGTGACGGGGCGCTGCTTAGGGCTACCAATTGAAACTACTTCAGCCGATCCTGTGTTGTATGCCTATAGCGTTGCGGAAATTCTAAGGCCTTGTCGGGCGCCGACGCACAAAGCACGGGTCCCGCTGGGATAATGTTACAGACTTTCTTGACCAATTTCCTGTGAAAAGCCTTGCTAGACTTTGAATGAGTTGCTACCATTTACATCATCGAACATGACCGGTTCGCTGCATGGCGGCGTGCGTGGTCTTGTCGGCTCCGGTTCTCGCGTTCGATTATTGCACGTGCAACTCTCTAAGGCGGCCTGCCCATGCCCCATCTCTTCTTCACGGTCTGTTGTCTGAAAACGATTCTGCGTGGGCTTTAGCCACCGTGATCCCGGGTTTGATCGGGACCTGGCGGGCTAAAGCCGCAGAATTTCGTCACGGCGCTCGCGTGCTGTTGCACCGGTGCCTGGGCAGCTTGGCAAAACATAGTACCACACCGTAGAATTTGCAGGAGATAAAGTGCCATGCCCACATTCTTGACCATACACAACGAGAATAGTGTCGACCGGATCACCCTCGAATCCAGATGGGCCGAGCTATCGAGGGATCCGAGAGCCGACTGGCGAATGACCCTGTACAACGTCGAATTGGGGCGGCGATACTGCGAGTGGGAAGCCCCTAATAAGGAAACCATAGAAAGGATCTTCCGCGATCTTGGGATTAAATGGACGGAGATTCTTGAAGTGGGCGTTACCAAGTCTTCGCGCTGGCGACTTTGGGAACTGGAATCTCCAAGGCGAATGCAGAATTGCTGGGAAGCCACACAGTGCGGACGGGAACTGGGCGGAAAACCCTCAGAAGGCAAGAGCGTTTGCCCTGCCGCGCTGGATTCGAGCCACTGGGGGAAGAATAGAGGCCTCTTTGCGGGGAGGTACTGCTGGCGAGTGGCGGGCACCTACTGTGGCGGCGAAGTGCAAGGAGATCTCGCCCGGAAGCTACAAGATTGCGCCATGTGCAGCTTCTTCCAGCAAGTGAAGGCGGAAGAAGGCGAACGGTTCGAATACTGATAGCGCGGTCGCGCAATCTTCCGGCCAGGAAAGGAAGAGACCATGCCTCATTATCTGTCCATTCACCATGAGCTGTCTGCTCCGAAAGAAAAGACCGAGGCCAGATGGATCGTCCTTGCTCAGGAGCGGCGCGCCATCTGGGTCAAGACCTGGTACACGCCTGACTATGCTACCCGCTATTGCTGGTGGGACGCGCCGGACGAAGATACGCTGGAACAGGTGTTCAAAGACAACGGTGTGGGTTGGGACGAGATAATCCCGGTCCAATTAACCACTCCCAGTGAGTGGAGATGGCGCGAAGATTAGCCTGATTTCCAAGACACGCCCCGTCATGCAATACTAGACATGCGTGCGAACTGCACCGCAGGACCGGGAGTGAATATACTTGAGCTGGAAGAAATTACAGGGGTGAGGATCGCTAGTAATGGAAGATGAATCCAACTACACACGATACTGCCGAAAGAATGACGATACCGAGCAAGTTATTCTTTGCCTGGCCGCAGCGGAGCGAAGAATAAATGAAATGGGAAAAGGGCTGCTGGAAGAGGTGAAACAGAGCGGAGTCTTGGATTGCAGGAAGTTCGGCCAGCCCGGTAGAGAGATGTTCAAACGCGGCACGTCTGCTCTAGGCCGCGAACTCACCGTACGAATCAAGTATGCGCGTTCAGCGCATGACTCCTCTAAGAAAAATCAGTGCCGCACATCGTCCATAGCCCCGGAGCCACCCACGGCAGATTAGTGTTTCATCTCAAGCCGATCCTGTAAGACCGGGTGGTTCCAAAGTGGACACAGATCTCGCCTTTGTGCAAATATAGCGGTTCTCGGAAACAATCGCGAAATAAGAGCTCACTTTTGTCTCTCCCCCGAAGGGGGAGCTCCTTGAGTAGCCACGGGTGAAACCCGTGGTACACGGCTCCAATAATAAGTTTCTTACGACCCTGAAAGGGTCGACCCTTTCAGGGTCGCTCTCCGGATCGTCGAGGGGGGCTCGGCGTCCCCTGGGTTTCACCCAGGGCTACTTATAGTATTCCCCTTTGGGGAATTCCGGAAGGCAGAGAAAGTCTGCTGAGACGAACGCTCACATTACCGGTAAGGCTACTGCTGCTTCGTCTGGGAGTGGGATCCGATTCCGACAGCACTTTCAAGAATGGACATAATCAGTTTCAACCCCGGACAGCCCTTGCATTCCGGTAAGACGATACTTCTTGGGGAGCAGGGCTTCGCGTACGTGCCGGAACAAGATACCTCGCCCTTTTGCAGGAATCACTCATGCCGTACAATGACACTATCGTTAGACTAGGTCTGGTCGCCCTGATTTGGGTAGGCTGGTGCGTGCAGCACTCGCTGCTCAACAGCGACGGGCTCATGGGGCGAACCGGCATCCTGAAGTCGAGCATAGGGCCTTATTACAGGCTTATGTACAATATTGCAGCGGTCGTGACGTTGGTAGCCGCGTCGAAGCTTACCCCCAGAGCCAACGAACTCAGCATAATCGAGTGGCAAGGATGGCTGAAGCTGGTCCCCGTGGTAGTGTGGACCGGCGGCTTCTTCATTGTCTGGCTCACGGCCAGGCTTTTGGATGGGTGGGCTTTCTTGGGTTTGAGCGCTTTGGGCGTGGGCTCAAAGAAGAAGAACGATTCGGAAGGAGATCTGGTTACGTGGGGGATTTACGGGATCGTGCGACATCCGCAATTTGCTGCGGGCATGTTGATGCTCTGGGTGCGGGACCTACATGACACGGATATCGTTATCAGCATAGTGCTCTGCGCGTACCTGCTCATCGGCGCTCGTATCGAAGAGCGTCGGCTCCTGAGAAAGTTCGGCGAGAAATTCCTCAAATATCGCGCAGAGGTACCCGCGTTCATGCCCGCCCGCATACCACGACTACGGGAAATGATCCGGTCAAGCTCACCTGGGAGCTGATTGCGTGTAAACATTCAGTCACGTGCGCGATTGAACTGTGTTTCATCTATTATTGCGAGGACCCCGGAAGTGATCCGCGGGACGAAGCGGTTTTTTTCATGGTGGGACGGCCCCGCGCGGAACGCGGGGTTGCCCGTCATTCCCGCAGACAGGCGAGACGCCTATCCCACCAAGCGAGATTGCTTCCCCCGCTTTTCAGCGGAGGCGCAATGACAATCGTTCCCCGCAATACTTTCATCTGCCGGTCATTTTTCTAGTTGGACCGAGACCGGCACGGGATGCGCTACTGTGTTGAAGACGGGCGAGTACTTCTGCGCCATTCTGATGAGCTCTTCCTTTTCTTCGTCCGAAATGTCCGCGTCGATCTTAAAGGAAACGCGTATGCCCTCGTACCCTACCTTCACATCCTCAGAGAGTCCTAGAAAGCCGCGAAGATCCAGGTCCCCCTCTAACCGAGACTCCACTCCTCTTATCTTGATCCCCTTTGCTGCCGCATGATAGACAATGGTGCTCGTCAAGCACCCTGCCAGAGCGTTTAGCACATACTCCACCGGGTTGGGAGCCTTGTCTTCCCCGAGAAGGAGTCGAGGTTCATCCACGTCCAGCTCGAACTGCGCCTCGTGAGGATGATCCTCTAGTGCGCCGTAGAAATCCACGATCTTGCTGTGGTTGCGCCCTCCGTTGACCCATTTGTTGGTGAGGCGGAAATTGAACTTCGCGATACCCGGATTGCCCTTTACGGCATCAATAGTAGCGAACAACGCGTCAACATCCACTCCGTTCACCACAGCTTCCCTGACTATTTCTCGTGCTGCTTCTGCTGCCATTATTCTTTCCTCCTTTACCAGTACGCCCCTGGTTCAAAGGAATTGTTCGTCGCACTACATTTTCCTGGCGATCGAATCCCGACCCATTGGGGCAACCGCCTTTCATTCAGAGCCGATAGGTCGGCATCCTTGTGCAAAGGATAGTACATTGCACACTCGGGGCAAGAGGCGCACAATAACGACCGGCCCAGGGAGCCAAAGAACTGCACGCAGCGTTCTAGCCTTTGTAATGCTTGTCAGGGCAGGTGAGTGAATAGGTTGGAATCAGGGAGGTGAGTTCGAAGGTTGGATTCTTGCGGAAGCACAGTAGAGAAGGGTCTTTTTTTGAAAGAATGCTTTCCGGCAGTTGTGGTTCGGAAATTGACTGACATCATGTGTTTTGTGCCAGCGCGATGAGGGGCCGCCCGAGCGTGCCTTTCTCCAGGTCGTCAATGGCCTGGTTGATCTGTTCCAGTGCGTATTCCGTGCTTACGAGCAGGTTCAGCTTAAGTTTGCCCGCGCAATAGAGCTCTGCGTAACGGGGGATGTCCCGGTCAGGACTAGTTTCGCCGCCCCATGTGCCTATGATTCGTTTGCCTCTGATCAAATCAAACGGATCGATCTTCATGTGCCCGCCGTGAGGCAAATTCCCCGCAAGAACGCACAGACCACCCTGGTTGCGAACCGAGCGGAACGCGGACTCCATGGTTTCAGGTTTGCCCACTGCCTCAACCGCGCAGTCAACCCCACGGCCTCCGGTCAGATCGAGCACCGCGGCCAGCGGATCAACTTCGCGCGCGTTTACCGTACGGGTGGCTCCCAACCGCTGGGCCAGCGCCAATTTCTCAGGGTCGATGTCGACCGCGATGATCGGGTCCGCAAGCGCCAAATGACCTCCCATGACCGCGCTGAGCCCTACGCCTCCCATACCGAACACCGCCAGACTGTTGCCAGGCTGCAATTGCGCGGAATTCAGCACTGTGCCGATTCCGGTCGGGACTGCGCATCCCAAAAGGCCGGCCTCTCGAAACGGCATGGAATCAGGGATAGGTGTCACTCGATTCTCGCAGGTAATGGTTTGCTCCATGAAAGTGCACACGGCACCGGAATTGACAGGCCCTTCAGCGCTTGAATAGACGGTAGAAGCCACGTCCGTGCCGAATCCTTTTATCCATGAAACCACGACACGGTCTCCTGGCCTGACCTTGGTTACTCCTTCACCAACTTGCACCACGGT
>JBMOME010000213.1:0-8515 GCA_049323095.1 Thermodesulfobacteriota bacterium
CGCTCACAGCGCTTGCAGGATTCAGTACCGCTTCCACGGTGAGATGGTATCTCTAGGATGGTCGCGGTTATTCTGCAGGATTCAAGGATTTGAAAGCAATTCAGCAGTATTTCACGATTACACACAAGGAGTCAGCATGCCAGACGGCATAGGTCGCCCGCTGCTCAAGGTCAACAACGTGTATGTCAGCTTCGGCGCGCTCCAGGCTCTGTTGGGGGTCAGCTTGGAGATCAATCCCGGGGAGATTTTCGCGATCATCGGGCCCAACGGAGCCGGCAAGACCACCCTGATCAACGTAATTAGCGGCGTGTATCACCCCTCCCCTGGGGAAGTGTTTTTTGAGGGCAAGGAACGCACCTTCATGCCGCCACACCACGTGGCTTCCCTCGGAATCGCGAGGACCTTTCAGAACGTGGCGCTTTTCAAGGGTATGACCACGCTTGACAATCTCATGGTCGGTCGACACCTCCAAATGCGTTCGGGCCTGTTCTCCTCAGGCATTTATTGGGGCTGGGGACAGAAGGAGGAAATTGCGCACCGGGCGGTTGTAGAAGACGTGATCGACTTCTTGGAAATCGAAGCAATACGGAAAATTCCGGCCGGAATGCTCCCGTATGGTTTGCAGAAGCGGGTCGAGCTGGGTCGAGCGTTGGCGGCCGAGCCCAAGCTCCTGCTGCTGGATGAGCCAATGGCCGGAATGAACCTCGAAGAGAAGGAAGATATAGCCAGATTCATCTTGGACGCCAACGAAGAGCGCGGCACCACCATTTGTTTGATCGAGCACGATATGGGCGTCGTCATGGACATTTCCGACCGGATCCTTGTTCTGGATTACGGTCGCAAAATCGCTGAAGGCACGCCGGAGGAGATCCGATCGAATCCGGAGGTAATCAAGGCTTATCTGGGAGCGCACGGAAAGAAGTGAAGGAGTATCATTGATGTCCGAAACCCTGCTCTTTGCCTTGGAGCTCACCATCAGCGGACTGCTGATAGGTCTCATGTATTCCCTCGTGGCCCTTGGCTTTGTGCTCATTTACAAGGCTTCGGGAGTATTCAACTTTGCTCAGGGGGACATGACCTTCCTTGCAGCCTTGGCCTTAGCATCCTTCGTGGTCAAGATTCCATTTTGGATTAGCCTCATCATCGTATTAGCAATCATGCTGATCCTTGCTATGGCCATCGAGCGGATCGTGCTCAAGCCGCTGGTGGCGCGGCCGCCACTGGTGCTGTTCATGGCAACCATCGGCGTGGCCTTCTTTCTTCAGGGTTTGGCTCAGGGCGTCTGGGGCACCCAACCCCGAGGTTTGGAACTGGGCCTCATCGACCAGACGTACGAAGTTGCCGGGATGTTCATCAGCAACATGGACATCCTAGGCGCGGTAGTGGCAGGCGTCCTGGTGATATTACTCGTCTGGTTCTTCCAGAAGACCAAGACCGGCCGTGCGCTTCGAGCAGTGTCGGACGATCACGAGGCTGCACTCGCGGTAGGTATTCCTCTCCGCAAAGCCTGGGGCATCACGTGGGCCATAGCCGGAATCGTCGCGATTGTGGCTGGAGCATTGTGGGGGAGCAGAGTTGGAGTGCAAGCGAGCCTCGCGCTCTTGGCGCTCAAGGCCCTGCCGGTTCTTATCATAGGCGGGATTGACTCCATCCCCGGCGCCATCATAGGCGGCCTGATCATCGGGGCTGCCGAAAACCTCGCGGAGGGCCTAATCGGGCCAGCCGTGGGCGGCGGCATAAAGAATTTTTTCCCGTATCTTCTGGCGTTGATTGTCCTTGCGGTGCGTCCTTACGGCCTTTTCGGCCGAGAGATCATCGAGAGAGTCTGAGCCATGTTTTATCGAGAAACCGGTGTCTTGAAGACCACGTACGCTAAGGACATGGAGCTCTTCCCTATCCCCTTGGACAAGGTGGGCTTCTGTGTGGCTATGTTCCTGGCGTTCCTCGTCATTCCGCTCGTGTCCAGTCATTACATGCTGGTGAGTATTTTCATTCCGTTTCTCGTCTTCTCGCTGGCTGCTCTCGGGCTCAACATCTTGACGGGCTACGCGGGGCAGCTTTCATTGGGTCACGCGGGATTCATGGCTGTGGGAGCATACGCCACTGTTGTCATGTACAACCGGTATGACGTGCCTATTCCTGTGGCATTGCTCGGGTCCGGGGTAATTACGGCCGCAGTGGGTTCTGTCTTCGGCCTGCCCTCTTTGAGGATCAAGGGTTTCTACCTGGCGGTCTCTACCTTGGCGGCCCAGTTGATCATCGAGTGGGTGATCACGCACGTCAAGTGGATCAGCGGCGGCGTCTATTCCACCATCGACATCAAGGCGCTTGAGCTTCTGGGCTGGCAAATCGATACAGCCGCGGAGAAGTACTACTTTGCCCTTGTCGTTGTAGTGGTCATGGCGTTCTTTGCCAAGAACGTGGTCCGGAGCCGTATAGGCCGCGCCTGGATGTCGATCCGAGACATGGACGTGGCCTCGGAGATCATTGGTATATCGCAGTTTAGGTATAAGATGCTCGCTTTCGCGGTGAGCTCGTTCTACGCAGGCGTGGCTGGTGGGCTCCTTGTGACCTTCTATTACGGTTCGGCCAATATCGAGGAATTCCATCTGCTCGTTTCGTTCCAGATCTTGGGCATGGTGATTATCGGCGGCATGGGTAGTGTGTTGGGATCGTTCCTTGGTGCGGCGTTTATCACGCTGTTGCCGATTTTCATCAATTTGGGCATTAGCTTCGTCAATCACCGCATCGTTGACCTGAGTAAGGTCTTCACGCTCGATCTGATGGCCAATGTCGAGAACATGATCTTTGGGGCCCTGATCATCTTCTTCCTGGCGGTAGAACCGTTCGGGTTGGCCCGATTGTGGAATACGATCAAGGATTACCTCCGGTTATGGCCATTCCCCTACTAAGGGAAACCATACGAGAGAGCGTCCCGGGCCCGGACCGACGAGAAGGGCACTGGGCAGAAAGACTCATAACGCGGTTTTTCGCATCCTCACCGAAGGAGGTAGAATCTATGTCCAAAGCGATGAAACTGAGATGTGTCCTGGCGATCTCGCTTGCAATGGCATTCCTCTTGATCATGCCCCCGCTGTCAGGGGCGCAGGACAAGGAACAGTGGCTGCCTCTCTTGTGCTACCGCACCGGACCGTACGCGCCGGGCGGCAGCGGCATCTGCGGAGGTATGGAGGACTACTTTGATCTCCTCAACTTGAAGGGAGGTATCGACGGGATCAAGTTGAAGTGGGAAGAATGTGAAACCGCATATTCACCGCCACGCGGGGTGGAGTGCTACGAGCGCACGAAGAAGGAACATGGCGGCGCGGCTGTATACCATCCCGTTAGCACCGGGATCACCTATGCCCTGATGGAGCGCGCTGCTGCAGATAAGATCCCCTTGACGAGCATCGGATACGGTCGTGCAGATGCGCAGGCAGGTGGCGAGATCTTCCCCTACATTTTTCCCCTCGTGACCACGTACTGGTCTCAGGTCACCGGAAAAATCAACTATATCGCGTCGAAAGAAGGCGGCCTGAACAAACTCAAAGGAAAGAAGATAGCGCTGCTTTACATCGACGTGGCGTATGGCCAGGAAACCATCCCGATCCTGAAAGTGTTGGCTGAGAAATACGGTTTTGAATTGGGCCTTTTCCCGGTTCCTGCACCCGGCCTGGAACAGAGCGCGCAGTGGCTGGACATAAAGCGTCGCTTTAAAGCGGATTGGGTTATCAATCGCAACTGGGGCATTAGCTGCACCGTTCCGCTCAAGGAAGCCGCGCGCGTGGGATTCCCTCGCGATCACATCATTGGTGTTTGGTGGTGCGGTTCTGAAGAGGATGTGGTACCCGCGGGCCCCGCGGGAAAAGACTATATCACCACAAATTTCCACGGTGTGGGCCAACAGTACCCGATCATTCAGGAGATCCTGGAAAATATCTACATGAAGGGAAAGGGCAACCTGCCTGTTACCCGGGTTGGCACCGTGTATTACAACCGGGGAGTGATCCACGGCATCATCACCGCAGAGGCCCTGCGCACCGCGTACAAGAAGTTTGGAGCCAAGCCCATCAACGGCGAGCAAATGAAATGGGCGCTTGAAAACCTGAACATCGATGAAAAGCGGCTCAAAGAGCTCGGCGCGGAAGGCTTTATGCCGCCACTCAAAACCAGCCCTACCGATCATCAAGGCGGCGGCTGGATCAGGTTCCAGAAGTGGGATGGCGCCAAGTGGGTGAGTATTTCCGATTGGATCGCTCCCATGAAAGACATAGTGCAGACTGAAGTGAAGCGCTCCGCGGAAGATTACGCGGCCAAGAAGGGCGAGAAGAAGTAAGACCAGCTCGCCTTCAAAGCATGAACATGCAGCAGCGTGCGTTGCAACGAAGAGAGAGGAATACGAGATGAACGATGGCGCCAAGCCCCCTCTTCTCAGGGTGAACAACATCGAAGTCATTTACGAGCACGTGATCCTGGTGCTGAAGGGGGTCTCTCTCGAGGTTCCCGAGAAGGGGATAGTGTCCCTTCTCGGGGCCAACGGCGCCGGCAAAAGCACCACACTCAAAGCTATCTCCAACCTGCTTCATGCGGAGCGCGGTGAAGTGACCAAGGGAACCATCGAGTTCGCGGGCCTGCGCATAGACAAAATGCATCCTGCGCAAGTGGTCAAACAAGGTGTCATCCAGGTCATGGAAGGTCGGCGGGTCTTCGAGCACCTCACTGTGGAAGATAATCTCCTCTGCGGAGCGTATACCAGGAATGACAAGCAGGTTCGAGACGACGTAGGTGTCGTTTATCGATACTTTCCACGATTGGAGCAACGCCGCGCAGCGAAGGCCGGTTACATTTCCGGTGGCGAGCAGCAAATGTTGGCCATTGGACGAGCACTCATGTCCAAGCCCAAAATCATGCTCCTGGATGAGCCTTCCATGGGACTGGCGCCGCTCCTGGTCGAAGAGATCTTCAATATCATTCGCAGCCTGAACGATCAGGAGAATGTCACCGTGCTCCTGGCCGAACAGAACGCGGCCATGGCCCTGGATTTCGCCCAATATGCGTATGTGATGGAAAACGGCCGCGTAGTGCTCGACGGCGAATCAGCCGTAATCAGCGATAACGAAGATGTAAGAGAATTCTACCTGGGCCTGACCGAAATCGGTAAGAAAAGCTATCGCGACGTAAAACACTACAAACGCCGCAAACGATGGCTCGCGTGAAAGATAAGAGTTTTAGGAGAAGTAGCCGGGGAGGGCACTTTCTGCAAAAAGTGCCCTCCCTGGACCCCTCCTTCAAAAACTCCTATGTTTCCAAGTTCGGAAAAGGGGGGGTTGAAGCGGTCTTCTCAGAAGCGGGGAGAATCGTTGATTTGTGGTGCGGTTATCCGTCATTCCGGCGGAAGCCGGAATCCAGGCTTGCGAATCCCGCACTCTCCACCGCGGATTGCTCCTCGTACACCGGAACGCCTTGTGTTCCTACACTCACTATTATCGGAAGCTCCAAAGTGACCCTATTATTGGGCAGTTGGTAATTCGATGACCTCTTTGGGCAACATGGCTTTCTTGAATTTTTTGGGATTATTTTCTTTGTCCTCCGTCATATAATCCATAATCATATTGATTGTTCTTGCGGTGTCAGAGGGAAAGAAGAAGGGGATGTAACCGATAGGTATGCGCCAGCGGACCGGCTTTCCGTTTTCGTTGCTCTCGAAGATGTAATGTACGCCGGAACTGGAAAGCCATCCCATGTGCACTCGAGGGTCAGTCACGCTTGCCTTCGAATAATATATCGTTCTCTGTCCGAGCAAATGCCAAGCTTTCATAACCCTGTCTTGGAAAAAGACGATTTCCTTTAGAAATAAAGAATCAAGCGCAATAATAAGTGCGGACGCCGCTACCAATAGGGCAAGCGACCCCGTATATGTCCCATCCAATATGGACAGGTAAGCAATGGCGGAAAAGAAGCACATAACCGGTATGACAAGCACTATGATCACGAGCCAAACCTTGGGACCAAAGTATTCTGCTGACAGTACGACATCATTCGCCTGAACAGGTATTTGATCGGTGTTAGCCATGCCGTAATCTCGACATAAGGCGTTCGGCACTTTGAGGGTATGGATTAAATCGAATACAAGGGGTGCGCAGACCACTATTCATAAGAAAAGTGGAAGTGCCCCGCCATCTATCAAGGCTACTCCTTTGCTCCATGAACCTCCAGGAGTTTGACGATTCCTTTGTGCTTTTTCTCTTGTGCGATCTTCAGAGCAGTCCAGCCATCCGCGGACCGTAGATTCACGGCAGCGCCCTTGTCCAAGAGGAGTCTCGTCACCCTCCCGTGACCTTGGCTTGCAGCGTGCATCAGTGCTGTTTCACCATATATATCCCTGTGATTGACGTTGGCGCCCCTATCTAGCAGAATTTGTGCGACTTCCAGTTGACTTTCACTGGCAGCCCACATGAGGGCTGTCCAGTGCCTGTTGTCCTTCGCATTGAGAGCAGCGCCCTTATCAAGAAGAAGATCTACAACGTCTCGGTGGCCTTGTCCGGCAGCCAACATTAAGGCTGTCCAACCATATGCGTTCTTTGCGTGTATATTGGCCCCCTTGCTTAAGAGGAACCTCGCCAGTTCCGTGTGGCCTTCCTTCGCAGCAAGTTCCAACGCTGTGACGCCCAGCTTATTCTTTGCATTGATATCAGCTCCCTTGTCCAGCAGGAACTTCACTACCTCCGTGTGGCCGTGAGGTACAGCTCCTATCAGGGCAGTCCAGCCTTCATCGTCTCTTCCGTTGATGTCCGCACCTTTGGCCAGAAGAAACGCGACCACTTCGAGATGTCCCGCAAAGGAGGCTTCTATCAATGCGGTTTGTCCGTCCTCATCCTGTGCATTGGCGTTAGCACCTTTAGTCAAAAGGGTTTTGACCAGCGCCGGATCACCGCTCTTTGCAGCATCCACAAGCTGCGCTTGGAGAGATCCGGTGGCTGTTGCGATGCCAATCCAGGCAAGAAGGACTAAAGCCAAGGTCACACCTAGCCACCACTTGAAGCTCACGGTAATGTTTTGAGCTGTCATGGAAAGACTCCAACCCTTAGTACTTGCTTACTCCTGGAGCGACCATTTGATTAAGGGAAAACGCCTCTGGCTGATGCTCAAAAAATAACCACAGCAAAATTGGCTCATGGAGCCGGCAGATTCTATTCTCAGAAATTTGCCAAAGCGCGATGGATTGTGCGTAATGTGTGTTTTTTAATCATTACGACCGCGCCCTTCAGGCACTTCTGACGACCTCTCTGTTTAATCCGGCAAGTACCCTTGGAATTCCGGGTAGATGCGCGGCAGGCGACTGGTGGTATGGAATTTGCTTCTCCTATGGCACTACCCCTGAAGTTCGGAGGAAGCAACGGAAAGGAATCCCAGGGACATGAGCAGCACCTCCATCGCGTCACCGAAAAAAAGGCACCAGATTGGAGAAGCCCACCGTATGTGCTGCCCAACGCCTCGGAACTCTGCGCGAAGAAATGAAACATGTTACGGCCTGCGCCGGTGTACTCCAACGTCAGGACGAAATAAGGACTATCTCATGTGTTTAAAAAAGAATCTCCTGAGAATACGGAACGTGAGAAACAGGCGGAAAAGGCCGCAGGCCAGTGCGTAAAAGGGAGTGAGACACATGATAGACCGGGACAAGACAAGGGAGCAGCTCATCAGCGAATTGGAGGCCTGGCGTGAGAGAGTCACCGAGCTTGAGGCTGCCGAACCTGAGCGCGCCCGGGCCGAGGCTGCGCTGCGTGAAAGCGAGCATAGGTTGGAACTAGCCTTGGGCGCAGCCGAACTTGGCTTGTACGATTACAATGTTCAAACCGGCAAAGCAGTTTGGAACAATCGGCTCTACGAGCTGCTGGGGTACGCTCCGGGAGAAGTTGAACCCAGTATCCGCACTTGGAAAAGAATGGTTCATCCCGATGATTGGCCTCATGTGTCAGAGGCTTTGAACCGCCATCTCAACGGACTCGCCCCCTTCTACGAATCCGAATACCGGAGTCGAAGTATATCAGGAGAATTGAAAAGGCTTCTGTCCAGAGGCAAAGTCGTCGAACGAGACGAACAGGGCAAACCATTGCGGATCATGGGAACGATCCTCGACATGACAGAACGTAGAAAGGCCGAAGAGGAGATGAAGCGACTCAAGAATCTCCTGTCTTCGATCGTAGAGTATCTCCCCACACCGGTTTTCCTGAAAGATGCTCAGGAATTAAGATATATCCTGTGGAACAGGGCTTGCCGCGAGGTCTACGGTTATCCCAGCGAAGACGTGATAGGCAAGACCGTCTACGATTTGTTTCCCACGGAACAGGCAGATACTTTTTGCTCCCAAGACCGTCAAGCTTTGGCCAGTGGAACACTGGTGTGCATACCGGAGCAAATGGTAGGCACCAAGTGCAACGGCCTCAGAATTATACATTCCAAGAAGCTCCCCATACTGGCAGAGGATGGAACGCCTGAATACGTGCTCGCAATA
>JBMOME010000214.1:0-8468 GCA_049323095.1 Thermodesulfobacteriota bacterium
TTAAAGGTTGGGAAATTGCTTCCCCCGCTTTTCAGCGGGGTCGCAATGACAATCTCCCTCACGCGTAACAGAACGATTACCCTAGCAGATCGGTTTTGTTCTTTACCCAACTCGATTATTGTGAGAGTATTGTTTACCATCGCGGTCGTATATGAGGGGCAATCACGGCCGCTGCAATGGCCCTTCCTTCTCCAAACTGCTGCCCGACCGAGACGAACGATCACGCATAACTCACTGGAGAACCAGGGCCTCCCTTCACACACACCCGTCGGGACAGGAGCTCTTAAGCATGAAATGGCTGGAGACTCTCGTCTTGGCCTCGTATCCAAGCCCGCATCATGGTCGGGATATGAACGGTGAGCCCCTCTTCTACCAATGTGAAGACCCACAGGGAGGGGGCGAGCAATGAGAGAATACTCCCCGGACAACGTGGCATCAGTTGGCAGGACGCCAATGGTGCGACTGATCAAGATTTTCGATCCGTCCAAGACACTCGTCTTGGCCAAAATCGAAGGTCGAAACCCCGCTTTCTCGGTCAAAGATCGTATCGGTTATTCCATGATCAAGGACGCGGAAGAAAAGGGACTGATCGGGAACGGAATCGAGATCATTGAACCGACGAGCGGTAACACAGGCATTTCTCTAGCTTTTGTCTGTGCGCTCAAGGGATATCCGCTCACCATCACTATGCCAGAAACCATGAGCATTGAACGGCGAAAGCTTATCAAAATACTCGGCGCCAACCTGGTTCTCACCGAAGGCGAAAAGGGCATGAGAGGAGCGGTGGATCGCGCGTACGCGATAGCGAACGCCAATCCGGACAAGTACTTTATGCCTCAGCAGTTCAAAAACCCTGCCAATCCTAAAATCCACGAAGAGACCACCGGACGGGAGATTTGGGAGGAGACCAGCGGAAGCATCGACGTCCTGGTATCGGGTGTGGGGACCGGCGGAACCATCACCGGAATCTCTCGTTTTATCAAGCAAAGGCAAGCCAAGAAGATCTATTCGGTCGCGGTAGAGCCTTCTGAGAGCCCGGTTATCACACAGACGCTCCAGGGGAAGGAAGTTGTCCCGGGGCCTCACAAGATAGAAGGAATCGGAGCAGGCTTCGTGCCGGACGTGCTCGATTTGGGCCTTATCGACGAGGTCGTCACCGTTTCCAGCGATGAGGCCGTGACCTACGCTCGCAGACTTGCTCGGGAAGAAGGAATTCTCGCAGGCATTTCTTCAGGCGCTGCGGTGGCTGCATGTGCAAAACTTGTTTCGAGGCCGGAATTCCAGGGGAAAACCATTGTGACGTTACTGCCCAGCGCCGCGGAAAGGTACCTCACAACCGCGCTCTTTGAAGGGCTCTTTGATGCACGAACCGGCCTATGATGTATTTCTGTTCGCGGTGTGCTGGGCAAGCTGAGCGGGTACGCGGCTCCCATCCCCTCTTGCGTTTCAAAGGGGATCGTGGCAGACACAACTGAGTAATTTGATTTCGACAGGGGTGAGGAGCGATGAAGACCGATAAGGACTGCATCTTTTGCAAGATCGTTGCCGGAGAGATTCCCTGTTTCAAGGTGTACGAAGACGACAAGTGTATTGCTTTCATGGACATCAGCCCTCTCAATACCGGGCACTTGCTCGTTGTGCCAAAAGAGCATTTCGGGAACATCCTGGATATAGATCCGGGAACGTACGGCCACGTGACGGGGGTAGTGTGCAGGCTCTCCAAAGCTGTTCAGGAGGTGGTTCGGCCGGAGGGCATGAACGTACTTCAACTCAACGGAAGGGCGGCCAATCAGGTTGTGCCGCACCTCCACGTGCATCTGGTGCCGCGTTGGCACGGTGACGGGATACGGATTTCAGAGTGGGAGCCGGTACCTGGAGATAAGGAGTCCATTCGGAGCACGGCAGATCAGATTGTAGCCAAGCTCGGGCAATGACGGCCACATCGGGATACGACCACCGAATGGGAAGAGCAGTACGGCGCGTGGTTCGCGAATAGTTAACGTGAAATTGAGCGCTGGAGCTTTGCAGGAGAAAAGAGCGGGCTTTGACTATGCTTCTTCATTAGCACGCCATCAACCGTGCCGGCCCAAGAGCAAGACGGTCGGCATTGATGCTATGTTTGGCATGGAGAATGCCCACGGCACATGGAATCGATGCGAGATGAGCGCCCACTAAGCATCAAACCTGAACCTGAGAAAGAATTCTTTCACTACTTCGGGAAGGATCGCTTTATCCACGTTTGGTTTGCGAACAAGCGAACCACAATGGCTGCGGTCCTTGTGCCTCTCTTCAAAAGGCTAGGACTTGTCCCGGATACCATTTCGTACATCGGGATCGCGCTCCTGGCAGGCGTGGTGCTCTATTTTGTGCGCAGTCCGCTGACCGCTGTCATTTTTCTCGCGGCCCACATCCTGTGCGACGGCTTAGACGGCGCATACGCACGTTATGCAGGAAGGGCTTCTCACTCAGGAGCCTTTACCGATCTGGTGTGCGACCAACTGGGCATGGTGGTGGTCGCCACCTTGGCGGTATTCCATCACTTTGTGGAGCCGCTTCTTGGCTGCATTTACATTACGCTCTACCTCATTGTGGTGGTCTTTGGCGTGATCATCAACTTCATGGGTCTTGGGACCCGGATCACGCTGACCAACAAGTACTTCTTGTACGCCATGTACGGGATTTGGGCAGTCTGGGGGCGGAACTATTTTCCGCTTTTCATGACCATCTGCTCGGTGCTCATGGCCGGCGAAGTGTTGGTGGGATATTTTCGGCTCAAGAGAGGAATACGGAAGAAATTCGACGCGGAAGTGCGCTTCACCGAAGGTGACGCCTATTCAAGTAAGCTTAACTACACCTTGAACGCGGCTGTGCCTCTGACCGTGCTTCTCGCCATACTTGTCTGGGCAAACCAAGTGCCTATCAGGGCAATCCTGGATAGCCCGAAAATGCGGGTCGAGTGGAAGCCGGGCCCGGTGCTTATCGCAGAGAACGAGCTCGCACAGGTAATCGGGTTCGCTGTCCAAGAGGACAAGTTCCTGGTCATGTTGGAGACCGGTGAAGGCCCCAAAATCGTGCGGCGGACGGACCCTTCCGGAAAGACTCCGGTGGAAGAATTCGTGCTTCCCAATTATATGAATCCGGCCTTCAACGTTTTTCCCGTTAAGGACGGCGTGCTCTACCTGGTCGATCGAACCACCCACCTGCTCATGGGAATAAATCTGGAATCATCGTTCCGAAACGGCCGCGCGGTCATTCTGCTCACGCTGCCGATGAGTCATCTGCGGATCACTGCCATGGGAGCAATGCAGCACAGAGGGAAAGACGTCTGGCTGGTCGCCAACTATTTGTATACCCGAAAGACGTATCTCATCGATCCGAGCATGGCGATGGCCGCGGGCTCGATTCTGAGCGGGCGAGAAGCTGCCTATGTCAACGGTGGGTTCCCCTCCGGGCTTGCCATATGGGAAGATACAGTGCTGGAGCTCAATAAGTCACCATGGCGAAGCCTGATCTACGTAGCTCCGCTCAAGACTTTGCTCCGCGGCAAGGGACTCTTGGACGCTCGCACCACGTCATTCGTCCCACCGGATGATGACGCGCTGGGCCCCGCGATCCAGGGGTCAGATCTGGTCATGCTCTCCAGCACAGGACGCATATTCCGCACGCCAATAAAACCGGTGGTGAAATAGAGTCGTCAGCGCACCAGGAAGAACTCGGTGAACGGATAATCGTCCGTAATCAGGGCACCTTTGGGCCTGAGTCGGTCCACAGCGGCCTTGTCCCAGAGTAAGAGTCTGTAGAGCTGTTCGGGTGTCGCGCAAGACCGATCGTACTCCGCGAGATCCTGCACGAACGCGGGGTCTTTGAACTTTTCATTAACCCGTTCTCTGAATTCCTGCCACGAAACCGGTTTGAGCGTTCCGATGAAGTAGAAGCCCCATCGGTGAGGACCGCTCCACACGGAGCACTCGGGGAATACTTCACTGAAAGTCCGCAGGATAGCGAGTACGTCCTCGTCGCCCCATCCCCCAGGAAACCACAGACACATTACGCCGTCCGGCGTAAGCCGATCTCTGCATAATTGGAAAAATTCCCGGCTGTAGAGGTTTACGGTTCCGGCGCTGTAAGTCGGGGGAGCCGGATCCACGGTGATCACATCGTATTTCTTAGGATTGAAGAGCAGGTGGTTCCGACCGTCGTTCGCGATCAAGCGAACGTTCTTCTGGAGCACCTCATCCGCGTCGGGATGGTAGTACTTGAAGAGGTCAAAGGTCTCCTTGACCAGCTCGACCGCAGCAACGGTTAGTCCCGGATGCAGCGTAGCGCTCCGGACCGTGGTCCCCATCCCGAAGCATACAACCAGCAGCTCCTTGGGGTCGCGGGCAAAGAGAAGCGGCAGGTGTGCCATGAGTTTTGTCTCAGTGCACAGAGAAGTCATTCCGATGCCGTTGATCCAGAGACGTTTCCGGCCGCTTGTCGCGAATGCGGTAACGGTTCCCTCCAAGGTCTCGCCGTTGAAATGAACCTCTGCGTTTGGGTGAGCAGGTGTTTCGGCCGGGTTGGCCTGGGCCGCGCGGAATATGCGATGCTCCACGGTGGCCAGAAACGGGTCATTGCCTATAGCCCCCCAGGTCAGGACTGCAAACACGAGGCAAACTGGGACCAAAGTCGCGGCCCGCATTCGAACCCTGGCTGGTTCCAGTGCCATTAAGACGATCCCAAGCAGCGTGTTCACCCCTGCCATCAGAATAACCGCTCGCGTTGAGCCCATCACCGGCACGAAGAGGAAGCCGGCAAGGAGCGATCCCAGGATGCTGCCAACAGTGTTAAAGCCGTACAGTCTGCCTGTTGCAGCCCCGGCGCTCTGCGCACTCCTCGCGTAACAATAGCCGGCCACAGGAAAGATCAGTCCGAACGCGAAGGTTAGAGGAAAGACCAAGATGAACGAGGCAACTACGGGCACGCTCCAGCCGAACACAGATTCGGCCCAGGCGCTGTCCAATGGTACGAACAAATAGAGGTTCACCACAGAGAGCAGGCCGACCACCAGTTCCAGGATCCCAAACACCGCAAGAGGTGAAGTTAGTTTTTCTACAAACCGGTTCATGGTCACGCTGCCCAGCGCGATACCAGTGAGGAAGAGGGCCAACATGCCGGAAAACGCGTAGATGGAAGTTTCAAGGAAGAGAATGAGTTGACGAGTCCAGATAACTTCATAGGCCAAGGCGGTGAAGCCGCTTACTGCAAAAGCTAGCAGAACCGCTGCCCTCACGCGATCGGGGTAAGGGGATATGGAACTTTCACGACCTGAAGAGAACGCTGCGGTTGCAGCCACTCCTGGCTGCCCTCCTTCGCGCCTGAAGAGAAAATAGGCTCCGGTAGCCACGAATAGGTTTATTACCGCACCGATATACATGGTCTTCATTTCGCCCAGCAGGCCGATTGAGAGGAAACCGCTCCAGACGACGCCGTTGACCGCCCCGAGGGTGTTAATGCCGTAGAGCAGGCTCAAATGTCGTCCGAACCGGCTGTCCTTCCTGACCAGATAGGAGGTGAGGATGGGCAGAGTTCCCCCCATCAGCGTCGTCGGAACCAAGAGCAGAACGAAACAAACCACGGCTCGTGCGGCAATCGTAACGGTGAGATTCCCTTGGCTGAGATCATGGACGTATCCAAACAGAGGAATAGACGCTGAAAGCGCGTACGGAACGAGCAACGCCGCGCCGGCGATGAGGAACTCCAGCGACGCATACATTCTCAGTGGGTCTTGCCGCTTGTCCACAATTCGGCCGAATAGGAAGCTCCCCAGCGCGAGCCCGGCCATGAAAGCCGCTACAACGGTCGCGGTCGCGTAGACGGTTACGCCTGTTACGCGCGTAAGCATTCTGAGCCAAACCACCTCATACATGAGCCCGCTAATTCCTGAAGCGAAGAAGAGGAGGTAGATCAAATGGCTTTGTTTCATACGTTCAATTCCTTGTACAAGGTGAAGAAGGCTTCGAGAGTCAAAAAGAACCCTCTCCTTGTGCGTTCGAGATCCCGGCAGCAGCGGCTGAGCATGCACCATCATAGCACGTTACGGTTCCAAAGGAAGACCTCGTCTATTTCTTGGGCTTTGCAAAGTTAGCGATTGAACCTCCGGCCGCGGGTGCGCTATGCTGCGTTTTGGCCTAACACTTTCAGAACGTGATTGGGATTTGCACCAGAGGATTGTCCGGACTTTCCGTCAAGTACACCACGATATGATTGAAGAACAAAGCCACCCGAATCTTGGGACTGAGACGCATAGCGCTGAAAGCGTAACCGACGTGAAATGCGGCCGGTTGATGACATACGCTTTCTTTGCTGGCCTCTTCATTTATTTGTGGCTTTTGGGCACGCTGGGACAATCGCCGATGCACGATTACTTCGATGAGATCGGCATCAGGGATGCTGCTACCACCTTTTCGCACTTCATATCCCAGCCGGATCCATGGAGCACGTTTTTCAGAGTGGCGTTCCTGCACATGGAGGGGCCGCTGCAATTCATGCTTTTAAACGCATGGGCATATGCGGTCGGTGATATCCTACCGTTGAGCCCGGCCACCATGCAGTTCCCCAATACACTCTTTACGTTTGCCGCGAGCGTATTCGCCTATCTGATCGGAGCGCGGCTTTATTCGGCTCGATTCGGCTACATGTGCGCTCTGCTATTTGTGCTCAGTCCCTGGTGGGGCGAAACAATACGCGTTCCGTGGGTCTTCAATACGGTTTCCACGCTGCTACATTTTGCCATCTTCTATTTTATGATGAGCTATCTTCTGCAACCTGAGAGCCGGCTCTACCGGGCCGCGGCCCCTGCATGTCTCGCTCTGTATTTGCTCACTGCCCTGGATTGGCCGTCTTTTTTGTTCGCGCTCGCGCTGTTCGTCATCGTCAGCGGTCGATTCGGCGCTGTCTTGCGCAATCCATACAATATTATCCCTTTGTTGATCGGGCTTATCCAGATCGCATGGCCGATTTGGTTGTTTCTGAGCGGCCGAAAGGATGTAGCTCATACCACGGTGCTCTTGTATCCATTTGTGCGCTATTCGGAATTGGCCACCAACCCCGACTTTCTTGAGAGAGTTGTCCGGAACGTGCTGCTCGGCGGCGGCCTTCACCTGGCGCTGGCCTGTGCGGGCATCGCGCTCTATGTTCTCAGGGAACGGACCCAGTTATCAGCTCTGCGCATACAACGGTCCATGATGGACGCGCTGGTTATATGGTTCTTGATCGCACTGTGCGGGCTTGTGTCATCATCCACATCAGCGACCTATTTGTATGTGATGGCGTTGCCGACAACCGTGCTGGCTGCGATGAGCCTTTCAAGATTCCCAAAGTCCGCAATTGGTGTTTTGTGTGCCGTGATGCTGGTATTTCAGGTGTACCTTACCTTCAGCAAGGACTTCACACCATACGACGACGGTGACCGTCGCGTTCTGGCCGCGGCTTGTTTCCTCATAGAGCAAAGGCCGGACCTCCTCCGCGAAGACAAGACCGCGTTCCTGCCGAGGAATATTGCGGCCGCGGTTGGGCAATACGCGAGAGGGCAAAACAAGCGGGTTGTCATGCCCAAAGACTTCCCCACTGATCGACGGAAACACGCTATCGGATCACCCGAGCCAATCCTTCACGCGTTTGTGGATGCATACGAAAAGAACAATGAGCTTATGGCAGATTGGCTGATTCTCGATACAGAGCTTTTTTCAAAGGACATTCGCTCAAGGGAGTTCTATCGCCGAATTCAAAACGATCCTAACGTGCGCTGGATCGCACGATTCGCAGATCCCAATCGAGGCGAGCTTTACATAGGCGAAGTGCAGAAGGGGAAGGGCTCTCCAGTGGAGAACGCCCCTGCTTTGGATACACGCGCACTGTCAAATTCGTACATTCACAAATATGACCGCATCAACTTCCTGAAACGCAATGTGCAATATGTAGATCATTTCTGAGCAGCCGGCACTCGACGCAAATTCGCTTTCAAGTGCTTGAAATGGCTTCGATCAACATCAGCACTGACCTGGTGCCCAGGTCAGTGGCACCCAAGAATAAGTCCGCATCGGCCACGGGGTGCCACGGACCTGAGCTTTGGCAGGTCCGTGTCTGATTCAGGGGGTTATTTGTTGCTTGACCACGCACTCGTAAGACGCCTGTAGGGGCGCGCGGCCGAGGCCGTCTCAAAAGTCGTGGCACTGGGAACTTCGTGCTACGATGTGCGGGTGGCCGGGACGTTATACGTCCCGGTGCCGAAGGCACAGGAGGTCTATGCTCTTGCCTGCTTGTCGAGCAACAATGCCAAGAGTCGCATATCCGCCCGAATAAACCTCCTGTCGCTACGCGACCCCGACGTATGACGTCGGGGCCAGTGCGCCTGCGGGCGTACTTAATCAGAGAGGTGCAAGTCCTCTCCAGGTATACCTTCTCCGGCCTGTAACCGACTGTAACTG